>NZ_CP151996.1:4236829-4555244 GCF_038593855.1 Lysinibacillus sp. FSL M8-0337 | reverse complement strand
GCTGCTATTCTCCTTTACAGTTCAATACATATACAGCAATAAAAAAATATAGTGCATTTATGTGATAAGTAAATACGTTCATTTTACGACTAATCCACAAAATCACAAGTTGTGGATAATACTTAACCAAAGGCTGTGATAAAAATTATCCACAGCATATCAACAGTTGTGGATAAAAGATTAGTTCGTTTTAGTTTTCAACAAAGTGAAGCACAGTAATCGTATCAGAAAAACAAAGCTATTTCAATAGTTTATGAAACTTATCCACATAACTTTGATTTACTCACTTTCAAGTTGTCCACAAGCACTGCTTATGTGAAAAAGCTGTAGATAACCGTTGTGGATAAAAAATAATGCAAAAAATACTATACACAAGTCTGTGTAAAAAAAACAAGTATTCTGTGGATAATTTAAAAGAAAGGAAAGATAAACATAGAATTGGCGAATTGAAAGAAATTTATAAAATACATTGACAAAATAGCTAATTACTTTATATAATATGCAGGTCTGTATGTTGAAAAATTCAACTTTCATTCAGGAGGTGTCTATATACAATGAAACGTACTTACCAACCAAAGAAACGTAAGCACAGCAAAGTTCACGGTTTCCGCGCACGTATGAGCACGAAAAACGGTCGCAAAGTTCTTGCTGCTCGTCGTCGTAAAGGAAGAAAAGTTTTATCAGCATAAAATAAGTCCACTGAGCCACATCAGTGGTCTTTTTTTTCTTTATTTTTTGAAGCCGTTAAGGATCAAAAGAATAATTCAGTAGCAGGTGAAAGTAATGAAAAAACGCCAACGAGTGAAAAAGAATGAGGATTTTCAAAAGGTGTTTAAAAAAGGTAAATCTTTCGCGAATCGTCAGTTTGTCGTTTATTTTTTGCCGAAAGAGGGACAAACAGAATTTCGTGTAGGGTTATCTGTTAGTAAGAAGCTTGGGAATGCGGTAACACGCAACCAAATTAAACGTTATATTCGACAAAGTATTCATGAGATAAAAGATGAATTAAAGGCGAATATGGACTATGTTATTATCGCCAGACATCCGGCGGCCACTATGGATTTTCATGAAGTGAAACAAAGTTTGCAGCATGTACTACGAATTGCTAGAGTATTGAAGAAATCGTAATACATACAGCAACCAAAGTGGCGATAAAGTACACTTTTAAAAGGGTCCACAATAACTTATGTAAATGTAGTTAGTACCTTTACTGCATGCGCACATATTTATTGGCATATTTAGTAGAGTGAAAGCTATTTTGCATGATAAAATAACTGATAACTTTATTCAGTTGAAAAAATAAAATTGAATAGAGACAATGCATATAGATTTTTAGAAAAGTGAATAGTATTTGTAGGGGGAAGACGGTTGAAAAAACAACTTTGGGTAATTTTGTCGCTAGTATCAGTAGCATTACTACTATCTGGGTGTACAGAATTTAATGATCCAATATCCAAAGATAGCCAAGGCTTCTGGAATGAATTCATTGTTTGGCCGTTAGTATCAGCGATAAAATATTTTGCTGATTTACTTGGTACGTATGCATGGGGGATTATTGCAGTAACAATTATTATTCGTTTAGCAATACTGCCATTGATGATTAAACAGACAAAGAGCTCGAAAAAAATGCAAGAAATTCAGCCAAAATTGAAGGAATTGCAGAAGAAGTATGCTTCTAAGGATGCACAAACACAGAAACAGTATCAGCAAGAAATGATGAAGCTGATGAGTGAGTCCGGTGTAAACCCAGTTGCTGGATGTTTACCAGTAATCATTCAAATGCCAATTTTAATTGGTTTTTATCACGCAATTAGTCGAATGAACGCTACAGCTGCTTTTGATTTAGGAAATTTCTTTATCTTCCCATTAGCAGACCCTGCGCCAGCGTTAGCAATAATTGCTGGTATTATGCAATTTTTCGTATTACGTACGGGCCCAGCAATGGACAACCCTCAGATGAAAATTATGATTTACATTATGCCATTCATGATTATCGGTTTTGGTATGGCACTACCAGCTGCATTATCACTTTATTGGGTAATCGGGAATATTATCTCGATTCTTCAAAACCTGTATATTTATAAACCTTGGCAAAACAACAAAACACAACCTGCTCAAAATGGAGGGGCTAAAAAGTGAAACAACTTACGCAAATAGGCGCAACAACACAAGAAGCGATCTCATTGGCGTTACAGAAACTTGGCAAAACCCGTGAACAAGTAGATGTTGAAGTTTTACAAGAAGGTAAAAAAGGATTTTTAGGTTTTGGAGCACGTTCTGCAGAAGTACGTGTGACTGTAAAAGAAATACAAGTTCGTCCAACTACAGAAATAGTAAAAGTAGCTGAGCAAGACGAAACGGCTAAAGAACAATTGAACGAACAAAAAGTAGTGGATGACGTTGCAAAATTAAGTTCACAAGTTTCGGAACAACCAATGGACATCGAAGCTGTTCAACAAGCCATTAAAGAGGAAGAAGATAACACTGTAAATCCAATTGAAGAAGCAAAAGCTTATATAGTTAGTATAGCGGAGCAATTGGGAATTCAAGATCTTGATATTGAAACGGCCCGTGAAGGTAAATATGTGCTGTTTCAATTGAAAAGTGAGAAGGCTGCACTACTTATAGGGAAACGCGGTCAAACGTTAAATTCTTTACAACAATTAACACAACTCGTTTTAAATAAAACCGCTAAACAGTTCTTAATGGTGAAATTAGACGTAGAAAACTATCGTGAACGTCGACAACAAGCTTTAGAGCAACTGGCGGATCGTATGGCTGATAAGGCACTTCGGTTAAATCAACGTGTGGCATTTGAACCGATGCAATCATACGAAAGAAAAATTATTCATAATCAATTAGCGAATCGTCTGGATATCGAAACATATTCAGAAGGCACAGAACCAAACCGCTATTTAGTTATTGAACCAGTAAAGAACGCTTAGACTTTCTTTACGTAAAGGCATACAGACATATGCTAAAAAAACCGGTCATTTTATCGTTATGATAAAGTGACCGTTTTTTTACTGTCTGAAACAGGAAGATAATGTGACAGTACGACAAGTCGGAAAATGTCGGATAGTGCAACTTTTAAAGCGAAAATGATGAGGGTTAAGTAATTTATTTATCCACAATTGGAAATGATCCTTACTTTAGATTTTTTCGAAAATATGTTAGTCTAAGATGTTAGAAAGTGTTGATCGGTTTTATTTATCCACATGTGGATAACGTTAAGGAGGTAATACAATGGAGTTCGATACAATTGCTGCGATATCCACACCGATGGGTGAAGGAGCTATTGCCATAGTTCGCTTAAGTGGTGATGAAGCAGTAGCTATTGCAGATAAGATTTTTAAAGCGCCTGGTGGAAAAAGTTTAAAGAAGCAGGCTTCACATACAATTCATTATGGACACTTAGTAGATCCTAAAACAAATGAGGTAGTAGAAGAAGTAATGCTATCGTTAATGCGAGGACCAAAAACGTTCACGCGTGAGGATGTAATAGAGATCAACTGCCATGGAGGACTCGTTTCAGTTAATCGCGTATTAAAATTAGCATTAACAAATGGGGCGAGATTGGCAGAGCCAGGTGAATTTACAAAACGTGCGTTTTTAAATGGGCGTATTGATTTATCACAGGCAGAAGCGGTGATGGATTTAATTCGAGCGAAGACAGATCGTGCGATGAATGTTGCACTTGGTCAAATGGATGGGAAATTATCTCGCCTTATCGGTGATTTGCGCCAAGCATTGCTAGAGACTTTAGCGCAAGTAGAGGTTAATATAGATTATCCAGAGTATGATGATGTAGAAGAAATGACAGTGCCTGTATTACTTGAAAAATGTACATGGGTACGCAATGAAATCATTAAACTTTTACAAACATCCTCTCAGGGCAAAATTTTACGTGAAGGCTTATCGACTGTTATTTTAGGGCGACCAAATGTAGGGAAATCTTCACTTTTAAATAGTTTAGTCCAAGAAAATAAAGCAATTGTGACAGATATTGCAGGTACAACTCGTGATATTATAGAAGAGTACGTAAATGTACGTGGGGTACCACTTCGTTTAGTCGATACAGCCGGCATTCGTGAAACAGAAGATATTGTGGAGCGAATTGGCGTTGAACGTTCTCGTGAGGCGTTACGTGGAGCAGACTTAATTTTATTCGTACTAAACTATGCGGATGAATTAACGATTGAGGATGAACGTCTATTCGAAACAATTGAGGCGATGGATTATATCGTTATTGTCAATAAAACCGATTTACCGCAAAAAATTGATTTAGCCCGTGTAAAAGAATTAGCAGGTAGTCATCGTATTGTGACCACTTCTCTTTTACAAGAAGAGGGAATAGCAGAATTAGAGGAAGCAATAGCTGCATTATTCTTCGGGGGTCAAATTGAAGCGGGCGATTTAACATATGTATCGAATGCACGTCATATCGCATTACTCCACCAAGCGCAAGCGACGGTAGAGGACGCACTAGCTGCAGCACAGGCTGGTGTACCTGTTGATATGGTGCAAATAGATGTAACAAGAACTTGGGAAATACTTGGTGAAATTATTGGAGATACGGTGCAAGAAAGCCTTATCAATCAACTATTTTCACAGTTCTGTTTAGGGAAATAATTCTACTAGAGAAGGGAAGATACGAGCATGCCAACACAATATGAGGCAGGCACGTTTGATGTGATTGTTATAGGGGCAGGACATGCAGGTTCAGAAGCTGCCTATGCTGCTGCTAAAATGGGTGCCAACACGCTCATGCTAACAATCAACTTAGATATGATTGCATTTATGCCATGTAACCCATCCATCGGTGGTCCTGCAAAAGGGATTGTCGTTCGTGAAATTGACGCACTAGGTGGGTTAATGGGGAAAGTTATAGATAAAACGCATATTCAAATGCGTATGTTAAATACAGGGAAAGGTCCAGCTGTACGTGCATTACGCGCCCAAGCGGACAAAATACTCTACCAACACGAAATGAAACGTGTGTTAGAAGAAAATGAAAATTTAACAATTCACCAAGCAATGGTAGAAGAGCTTATTATAGAAGATGGCGAAGTAAAAGGTGTTATTACACAAATTGGCGCAATTTATCGTGCCAAGGCAGTAGTTGTAACAACTGGTACATTCCTTCGTGGTGAAATTATTATTGGAGACATGAAATATTCAAGCGGTCCTAATAATCAACAGCCATCTATTCGCTTAGCAGACAATTTAAAAGAATTAGGTTTTGACCTTGTACGCTTCAAAACAGGTACACCACCTCGTGTCAATAGCCGTACAATTGATTATTCAAAAACGGAAATACAACCAGGCGATGATGTACCACGTGCATTTAGCTTTGAAACAACTGAATTTATCATGGACCAACTACCATGTTGGCTAACATATACAAGCCCTCAAACACATGAAATTATTGAGGCAAATTTACATCTTTCACCAATGTACTCAGGGATGATTAAAGGAACAGGTCCGCGCTATTGTCCTTCAATCGAAGATAAAGTCGTACGATTTAATGACAAGCCACGCCACCAAATTTTCTTAGAACCAGAAGGTCGCAATACAAGAGAAGTGTACGTCCAAGGTTTATCAACAAGCTTACCTGAGCATGTGCAACATCGTTTGTTAAAATCAATTCCAGGATTAGAACAAGCGGAAATGATGCGTGCAGGTTACGCAATCGAATACGATGCAATCGTTCCAACGCAATTATGGCCAACATTGGAAACAAAACGCATTAAAGGTTTATATACAGCCGGTCAAATTAATGGAACATCTGGTTATGAAGAAGCAGCTGCTCAAGGTTTGATGGCGGGTATGAACGCTGCTGCCAATGTCCTTGGTAAAGAAGAACTGATTTTAAGTCGTTCAGAAGCTTACATCGGTGTATTAATTGACGATTTAGTAACAAAAGGTACAAATGAGCCATATCGTCTCCTTACATCTCGTGCTGAATATCGTTTACTACTTCGTCATGACAATGCAGATTTACGTTTAGTTGAACGTGCTTACAAAATGGGCATGATATCACAGCAACGTTATGAAAAATTCATGGAGAAAAAAGCGTTAATTGAAAATGAAATTGCACGCCTTCGTGAAGTAATCATTAAACCAAACGAAACAACACAAGCTACCATTCGCTCTGTAGGTGGTAGTGAACTGAAAGATGGTATACGTGGCGCCGATTTATTAAAACGCACGGAAATGCACTATGATTTAGTGTCTTCGTTAATACCAGCTGAAATTGAATTTTCCGATGAAGTGAAAGAACAAATTGAAATTCAGCTAAAATATGAAGGTTATATTGAAAAAGCATTGCAACAAGTTGAAAAGCTTCATAAAATGGAAAATAAAAAAATTCCAGAGAACATTGATTATGATGCCATTTCAGGTCTTGCAACAGAAGCACGACAAAAATTAAAACAAGTAATTCCGCTTTCCATTGCACAGGCGTCTCGAATTTCAGGGGTAAATCCTGCAGATATTTCGATTCTACTTGTTTACATTGAACAAGGGAAAATCGCACGTGTAAGTGGTGAATAATAGCGCAACAACAAAGTGAATAAGAGGCGGGCATACCATTGTGCCCGCTTCCTATTTTTAAGGCTATGTTATCCTTCAACGTTTTGTTATTTGCGTCCAAACAAATATTGAGCCATTTTTTAAAGGAGACCTTACATGAACGAACAACAATTTATTGAGGCATTGAAGGACAAGGGGATAGAACTTTCTGACAAGCAACTAGCACAGTTCAAAAAGTATTTTGAACTGCTTGTCGAGTGGAATGAAAAGATGAACCTAACAGCAATCACAGATTTTGAAGGTGTCTATTTAAAACATTTCTATGATTCTATTAGTGCCTCATTTTATTTTGATTTTACACAGGTAACAACCGTTTGTGATGTAGGAGCTGGAGCTGGTTTCCCTAGTATTCCAATTAAAATCTGCTTCCCTCATTTACAAGTAACAATTGTAGATTCTTTAAATAAACGCATTACATTTTTAAATCATTTAAGTGAAGAATTACAGTTAGATCATATGCATTTTGTCCATGCTCGTGCAGAGGAATTTGGTCAAAATATCAAATATCGTGAACAATTTGATGTTGTAACAGCCCGTGCAGTAGCTCGCTTATCTGTACTATCGGAATTATGTGTACCACTAGCAAAACAGGGTGGTTACTTTGTTGCGTTAAAGGCAGCGGCAGGTCCAGAAGAATTAAAAGATGCCAAAAAAGCATTAGTCACTTTAGGTGTTACATTAAAAGAAGAGTATTCTTTTACTTTACCTGTTGAAGAAAGTGAACGTACTTTATATGTTTTTGATAAAATAAAAGGAACGCCAAAAAAATATCCGCGTAAGCCTGGTGTACCAAATAAAACACCTATTCAATAATTAGTGTTTCATGTGAAACTTCTCAAACTGGAAAAATATTTTCTCTAGTTTGAGCATACATACTAGTTATGGATGGTTCACGCAAATGACATCTATGAACTATATACATTTTAGGAAATATAATAAATAATAATAGAATGAGACAGAGCAAGATAGTTACTTAAAGGTGGTGCCACTTGGATGAAAAGTCCTTTTTCACGTTTTTTTGGAGGCGGAAATAAAGCAGAGCCTATTGTGGAAAATGAAGTAGAACAAGCAGAGGCGGTTCGTGCAACAGAAGAGGTCATTAAGCTTCCAATCGATCAAATTGTACCAAACCGTTTTCAGCCACGTACTATTTTTGATGACGAAAAAATTGAAGAATTATCTAGAACCATTCATACCCATGGTGTGATTCAACCAATTGTTGTACGTAGCACAGCAAACAATCAATATGAAATCATCGCCGGTGAGCGTCGTTACCGCGCAATGAAAAAGCTGCAATGGACAGAAGTTCCTGCAATTGTACGGAATTTAACAGATAAGGAAACAGCATCAATTGCATTAATTGAAAACCTTCAACGTGAAGAGTTAACGGCAATTGAAGAGGCAGTGGCCTACCAAAAATTATTAGAGCTTCATGAGCTTACACAAGAAGCTCTTGCCCAACGACTAGGAAAAGGACAATCCACGGTAGCCAATAAATTACGTCTATTAAAGCTTCCTGAAGAAGTGCAGCAAGCTATATTAAAGCGTCAAATTTCTGAAAGACATGCCCGTGCACTAATTGCTATTAAAGATCAAACATTACAATTAGAGATTTTGCATCAAGCAATTGAGCATGATTGGAATGTTCGCCAATTAGAAGAGCATATCCATGCATTATTACATCCAGAAGCGGCGGATCAAGAAGAAGCGATTCCTAAAAAAGTGAAGCCGAAAAGAAAAGCAATAAGTAAAGATGTCCGTATAGCCTTAAATACGATTAAACAATCACTATCAATGGTGACGAAAAGTGGTATAACGGTTAAGACAGAAGAAGAAGACACAGAAGAATACTATCAAATTACAGTAAAAATACCTAAAAAGAAGAAATCTTAATTTATTTTAATTATATTAAAAAAGTAATTTGTGCAGTTTTATATGTGGAATACAAGGGAGGATCTTAGAAATAAATCTAAGATGCCTCCTTTTTTGTATATATTCTTAATATTTTATACAACTCTGTTGAGTTTTTTTGATAGAATGATAAGTAAGATAACGGTATTGAACAATGATTTTACAAATGGATTTGTCAAAGCAAACTTTGATAGATGAAAGCAGGTGCTTTTAAATGGGTAGAATTATAGCAATCGCCAATCAAAAGGGTGGCGTAGGTAAAACAACGACATCGGTCAATTTAAGCGCTTGTCTAGCATATTTAGGAAAAAAAGTGCTATTGATTGATACAGATCCACAGGGCAATACAACAAGTGGACTGGGCATTAATAAAGGAGAAATACAAAGTTGTATTTATGATGTACTAATCGATGACGAAAACGTTGAAAATGTCGTTCAACAAACAAATGTTGAAAATCTATCAATCGTCCCTGCGACCATTTCTTTAGCGGGAGCAGAGATTGAATTAGTTTCAACGATTTCTCGTGAAGTACGCTTAAAGCATGCACTTCAAGACATTAAAGAAGACTATGACTATATTATTATTGATTGCCCACCCTCATTAGGGCTACTAACAATTAATGCGTTAACGGCGTCTGATGCACTGATAATTCCTGTGCAATGTGAATATTATGCATTAGAAGGGTTAAGTCAATTATTATCGACTGTGCGTTTAGTGCAAAAGCATTTGAATCAGCAGTTATATATTGATGGCGTATTATTAACAATGCTTGATGCAAGAACTAATTTAGGTTTACAAGTAATTGATGAAGTGAAAAAATATTTTCAAGATAAAGTATATAAAACGATTATTCCTCGTAATGTACGATTAAGTGAGGCTCCAAGTCATGGACAGCCTATTATTATTTATGATGCAAAATCAAGAGGTGCTGAAGTTTATTTAGAGATGGCGAGGGAAGTGATAAAAAATGGCTAAAGGTTTAGGAAAAGGTATTGGTGCTCTATTTCCAGGAGAATCGCTAGAACAAAGTGAAAAAGTAGAAGAACTACAACTAAAGCTAATAGTCGCAAATCCATTTCAGCCTCGTAAAATATTCGATGAAGAAACATTACAAGAATTAGCTGATTCAATTCAGGAACACGGTATTTTACAACCAATTGCTGTACGGAAAAAAGGACAGAAATATGAAATTGTAGCAGGAGAACGTCGTTATAGAGCGGCACAGTTAGCAGGCTTAGAATTATTGCCAGCGATTGTGAAAGAGCTAACGGACTCACAAATGATGGAGCTTGCTATTTTAGAAAATTTACAACGTGAAGATTTAACAGTTATTGAAGAGGCAGAAGCATATCAAAGTTTAATGGAAAACTTACATCTAACACAAGAGGAGTTATCCAAACGCTTAGGTAAGAGTAGGCCGCATATTGCGAATCACGTTCGTTTATTAGCTTTGCCAGAGGAAGTTCGAGCATTGATGAATGAAGGTATATTATCAATGGGACAAGGACGTGCCTTACTTGGGTTAAAAAATAAAAGAAGAATCCCAGAAGTTGCACGCAAGATTATTAAACAAGGCTTGAATGTGCGTCAGGTAGAAATTTTGGTGCAAAGTTTAAATGAAGAAGTTTCACGTGAAACATCGCAACCGAAGAAGAAGGATATTTTTGTTGTAGCGAAAGAATCACAATTACGTGATTATTTTGGAACAAACGTCCAAATTAAAAAGGCAAATAACAAAGGTAAAATTGAAATTGAATTTTACTCTGAAGATGATTTGGAACGTATTTTGGAAATATTAAACATCCAAGAAGATGATTAATAGTCCACTAATGTAATTAGAGCGCCAATATACTAGGCGCTCTCTATTTTTCTAGAGAGAAGGTAGGCCTTTTTGTGGTAATTTTAGGAGCATTAATTAATGCACTGTTGATTATAGTCGGTGCATTGGTGGGGCGCATTTTTAAAAATATTCCTGAGTCGATGAAAGCTTCTGTATTATCGATTATTGGCTTATCTGTCGCGCTTTTAGGGATCAAAATGGGCTTCGAGAGTAATAATTTTATTATTTTAGTGGTCAGTTTAGTAGTAGGAACTGTGATTGGAGAATGGCTAGATTTAGATAAGCAAATGAATCGACTTGGTCAGTGGATTGAATCACTTTTTAGTAAAAGACGTACGAATGACAATCAAATTAATATTGCAGAAGGCTTTGTAACTGCATCATTAATATTTGTTGTTGGCTCAATGGCAATCATAGGTGCACTTGATAGCGGGCTACGACAGGATCATAATGTCTTAATAACAAAAGGTATTATTGATGGTTTTACATCCATTATTTTAGCTTCTACTTTAGGGATTGGCGTATTATTATCAGCAGTTCCAGTATTTGTATACCAAGCGGTAATTGCCATTTTTGCAGGCGTCATCAGTGCATATATCCCAGATGACGCCCTACAGATGTTCATTACAGAAATGACATCAGTAGGTGGTGTTATGATTTTAGCGATAGGGTTAAATATAGCAGGCCTAACAAAGATCAAGGCTGCTAACTTGTTGCCGGGTATTGTCGTTGCCGGCATCATGGTTGCCATCATCTATCCTTTTCAATGAGTAGCGATGTGCAGCAAGCAGTAAAGCTCTTGAAAGCTTTTCAGCCATTGCATAAGAGATATGCAGTCGCGTATTTTGTAACACGAGCATTTCCATAAAGCCTCCAATATTGACAATCCCTTTAACGGAAATGTCACCAATTGGGGGCAATTCTTTTTTTACCGCTTTCCCAGGCAATATTGGTCCGTTCTGCACTGCAATATGTCCAACGTTTTGTTCACTACCTAGACATGCATCAATCGCAATAATAAAAGGTTTCGTAGTATGATGGTGTAACTGCTGTATGGTTGAATCTAAGTTGAGGGCATGCAATGGATTTTCTAAAGTTCCTACAACTTCATAAGGGAAACTAACAGACTTTTTCAAAAAACTACCTGTTAATGGTCCTAATGTATCCCCAGTACAACGATCACTTCCGATACAACAAAAAATAAGACGTTCATGATGAAAAGGAATATACTCTAAAAATAATGTACTCAATTGCCAAACAGCATTTTTACTTTCGTGATGAAGCGAATAGGGCAGTACTAAATTTGGAATAGTATTCATAAAAAAACTCACTTTCATTTTTATTTGGAAGAAGTGCTCAATTTTTATGCAGTATACGCAAATTTTTAACAAGTTATTCAAGAGGTGGTAATAATGGAATTCAACACAAGAGTAATGCAGAAAAAATGGGATCAACTGACGTCGGAGGCCTTTTGGGATCAGGTTATCGATGTAACGATTGAAATTACATTAATCCTTATTGCATCGTGGTTAGCTGTACGATTAGGTAAAAAATTTATTAAAAAAGTATTTTTACTACGTATGCGCTCACCATTAAATCATTCAGAGCGCAGACAACGAACAATTGCAAGATTATTACAAAGTGTTATTTCGTATGTTGTCTATTTTTCGGCAATTATAGCTATCCTTTCTTCACTTAACATTAAGGTAGCGGGCCTACTTGCCGGAGCGGGAATCGTCGGTTTAGCTATCGGGTTTGGTGCTCAAAGTTTAGTAAAGGATGTAATTACAGGGTTTTTTATTATTTTTGAAGACCAATTCGGTGTAGGGGATTATATTAAAATAAACGCAGCGGAAGGAACAGTTGTAGAGATAGGATTACGTACAACAAAGATTAATGGTGCTACTGGGGAGCAATTTATTATTCCAAATGGTTCAATTGGAGAGGTTATTAACTACTCTATCAATAACTCGAAAATTTTTATAGATTTACAAATGACGACAGATGCAAATTTCGAAAAAGCGGAAGGGCTTATTAAAAAGTATTTAGAAACACTACCCGAAATTCATAAAGAGCTAGTGGCAGTACCTACCTTTTTAGGCGTCCAAAATGTAAAAGGAACAGAAGTAACGATTCGCATTGCTGCTGAAACATTGCCACAACAACAATATGGCGTAGCTCGAACAATTCGCCGTGATGTGACACAATTATTTGAGGAACATGATATTCCTATGGCGTATCCTAAAATGATGTTATATGGTGGAAGTGGAAAAGATGATGGGAGAAGTGAATAATATGGAAGCGAAAAAATTTGATCTAAATGATATTGTCGAAATGAAAAAACAACATCCATGTGGCACAAATGAGTGGAAAATTATTCGTATGGGTGCAGATGTGCGTATTAAATGCGAAGGATGTCAGCACAGTGTGATGATTCCGCGTCGAGAATTTGAGAAAAAAATGAAGAAAGTCATAAAGCGTGCAAGTGAAGTCTAGCTTTTTGTGTATTAGACTTTTTATGGGCGAATCAATATAATAGATAGGGTTATAAAGAAAACTTTAACTTGCGTCAACAGAAGTTCGTGGGGATGAATACCAACTATGCACTTAAATTCATGGGGGATTCAAACCCCGATTGCATCAAGTGAATTTCCCCAGTGAATGGACAGATTTACAGAGAGCTTTTTGCCGAGCAAGCTCAAAGGAAAAATCCGGACAAAATGACGTAGGGTGGAATTGCTTGTGTCGGGTTTATGTCAGTCTCCTTCAATACGGATTGGGCGTTAGAGTGTCATAATACTGTGGTTTAACAGGAACAAAATTGAACTGATTATAGAAAGGTTGTGTCCATTTATGGCATTAACAGCTGGAATCGTTGGTTTACCTAACGTTGGAAAATCAACATTATTTAACGCAATTACAAAAGCGGGCGCTTTGGCTGCCAACTATCCATTCGCAACAATTGATCCAAACGTAGGTATTGTTGAAGTACCAGATGCACGTTTAGACAAACTAACAGAGTTAGTAATACCGAAAAAGACAGTGCCAACAGCATTTGAATTTACTGATATTGCAGGTATCGTAAAAGGTGCTTCTAAAGGAGAAGGTTTAGGAAACAAATTCCTTGCACATATTCGTGAAGTAGATGCAATCTGCCAAGTAGTACGTTGCTTTGTAGATGAAAATATTACACACGTGTCAGGTGCGGTAGATCCAATTGATGACATTGAAGTAATTAATTTAGAGCTAGCACTTGCTGATTTAGAATCAGTGGATAAACGTTTACAACGCGTAAGTAAAATGGCAAAACAAAAAGATAAAGAAGCGATGGTTGAAGAACCGATTCTTCTAAAAATCAAAGCTGAATTAGAAAACGGACGACCTGCTCGTG
Source organism: Lysinibacillus sp. FSL M8-0337 (assembly GCF_038593855.1). Taxonomy (NCBI): domain Bacteria; kingdom Bacillati; phylum Bacillota; class Bacilli; order Caryophanales; family Bacillaceae; genus Lysinibacillus; species Lysinibacillus sp. FSL M8-0337. The sequence continues at coordinate 4,541,507 of NZ_CP151996.1, read as the reverse complement.
CTGCTGAACTTTCAGAGGACGAACTAAAAGTGATTAAAGGTCTTCACCTATTAACGATTAAACCAATGCTTTATGTTGCCAATGTTTCAGAGGACGAAGTGGCAGATGCAGATAATAATGAATATGTTCAAAAGGTACGTGAATATGCATCAGCTGAAGGTGCGCAAGTAATTACAATTTGTGCAAAAATAGAAGAAGAAATTTCTGAGCTTGACGATGAAGAAAAAGCGATGTTCTTAGAAGAACTAGGCATTAAAGAATCAGGTTTAGACCAACTAATCCGTACTTCATATGATTTACTAGGTCTTGCCACATACTTCACAGCTGGGGTCCAAGAAGTACGTGCATGGACATTCCGTAAAGGCATGAAAGCACCACAATGTGCTGGTATTATTCATACAGACTTTGAGCGTGGATTTATTCGTGCAGAAACAGTTGCTTTCGATGATTTAGTAGAAGCAGGCTCACAAGCTGCTGCGAAAGAAGCGGGGAAAGTACGTCTTGAAGGTAAAGAATATATTGTACAAGACGGCGATATCATGTTATTCCGCTTTAACGTTTAATTTAAAATTGCCATTATGAATGTAAGCAATTCTCATGAAATACAAACAGAACTTAGTTTATATTCATAAAAACATAATAGGCTATCTCCTAGCGAATCATTTTCATGTTTGGGATAGCCTATTTTTGGTTATATAGATATCAGAATTTTCAATTTCTAAAGGGGGATATTATGAACATAGTAGAAATCAAAAAGCGGGCTTTAGAAATCGATCAGTTAGGAAAGTTACCACAAGAAATATTAGAAATCATTTATGAGCAACAATTGTTTAAATTGTTTATAGCAAAAGAGTTAGGTGGTAAAGATTTAGACTTACTCGAAGGAATAAAAGTTTTTCAGCGCATGTCTGCTATCGATGGGAACTTTGGGTGGCTTGTGACAATAGGAACAGGCGGTAATATGTTTGCGCCAACGTTTAAGCAAGAAATAGCCGAAGAGATTTTTTCACCAAGGGATGCAGTAATAGCAGGGAGCGGCTACCCTACAGGTACAGCCGTAAAAATGGACAGCGGTTATTCGGTAACAGGGCAGTGGAAGTATTGTAGCGGAGCTGACTATGCAACAACATTTACCATGAATTGCTTTATTAAAGAAGATGGTATGCTGACAGATAAAATCATTAGTTGCGCGGTGAGCCGGGAGCAAGTAGAAATTATCAATGATTGGCAAGCAATGGGTTTAAAAGCAACAGCAAGCCATACAATTCGAGTACAAGATGTATGGATACCATTCGATCAAACATTCCAATTAGGTATTTGGAAAAATAATTATGATAATGCAGTCTATCGTTTTCCGTTCGGCACTTTTGCAGAAGCTTCTTTTTTAAGTGTTTGTCTGGGCATTACGGAGAATTTCTTAGAGGAGGCTGCTACTGTCATTGAACGAAAAAATAAAGAATCCCATCGCACAGAACGTATTGGCGCATTGCAGTTTCTTTATATGCAACAACTAAAGCGTTTTAAACAGATTGAAGAACAATTTTACGCTATGTTGACAATCTATTGGCAAAAACATAAACAGGAAGTTGAACTGACAGAGCAAGAATACCAACAGTTTACGGAAATGAGCAAAGAAAGTGCAGCTGACTGTGTGGACATTGCCAATAATATTATTCGCAGTCTCGGAATGGACGCTATTATGGAAACAGCAACCATTAATCGCATTTGGAGAAATTTATGTACAGCTGCACAACATGGATTTTTAACACCCTAACAACTTAGCTCCTAGAAGATAGCCATTACTTATCCGTTTTCTGTGGAGGATAAACATAAAGCTTTGGTAACTGAGGATCGTCCTCTACAAGAGCATGTTTAGGATATTTGCGCAATTCCTTATACATGGCAAAATCTCCGACTGCTCCGCCAATTAAAAAGGCACCCGCAAGTAGCAAGACGGTACTATTAAAGTAAAAGCCAGCAATGGTTGGAATAATACCAGTTGTCCAAAATGGCAATAACAACGCCTTTTTCATTGCATAATTAGGGAGTGGTTTGTCGGTCGTTGCATAAGCTACCCCAAGCTCTAAGTTAATACCATATTTTAGCGATTTAAAAGGCACGCCACCAAAGAGCATAAAGCCTATTAAATGAAAGGCTTCATGCAATATGATAAGCACGATATAAAGTATGACAAAAAGGATAAAGCCACTTAGCATTTGCCAAACCGAAATTTGAAACTCCTTCATACATATGACTTGTATGGCAATAAATAAAATAGCGAGGCCACTAGTAATAACAACACTATCCATCATTAGCTTCTTAATATCTAATTCAATTACTTCGGGTTTTTGATCGGGTAACATAGAAGTCCTCCTTCATGAAATTAGTAATCTTCATTATATCGAATGAATTATTTGATTGCGACTTGAAAGACAGATGCCAATGTGTTACAATTCATTGATGTGAGTAATATTTATTACTTACTCCTTGCTCCCTGCAAACAGGAGAGCCTGAGTCCATAAGGAGGTGTAAACAGATGAGAAAATACGAATTAATGTACATCGTACGTCCAAACATTGAAGACGAAGCGAAGAAAGCTTTAGTTGAACGTTTCAACGAAATCTTAACTTCTAACGGTGCTGAAGTCATCGAAGCAAAAGAGTGGGGCAAACGCCGCTTAGCTTACGAGATCCAAGACTTCCGCGAAGGTTACTACCAAATCGTGAAAGTAAACGCTCCTTCAGAAGCAATCAACGAATACACACGTCTTGCTAACATCAGCGAAGATATCATTCGTCACATTGCAGTTCGCGAAGAAGCAAAATAATTTTAAACAAAATGCTGAAAAGGAGGTTGCATTCTGATGATAAATCGTGTCGTATTAGTTGGAAGACTAACAAAAGACCCTGAGCTGCGCTACACACCGAATGGTATTGCGTCTACTCGATTTACTGTAGCTGTAAATCGTACATTCTCAAACCAACAAGGTGAAAAAGAAGCAGATTTCATTAGCTGTGTTGCTTGGCGTAAACAGGCTGAAAACTTAGCGAACTTCATGAAAAAAGGAAGTTTGATTGGAGTAGAAGGTCGTATCCAAACAGGTAGCTATGAAGGACAAGATGGTAAGCGTGTATATACAACTGATGTTGTGGCAGATAGCGTACAGTTTTTAGAGCCTCGTAGTGGTGGAGGTGCTCCTGCATCGAACCAATACGGTGGACAATCTTACGCTAATAGCCAGCCGTCATATGGCGGTGGACAACCACAACAACAGTATGGTGGCGCGATGCCTCAGCAAGGTTCATTTGGCGGCGGTGCTTCTTATCAGCAAAATCAACCACCAATGAACCAGCCGAACTATACAAGAGTAGACGAAGATCCATTTGCGAATAGCAAGGGACCGATTGAAGTATCAGAAGACGATCTTCCATTCTAATTCTTCGAGCTACAAAAACTATAAACTTATAAGGAGGAGACATCACTATGGCACCACGTCGCGGAGGCCGCAAACGCCGTAAAGTTTGCTACTTCACTGCTAATAACATTACGCATATCGACTATAAAGATGTGGATTTATTAAAAAAATTCATCTCTGAACGCGGTAAAATTTTACCACGTCGCGTAACTGGCACTAGCGCTAAGTACCAACGTAAATTAACTTCAGCTATCAAAGTTTCTCGTATTATGGGATTACTTCCATTCGTATCTGAAGATAAATAAGATCATTGAGCACAACAAGGTTTAATGCCTTGTTGTGCTTTTTTATTTCCTTGAAAATCGATACAGAACAAACACCCAAAAACGGCGGCAGATTTACATAGATGTCTAAATAAACATCACTATTAAAACTATCAATTTTTATTAAATTTAGAATATTGACAGATAATTATATTTTAAATTATTATAATATTGAAAATTTAAAATTTATTTTGTGATTCAAGGGGTGTTAAATTTGAAAACTACAAAATGGATGCTGGTAGGTGCATTTACATTAAGTATGAGCGGCACAATGTTATCTTCAGCAAATGCAGTAACACTAGATGACCCAACGATTTATGGCGGGTGGAGTGAAGATACGGGCTATTTTACTTTACGACAAGATAGTGGTTTTTCTTCATTGGCTACTAGTAACCCTGTACATAGGGCAACAAAAGATTATACTAGAAGAGGTTCAGCAGTTTATGAACGTGTCATTGCAAACACGACTTGGCCTGGTGTATACCATTATTCTAGAGCTCGTTACGAATCGGCTATTACGGGCAGTGTAGCAGCAGATAGTGGCCGTGTATGGGGGCTCGGTACAACACAAGCAATTAGCGGTTGGCACCCTGGAGATTTAGACTGGGTTGCGAAAACCTACTACGGAAAATAACATACATGAAGAGGCTGGGACATAACTAAAAAAATTTGAGGAACAGAGGAAAAGTGTTCATAAATTTTTGCTATATGGAGAACTTAGCTATCTAATTGTTGGTAGCGGAGGCGGTGACTCCTGCTCAGAACGCACACAGCGTAAGACGCTGGCATTCCGCGCGTTAGCGAGGGTTGCGGCTTACGTGTGTGCCCGCGGAAAGCACCGCCGAAGCGGACAACAACGGCGCAGCAAAAAAGTGTTAGATCTCTTTTGTCCCATCCTCTTTCTTACAATGAAGGTAAAACAAAGTGAAAAACTCTTTAGTATCTAGTAGGTTTTTGTTACTAACGTTCCTGTTGTTTACTAGCGCCGCTTCCTTGCTTTATATACTGGACTCTGTTAGCTATACCAATATGATTAACAATGGCTATATCAGTAAAAATGCTGTTGAATTCATTATTAATACCGAAGAGTCTTCTCTAGACATCGACTTAGAAGAACCATATTTGTTAATGCAATATAAACTAGACAATCCACACTTAAAATATATATATATGAACAACTCGATGAAGTTGCCACCTATAAACTATCAAAAACAACCACGCTCTACAGACTATATAATTACAGGCAATGTTTTTCCTGAAGAGGCACTGTCAAGAAATATGAAAAGCCTCGTTATTGGACAATTTGACACACCAGCCTCTTACTTAAATAGAGAGGCATGGTATATAGTCATGTCTCAACAAATCAACTTGAAAAATGGAACGAAGTTTATTCTCAATGTGGAAAGTGGAAAACCACATCAATTAATTGAAAAAATATTTCCTAATACGAGTTATCAGTTACTTGAAAAAGAGGATAGAGGAACTGCCATATTAACTTCCAATATTTTATTGAAAGGATTCTTAATCATTTCTTTACTATTTGTCATTATTGCGCAAGCTGTTACAGTCGTTTATGCCATTCAAAGTAAAAAATCCATTGTTCAAATATTGTTTTTAGCAGGAGGGAAATGGCAACTTATATTTCTTAAAGTGTTTAAATTAGAATTCATTGCGCTAATCATGATAATGTTATTGGCATTTTTATTATTAAAAGCGTTTAACCATTTCTATTCGATTTGGGGGAATCAGTGGTACTACGTATCTGTTTTCTACATATTAGTAACATTTATAGTGTATTTTTTAGCCTGTCTGCTCATGACAAAGTCCTTGATTAAAAAAGGAGTAAGATCGTTTTGAATACAGCTAGACTTCTACTGAAAAATAAAAAATGGTTTACGTTGTTTTTAGGGTTACTTTCATTTCTATTTTCTGTCGTTTTATTTGTACTGTTAGTAAATATAAATATTTCAAAAATAGAAATACGTTCAGCCAGTAAATTTCATAACTACAATATCTATCAGATTACGGATGATTTAATCGGTGAAAGAGAAATTGAATTTTTTAAAGATGTAAAAAACTATGATCTACTCAATGATTTTAATAATCGGGTATTTAAAAATAGTAAAGTGGTCTTTTATAATGCCGTATCGCAGCCAATAGGCTTAAAACAATATCCCTCTGATAAGAAGTTCTCCGCCTATTATGAATGGGGCGCTACTAATGATATATATGAGTACGAAGGTGCGTTATATCAAACCACTAAATCGATACAAATTACTAAATCCGTTTTTGATTATAATGACGTTGAACTGATGGAAGGACTGCCATTTGATGATTCCGCTTATGTCTACGTAGCAGGGAAAAATGAAATACCGGTCATTCTTGGCTCTGATTATCGTCAATACTTTAAGTTAAATGACCAATTAGAGCTTCAGTACTATTATGAAAAATTTGTAGGGCGAGTAGTTGGCTTTGCAAAGGAAAATGCATTTATTTTTACTAACCATAATCCCCAACAAGTACTCAATCGTTATATCCTACTGCCTTCCATGTCGCTTTCTGAACAGCCTTCTAAGTTGTTACAAAAAACAGAGGTAGATGAAATATTCTTTCGCGCACTTCTATTAAGTAACATGGGTGGTCATTTAATGACCAACTTAAACGCGCTTGAGGTAAGAAAGGAAGTTGCAGACATAGGAAAAGTTACGAATTTCACTAATTATCAAATTATTGGCGCGAATTCGCTATCAGTGAATCTTTTATACAAAATGGTTGATGCCAATCAAACACTTATTTTTACAATATCGGGTGTTGTATTTATTTTCATATTGTGTGCTTTCTATTTGTCCGTTAAGAGTTTAATAAAAAGACAATTCGATATGTATTTAGTGTTCATTATGAGTGGGGTTACAAATAATAAAATCAAAAAAACTATACAACTCGAATTTTCAATTCTCAATGGTATGAGTATTGGATTGGCATTGTTGTGCACCGTTCTATTTATGCAAGACCTTACTATACTATCTATTTTGTTAATTGCCGGGTTCATGGTTTGGTTGGTATTCTATGTCGTAGTTTATATGTTAGTGAATCAATTATTAGCAACGACGAATGTCATTGAAAAGTTAAAGGGTGATTAAAATCATAAGCTTTATTTCATTAGAGAACATCGTAAAAGCGTATAATGAAAAAATAATATTACATCACATTAATTTAGAAATTGTTAACAATCAATTCATTTCTATAAAAGGACCTAGTGGCGTTGGAAAAAGCACACTTTTAAATATATTGGCTGGACTTGAAAAAGCGGATAGTGGTAACTATATTTTGGATCGTATAGAAATGCATGCCCAAAATCTTAATGAGCTTTCGGAAATAAGAGGCAGTCGAATCGGATACATATCACAGTACAATCCAATGATTCGCAACCTTACAGTTCGGGAAAATATCTTAGTACCTTTATTATTAGGCAACTATAATCAAAAGCAAATCACGGCATATCTCGATGAACTAAGTGCCTGTTTAAAAATTAATCATTTACTTGATAAGAAAATTGACAAGTTATCTGGTGGAGAAAGACAACGAGTGGGAGTCATCAGAGCACTGATTAAAAAGCCTATATTGTTGATAGCTGATGAACCTACTGGGTCATTGGACGACGATACGACAATTTTAGTGTTTCACCTTTTTAAAAGGCTGTCTGAAAGTGGAACGACTATCGTTATGGCTACTCATAGTCACTTAAGTTCTCAATATGCTGATAAAGAATATAGGATGAGTTCGGAGGGGATTTTTTTGGACGCCCAAACGGTGGGTGATATGTAGCCATTATTCAGTGAATTTTGGTATTTTGAGTTCGGTATTGTACCGGACTCATTTTTTAATTTCGCCTTTATCTGTGGTGATTTTTTTGCTCCAAAATAGTAAAATTCCATACCATTATCCTATTTTGATAAGGAAACTTCACTTTTGTCATTATTTCATCAAAAAGCCTTTAGACGTTCTTAGCGTTTTTTGTTCAATAAGGTGAAAAAATGGTACAATAAAGTTTAGTAAGTTTGACTGATAAAAAGGAAGGTTTTCAATGCCGAATAATCAAACAAAGGCGCTTGTACAAGGCTCGATGATGGTTGCAATGTTTACAATCTTAATGATTGCTTCAGCATATGTACCAATTATTTCTTTAGTAGCCTTACTATTTACTCCATTACCAATCGCTTGGTATAGCGCAAATTACAAGCGTTCCTCATCAATACTCGTTGCAGTTGTAGGTTGTATACTAACTGTGCTAACGAGTGGACTGTTTATGCTGCCATTCGCCTTTATTATGGCGTTACTTGGGGTAATCATAGGTAATGCAATTCAATTAAAGAAGAGCAAACTTTATTTATTCATGTCATCTGGTATCGCGGTACTTTTATCGTCAGCACTTGTCTATTTAGCCTATGTGCAATTAGCGGGAATTAACGTGATTGAAATGAGCTTGAAAATTGCCCGAGATAGTTATGAGCAATCCAACGAGCTTGCTAAAAGTATGACAGGTCAAATCGCTATTCAACCTGAACAAATGGAGGCTATGCTTAACACAATTGAGCTAACAATACCTTCGACAGTAACAATCTTTGCATTTTCCATAGCATTTATTGTTATTACATTGAATTTACCTATTTTAAAACGATTAGGTTTAGCAGTACCAAAATTCCCAGCATATGAAAATATGCGACTTCCACGCTCTATTTTATGGTACTACATGATTATTTTATGTATTAATCTATTTATACGTCCAGAAGCGGGCTCTATGCTAGATATTATTGTATTAAATGTGTCTTATATTTTGTGGCTTTTACTAATACTTCAAGGAATATCATTTATTCATTATTTCATTGCGACGAAAGGAATGCCGAGTGTTGTCAAATGGATAGCTACCATTTTAGCTATTCCACTTTCATCATTCATTATCTTACTCGGTATTGTAGATTTAGGTTTCGACGTGCGTTCACTTGTGAAAGGGAAGACTAAGGAATAAGGGGCTGATGAGTAATGGGGACTTTTAGAAAACGACCAATCCGCTATCCGCTTTTTGTTCTTTCCATTTTTGGCATTGTGACGTTCGCGCTTCTTTGTATTTGGAATATCGCGATTGGTATTGGCTATGGAGTAGGCTTTGCATTGTTAATGGCCTACACATGGAAAATTGAAAAAGCTACTTTTGAAGAGACCGAAAAGCATATAGAATCCATTTCCTTCCGTATGAAAAAAGTTGGGGAAGAGGCATTACTTGAAATGCCAATTGGAATATTGCTCGTCAATGAGGAATACGAAATTGAGTGGTCAAACCCATATATGCAAAATGTATTAAACAATGAGGCATTAGTGGGTGAAGGAATTGTCAATATATCCGACGACATCTACGTACTGATGAAGACCGAGGAAACAAAAGAAGCAACGATTACGCTTCGTGATCGTAAATATCGTGTCTTTTACAAGGAAGAGGAGCGTCTACTATATTTCTTCGATATTACAGAGCAAATTGCAATTGAAAAACAATACTTTGCAGATCGTACAGTTATTGCTATTTTATTTGTCGATAACTATGATGAAATTACACAAGCAATGGATGACCAGCCGCGTAGCTTAACTAATACGATGGTAACGTCTATTGTCAATGACTGGGCAGCGGAGCACGGAATATTTGTCAAACGAATTTCATCGGATCGTTTTTTAGCAGTTTTAAATGAATCGATTTTAACAGAACTAGAAAAGAAAAAATTTGCTATTTTAGATACAATTCGCGAAAAGACAGCACAAAAAAATCTTTCACTAACGCTAAGTATCGGTGTTGGTGCTGGCTCTTCTTCACTAGTGGAACTTGGTGAATTAGCCCAATCGAGTCTGGATCTTGTTTTAGGTCGTGGTGGGGATCAGGTAGCCATCAAACAACCTACAGGAAAGCTCAAGTTCTATGGAGGGAAAACCAACCCTGTTGAAAAACGTACACGTGTTAGGGCGCGGGTTATCTCACATGCACTACGTGATTTAATACAAGACAGTGACCAAGTGTTTGTTATGGGACATAAAAATCCTGATATGGACTCTATTGGTGCATCTGTTGGGGTTCGCAAAATGGCTCAAATGAATGATGTAAAAGGCTATGTCGTCATTAATTTTGATGAACTGAACGGTAGTGTCACACGTTTAATGAATGAAATTGAAAGTAAATCCGATTTCTACGAGCACTTCTTAACGCCAGAAGAAGTGGCTACAAAAATGACTGAAAAATCCTTACTTATTATTGTAGATACACATAAGCCGAATTTAGTCATTGATCCATACTTATTAAAGCTTGCGGAAAAGGTAGTCGTAATCGACCATCATCGTCGTAGTGAAGACTTTATTGAAAATCCAACGCTTGTGTATATGGAGCCTTATGCTTCGTCTACAGCAGAGCTTGTTACTGAGTTATTAGAGTATCAGCCAAAGCGGGCAAAAATTAATATGCTCGAAGCGACAGCGCTATTAGCGGGGATTATTGTTGATACCAAGAGTTTTACACTTCGTACAGGAGCCCGTACTTTTGAGGCAGCTTCTTATTTACGAACAAACGGAGCAGATACAGTTTTAGTACAAAGACTTTTGAAAGAAGATATCCATACGTATATTGAACGTTCGAAAATTGTGCAAACTGTGAAATTCGTGAAGCCTGGCATTGCACTAGCCGTAGGTGAAGATTCAAAAATTTATGATTCCGTGTTAATCGCGCAAACGGCCGATATTTTACTAACGATGAAAGATGTAAACGCATCTTTTGTCATTGCGCATCGTGCAGATGGTAAAATTGGCATTAGTGCAAGGTCATTAGGAGAAATAAATGTACAGCTTATCATGGAAAGGCTCGGCGGTGGCGGGCATTTAACAAATGCGGCTTGCCAAATAGAAGCACTTTCCATTGGTGAAGTAAAAAAATATTTAGAAGAGGCCATATATGAGGTACTCGAAGGGAGTTCTGAATTATGAAAGTAGTATTTTTAAAAGATGTTAAAGGTAAAGGAAAAAAAGGGGAAGTAAAAAATGTAGCAGACGGCTATGCACAAAACTTCCTAATTAAAAACGGTTATGCTGCAGAAGCAAATGCACAAGCAATGAGCCAATTACATGGTCAAAAGAAACTAGAAGAAAAAAACGCAGCAGCAGAATTAGCTGAAGCACAAGCTTTAAAAGAAAAGCTAGAAGCATTAACAGTGGAGCTAAAAGCAAAATCAGGAGATGGTGGACGCTTATTTGGTTCAGTTTCAACAAAACAAATTGCAGAAGCACTGCAAAAAGTACATGGCATTAAAATTGATAAACGTAAAATGACTTTACCTGATGGCATCCGTGCACTAGGCTTTACAAATGTACCTGTAAAACTACATCACGAAGTATCAGCGACATTAAAAGTACAAGTAACGGAAGAATAAGGGGCGACTATCCATGAACGAACCGATGATGGACCGCGTTCCACCGCATAACCGGGAAGCGGAGCAATCGGTTATCGGTGCAATTTTTCTAGAACCACAGGCACTAATCACAGCATCAGAAATTCTGCTAGCTGATGATTTTTACCAAAACGCCCATAAGAAGATTTTTGAGACAATGCTGCGTTTAAGTGATCAAGGAAAAGCGATAGATGTTGTAACAGTTACTGAGGAATTATCAGCAAAAAAAGAGATTGAGGATGTTGGCGGGCTATCGTATTTACTAGAGCTCGCCAATGCTGTCCCTACGGCAGCAAACGTTGCTCACTATGCCAAAATCGTTGAGGAAAAAGCGTTATTACGTCGTTTAATCCGTGTAGCTACAAAAATAGTTGAGGACGGCTACACACGTGAGGACGAGGTAGAGGCATTACTCGGCGAAGCAGAGAAGAAAATGATGGAGGTCGCCAACCGAAAAAATGCTGGCGACTTTAAACATGTAAAAGATGTTTTAGTTGAGACATTCGATAATATCGAACAGCTTCAATCCCGTAAAGGTGATGTAACAGGGATTCCAACAGGCTTCCGTGATTTAGACCATATTACAGCAGGCTTCCAACGCAATGACTTGATTATTGTTGCGGCGCGACCTTCTGTAGGGAAAACGGCTTTTGCGTTAAACGTTGCACAAAGTGTAGCTGTGCAAGCACGTGAAAATGTTGCCATCTTCTCATTAGAGATGGGTGCTGAGCAGCTAGTTATGCGTATGCTATGTGCCGAAGGAAATATTGATGCACAAGTTTTACGTACAGGTGCTTTAACTACCGAAGATTGGGGTAAACTAACGATGGCAATGGGAAGTTTATCGAATTCAGGTATTTTTATTGACGACACGCCAGGTGTCCGTATCAATGAAATTCGAGCAAAGTGTAGACGTTTAGCACAAGAGCATGGACTTGGAATGATTCTAATCGATTACTTACAGCTTATTCAGGGTAGTGGGAAGCCTGGGGAAAACCGTCAACAAGAAGTATCAGAAATCTCACGTTCGTTAAAAGGATTAGCGCGTGAGTTAAAGGTACCAGTAATTGCACTATCGCAGCTTTCACGTGGCGTGGAGCAACGTCAGGATAAGCGACCAATGATGAGTGACTTACGTGAATCAGGAAGTATTGAGCAAGATGCCGATATTGTTGCCTTCTTATATCGTGATGACTATTACGATAAAGAGTCCGAGAGTAAAAATATGATTGAAATTATTATTGCTAAACAGCGTAACGGTCCTACAGGAACAGTGACACTTGCTTTTAAAAAGGAATTCAATAAATTTATAAACGTGGATTGGTCACAAATGCCACCACCGCCACCACGTGATTAGTAATATTTATCTAGAAAAGAGATAATATTCATACCATTCCGTCATTAAACACGAACGTTAAATCATAGTAATTGATTTTATGTTCGTGTTTTTAACTATTTTTTTATTGACGAGTTGTTTCTAACATTGTTACAATAATTTACGGCTTGATTAATGAGATACAATACGTATCTAACGGAGGTGCTGATTATGACATCAGTTGTAGTTGTAGGAACACAGTGGGGAGACGAAGGTAAAGGTAAAATTACAGATTTCCTTTCACAAAAGGCAGATGCGATTGCCCGCTTTGCAGGTGGCGATAACGCTGGACATACCATTAAAATTAATGGTGAAACATATAAGTTACATTTAATCCCATCAGGTATTTTCTACAAAGAGAAAACGTCTGTGATGGGGAATGGGATGGTTGTTAACCCAAAATCGCTTGTAACAGAGTTAAAAGGACTGCAGGAACGAGGCATCAATACAGATAATCTTCGTATTTCCAATCGTGCCCATGTTATTTTACCATATCATATTAAACAAGATATCGCAGATGAAGAAAGCCGTGGCGATAACAAAATCGGTACAACTTGTAAAGGTATCGGACCTTGCTATCAAGATAAAGTAGCACGTATCGGTATCCGTATGGCTGATTTATTAGATAAAGAAGTATTTGAAGAAAAACTACGTCATAATTTAGTAATTAAAAATAAGTTGTTCGAGAAATTTTATGAAGTGGAAGGTGTAACATTCGAAGAAATCTTCGAAGAATATTACGGTTATGGACAAGAAATCGCTAAATATGTTACAGATACTTCAAAAATTTTAAATGATGTATTAGATGAAGGTGGCAAAGTATTATTTGAAGGGGCACAAGGTATTTTACTTGATGTCGATCAAGGGACTTATCCATTTGTTACTTCTTCAAACCCTGTTGCTGGTGGTGTCGCAATTGGTGCAGGTATTGGCCCATCAAAAGTTTCAAGTGTTATTGGTGTATGTAAAGCCTATACATCACGTGTAGGAGATGGTCCATTCCCAACTGAATTATTTGACGAAGTTGGCCAGCAAATCCGTGAAGTAGGTCGCGAATACGGTACAACGACTGGACGCCCTCGTCGTGTAGGCTGGTTTGATACAGTTGTCGTTCGCCATTCACGTCGTGTAAGTGGTATTACGCATTTAGCATTAAATTCAATCGATGTTTTATCAGGTTTAGACACTGTAAAAATTTGTACAGCTTATAAATATAAAGATGAAACAATTACAGAGTACCCAGCAAACCTTCATATTATTGAACAATGCGAACCTATTTATGAGGAGCTTCCAGGCTGGTCAGAAGATGTTACAGGCTGCCGCACATTAGAAGAGTTACCAGAGAATGCACGACGCTATGTAGAACGTGTAAGTGAATTAACGGGCATTCAAATTGCTACCTTCTCTGTCGGCCCTGGTCGTGAACAAACAAATGTATTAGTAGATATTTGGGAAGCATAATCAAGAGGCGAGGATCAATTTTAAAAAGAGGGAAAACGGTATTCGTAAATCTCCACTGTTTAAAATGAATGGAACCTTATAGTTGTTGGTAGCGAAGGCGGGCGACTCCTGCGGGAACGCACAGCACGTAAGACGCAACAAGCCGCGCGACAGCGAGGGTTGCGGCTTACGGTGTGCCCGCGGAAAGCGTCCGCCGTAGCGGACAACAACGGACATAGTAAAAAGTGTTAGATTGATTTGAGTCAATCTAACACTTTTTCTCTTTTGTCCAAGCTGTGCTTTTTAGTGAATATCCTTCTTCTTGAAGCGGCCACCTTTAACTTCTGCAATATTCCCTATTGCAAGGAATGCATGGTCGTCTATTTCCGCGACAATTGTTTTCAATTTTGATTCTTCTAAGCGTGTAATAACGGTAAAAATAACTTTTTTGTCGTTGCCTGTGTAGGCCCCTTCCCCGTGAAGAAAAGTTACCCCACGACCAAGTCGGTCCATAATAGTTTGACCAATTTCTTCAATTTCATCACTGATAATATAAACAGATTTTGACTCTTCCATCCCTTGTATAACAATATCAATCATTTTATAGGCTATATAATAGGCAATGATAGAGTACATAGCTTGCTCCCATGTGAAAACAAAACCCGCAATAGTAAAGATCAGTACATTGAAGAACATAATAATTTCTCCGACTGAGAATGGAGATTTTCTATTAAATAAAATGGCTAAAATTTCAGTTCCATCTAAAGAACCGCCGTAACGTATAACGATACCGACACCAATACCTAAAATCATCCCACCAAAAACTGTCGCAAGTAATGTGTCTGTTGTAAATGGTTCAAGATTATGTAAGAAGATTGTTGTTACGGAGAGCACAGTGATGCCAAGCCCTGTAGAAAGTGCAAATGTTTTACCAATCTGTTTATAGCCTAAAAAGATAAAAGGTAAGTTTAAAACGAAGATGAAAATACCTAGGGGTATGCTTAATAAATGCGAGGTAATAATGGAAACACCAACGATTCCTCCGTCCATAATGTGGTTTGGTACTAAAAATAGCTCTAGTCCTAATGCCATAATGACGGCACCTATGGCAACCATAACAATTCGGGCGGTTATTTTCCGAACTGTATTCTTTTTTTGCTGCCTTGCCTTAGCTACCTTAGTGGTCTGTGAATCACTCAAATCAATCGCTCCAATCAACTAGTATACGTCTCTTACTCTATTTTATCGAAATATTGAAAAAGTAAAAAGAAATATGTTTAAATACTCATTTAAAACAAAATAATAAGGATAATACTTCCTAATTTAAAAATAAAAGGAGTGAGAATAAGATTATCAAATATAAGATTTATGTAACAATTAGTAGAGAAATAATACATTTTCATTACAAAAGGGATAAAATATTCAAACGCCATTTTCTTTATGGTACATTATAGTGGTGCAAAATCTTTGTGGGTAATTAAACCTATGTTAGGCTAAAGTTGGAAGGGGCTTTATTGATGAGTTCGTCTTGTAATAAAAAAGAAGAAAGCAATCGATTCACCTACAATTTTTCTTCTTTTAAAAAAGTGTCAATTATTGCGGTACTAATGGCTAGTTTCACAATAAGCGCAGGCTTTACAAAAGAAAATAATCATAAAGAAACACTAAATAAAATATATCATGTATATGTAGAAAATGAATATATGGGTGCTGTATCTGATGACAAAGCTGTTCAAGAAATAATTGCATCGAAAGAACAGCAAGCAAGTAATCAGTATAAAGACTTATTAATCGATGCTAACTCGGTTGTGAAAATAATACCAGAGCAAGTGTTTAGTAATGAAACAAAGGATGCAGAAACTTTGGCGAAATTAGAGCAAACATTAGTTGCACAATCACCTGCCTTTGCATTACTAGTAGATAATAAGCCAATCACCTTTTTAAAAGATGCGAAAGCCTATGAAGAAACAATTCGCTTATTAAAGTTACAATATGTTTCTCAACCAGCGTTAGATGATTTACTTGCAAACCAACAATCTATAAATGAATTACCAGCTTTACAGTCTGGTGAATCACGCCTGTTAAATATTGTGTTTAAACAAGGTGTTTCAGGTGTAACACAAAAAGTAAATCCTAATGCCATTGTATCGCCTGAAGAGGCAGTGAAACACTTAATGACAGGATCCCTTGAGCAAAAGGAATATAAAATTCAATCAGGGGATGTATTAGGAGCAGTCGCTAAAAAGCATAATTTAACAACTGCTGAGTTAATTGCATTAAATCCTGGTCTGACAGTAGATACAGTGTTACAAATAGGACAAGCACTAAATGTTACGGTTGCAAAACCATTTGTAACCATTGAAGTAAAACAAGAAAAGACCGTTACAGATACAATTCCATTTAAAAAAGTAATGAAAGAAGACCCTACAATGTACAAAGGGGAGTCCGTTATAAAACAACAAGGCGTTAACGGGAAAAAGGAAACCTCTTACTTAATCACGACTGAAAATGGCACACGCACTTCTAAAGTAGCTTTAGAAGAAAAAGTGTTACAACAACCAGTGGATCATATTGAAGTAGTAGGTACAAAAGTAATCTCGTCTCGTGGAACGGGCGAGTTTGTTTGGCCAACAGTAGGAGGCTATGTATCTAGTGCTATGGGACAACGTTGGGGTGATATCCATCGCGGAATCGACATTGCTCGTCCTAGTAACTACAATATACTAGCTTCAGATAATGGCGTAGTAGTAGCTGCTGGCGTTTCTGGTACCTATGGTAATCGCATTGTTATTAATCATAAAAACGGCTATACAACGCTTTATGGACACTTATCTTCTATTAAGGTTAGTGTTGGGCAGGTTGTTGAAAAAGGTTCTGTTATTGGAATTATGGGCTCTACAGGAAATTCAACAGGTACACATTTACACTTTGAAGTTGAGAAAAATGGTGAGCTGGTCAATCCTTTATCATATGTAGGTCAGTAATTGTAAAAGGCAGTCCAAATAGTGGGCTGCTTTTTTGTATAGTAAGCATAAAAATCTACATTATTTCCCGAGAAATAATTGTCGAAATACGGAAACTGTTCGTGAATAATGCATGGAAGCAAAAAGCATGTTAGAGTTAAGAGTAGTAACTTTACAAATACACATTGTTTAGAATAGATGAATAGCGAAAGGGAGAGAATGTATGAGTAAAACAATTTTAGTTGTTGACGATGAGAAACCAATCGCAGATATTTTACAGTTTAATTTAATTAAAGAAGGCTACAAAGTAATTTGTGCGTATGATGGAGATGAAGCATTAGAAAAGGTTGAGGAAGAGCAGCCGGATTTAATGCTGTTAGATATAATGTTACCAAAAAGAGATGGTATGGAAGTTTGTAGAGAAATTCGAAAAAAATATGATTTCCCTATTATTATGTTAACCGCTAAAGGCTCAGAGATTGATAAAGTATTAGGCTTAGAAATGGGCGCGGATGATTACGTAACGAAGCCATTTAGTACAAGGGAGCTAATCGCACGCGTGAAAGCCAATATGCGTCGCCTTCAAGTAGTAGCTCCTGCGGCAGAGGAAGAAGAGGAAACATCCAATGAGATTGTAGTAGGCTCTCTTGTTATCCAGCCTGACGCTTATCAGGTGATGAAGCGCGATGAAGCAATTGAATTAACACATCGTGAGTTTGAATTGCTACATTATTTAGGAAAACATATTGGACAAGTGATGACGCGTGAGCATCTTTTACAAACTGTATGGGGTTACGATTATTTCGGTGACGTACGTACAGTCGATGTAACGATTCGTCGCCTTCGTGAAAAGATAGAGGATAATCCAAGTCATCCGGCATGGATTGTCACTAGACGTGGCGTAGGGTATTATTTACGAAATCCTGAACAGGAGTAAAGGAAATGCAGAAAGTAAGCTTCTTTAAATCAATTCATGTCAAGCTTGTACTAATTTATATTTTGTTGATTATGTTGGCGTTACAAATTATAGGCATCTATTTTGCAAAGCAACTAGAGGAAAATTTGAAAAGTAATTTTCAAGAGTCTATTTTTCAGCGTGTAGATTTGATGCAATATAGCATTCGTGAAGAAATTTTAAAAGAACGCGATGAAAGTATGCCTTCGCTTGAGGAAAGTTTGAAATCCATTGTAAAAGAATTTTCCACAGGGTTGAAGGATGTTTCGACAGGCGATATTTTAGAAATTCGCGTAATTGATAGTAGACAGCGTATACTTGCAACTTCAGAAGTAGATAATCAAAATTTAATAGGCCAACGTTCGAATACAGACCTTGTCCGTCGAGCAATATCAGCCGAAACACTATTTGATCTTATAAAACTGGACAATAAAACGAGAAATCGAGTATGGGTGTTAGCAACGCCAATTCGTGATGGTGCTGGCCCTGATGATGAAATTATCGGGGTGCTTTACATTGAAGCAAATATTGAATCCGTTTTTGAGCAGATGAGTGATATTAACCGTATTTTCCTAGGTGGTACTGCTGTATCATTAGTGGTTACTATTTTCTTAGGCATTTTAGTAGCACGCACTATTACGCAGCCGATTGCGGATATGCGTAAACAAGCACAAGCCATGGCGAAAGGGAACTTTTCTCGTAAAGTACGAGTTTATGGAACCGATGAGATCGGACAATTGGCTACTACGTTTAACCATTTAACCAATCGATTGCAAGAGTCTCAATCGACGACAGAGGCTGAACGACGGAAACTTCATTCGGTCCTTAGTAATATGACCGATGGTGTAATTGCAACAGACCGTAAAGGACGTATTATTCTTATTAATGATCCAGCCTTAGAGTTATTGCATATTTCGAGGGATATCACATTGGGACGGCCAATCGCTTCGGTGTTAGGCATCGACCAAGAATATAGCTTTGAGGATTTAATCCATATGAATGATGCTGTCAACTTGGATTTTAGTACGGCAGAGGCACCGTATATTTTACGTGCCAATTTCTCGGTAATTCAAAAAGAAACAGGGTTTATTAATGGGTTAATTACTGTACTTCATGATATTACGGAGCAGGAAAAGATTGAAATGGAGCGTAGAGAGTTTGTATCGAATGTCTCACACGAGCTTCGTACACCGTTAACAACGATGCGTAGTTACCTTGAGGCATTAATTGATGGGGCTTGGAAAGATGAAAATATAGCGCCTACATTTTTAAATGTTACGCAAACAGAGACAGAGCGAATGATTCGTTTAGTAAATGATTTACTACAATTATCACGAATGGATAGTAGTAATTACAAATTGAATACAGATATTGTGTTATTTAATTCATTCTTTAATCGAATTATCGATCGCTTTGAAATGTCTAAATCAGAAAATGTAACATTCGAACGATTACTTCCAGAGACATCCTATTACGTTGAAATTGATACAGATAAGGTGACGCAAGTAATTGATAATGTGATCTCAAATGCAATAAAATATTCTCCAGATGGAGGTAGTGTCCGTTTTGGTTTTACCGTCCAAGGAGATACGTTGAAGGTCATGATTTCGGATGATGGCATGGGTATTCCAAAAGAAAATGTAGGACGTATTTTTGACCGTTTTTACCGCGTGGATCGCGCGCGGGCACGCTCTATGGGTGGTACAGGTCTTGGGCTAGCGATTGCGCGAGAAATGATTGAGGCACATGGTGGGAAGATATGGGCTGAAAGTGAAGAGGGATATGGGACAACCGTTTTCTTCACATTACCATTTGAATTAGACGATTTTGACGAGGCAGGTGAGTGGGAATGAAATATATAGAACCAGTAAAATCCATTGTTTTATTTCTACTCGTTATGCTAAGTGTTGTGCTAACTTTCATTATCTGGACATATACGCCTGATTACAAAGTAATTGAGCAAACAGAAGGTAAGGAAATTTTAATTGGTACACAAAAGAAAATAGAAGATGTTATTAAGCCGTATAAAGCTCTTTATAGTAGTGAAGAAGAATTAACAGGTACTGTATCAAACGGTGCCATGAAAGATATTATGAATATTTTTCATGGTTGGAACATCCTAGACCTAGTTCGAGTGAACAATAATATTTCACCAGCAAATGTTAATGAGATGATACGTGCTAATAATCGTATGACTGTATTTTTTGCTGGGGAAATTCCTTTTTCAGAGCTAGGTACAATTTTTAACTTTGGTGAAAAAGAGTTACCAGAGACAACGTTTAATCGCATTATAATTGATTGGACAAATTATGCTAACAAAGAAGTGCAAATGTATTTCATTAGTAGCTCTAACAAATCACTGTTACGCTCACATGTAAGTATTACAAATGCCAATCAATTTGCAAAAGATATTATTGAACCATCCAAACTGCATAGTGCATATAAAGAAGTGGAACGAGATGGCTATACGTCGCTTTATGTGCCAAATGATACAATTGAATCCGTAAAATATACGTATTATATGAATGAACTTTCACCTGAATTATTTAAAAATGTCTTATTTTCAGAGCCAAACGTTGTACAGCGTAATGTAGAAAGTGCGACATTTGAAAAATATACAGATGGTTTGTCTCTTATGACTGTGGATACAAGGTTTAAATCATTGACTTATGTCTATCCAGCAGCCGAAAGTAGCGAAAGCATAGAGCCATCGAAACTCTTTAAAGATAGTTTTGAATTTATCAACGAACATGGTGGCTTCACGGCGGATTACCGCTATGTATCGGGCAACCCGAGTAAAAATCAATTAGATTATCAGCTTTATTTACAAGGTTTCCCTGTCTATAGTGATCAAGCAACAACTCGTATAACAACGGTATGGGGAGATACACGCATTTTCCGCTATAAACGCCCTTACTTTTCTTTAGACATATCGGAAAAAGAGATAAAAGAACTGCCATCGGGTACAGAAATTGTTGAAAAAATTCATAAGCTTAATAATATTGTATTATCAGATATCGATGAAATTGCTGTTGGGTATTATTTAACACAAGATGAAAATCTAAGATTATTTACATTAGAACCAAGCTGGTTTGTAATTCGCAATGGTTCATGGGTTTTACTGACACCTGAAATGCTTGGGGGTGTAAAAAATGGATTGGAATAGAACAAAATCCATTTTTATAGTCGTCTTTTTAATTTTAAATATTTTCTTATACTCATTATATGTAAATCGTTACAATGAGGCGCAAAGCGTTGAAGTAACAGGTGAGAAAACGATAGATGCCCGTTTAAAAGAGGATAATATTACGTATGGTGTTTTGCCGAATAATGTGGAATCAGCTACCTTTATTACTGGTAAAGTCCACACTTTTACGGCTGCTGATTTTACCAATCCTAATCATCGCGTAAATAATTTAGATGCAAAATTAGAAGGAAAAGAGGCGCATGTCATTCTCGCAAATCCAGTGAAATTGCGAAATGTTAATGATGATGCCAGTTTCACAGAATTTGTGCAAGCGAATATTAAAGAAGGCAGTTCCTATGGATTATGGAAAGTTAATCGCGAAGAGCGTGTAGCCATCTTCTTTCAAAAAACAAAAAATCGAATGCTCTATTACAATAAGAGTGGACTGTTAAAAATACAATGGAATGCCAACGATGAAGTAACGATGTATGAACAAACGATGCTTGATAGTATTGAAGAAGTGGAGCAACAACAAAGTGTGCTACCACCGATTCAAGTGGTACAGGCATTATACGCAAAAGGGCTTTTAAAGCCAGATTCACATGTTGACAAGATGCAGCTAGGCTATTCCACACTTGTCTATTTAACGCAAACACAAGTATTATTACCAACATGGGAAGTACGAGTGAAATTAGAAGACGGTGAAATAGAAGAGTTTTTTGTTGATGCTGTGGAAGGCAAGATTATTGAAATTCAAGAGGACAAGCAAGAGGTTGAAGAAGAAGACTGGGGAGTTTAAAGATGCGATTTAGTGTTTTAGCAAGTGGTAGTACAGGCAATTCGATTTATGTAGAGAACGATAATCATGCATTTATTGTCGATGCTGGCTTAAGTGGCAAAAAGATGGAGCAGCTCTTCACAAAAATCGATCGCAATATGAAACAGCTAAGTGGCATTTTAGTTACACATGAGCACAGTGATCATATTAAAGGAATTGGCGTATTGGCTCGGAAATACAATGTACCGGTATATGCAAATGCTAAAACGTGGCAAGCGATGGATGGACTCGTAGGAGATATTCCGCTAGAGCAACGTTTTGAGTTTGAAATGGAGACGGTGAAGCATTTTGGCTCTTTAGCTATAGAATCCTTTGCTGTTTCACACGATGCAGCAGATCCGATGTTTTATTCATTTCATGAAAATGGTCGTAAACTCGTGGTCATTACCGATACAGGCTATGTTAGTGATCGTATGAAGGGCATTATCCGTGGCGCAGATTCCTTCGTGTTTGAAAGTAATCATGATGTTAACATGCTACAAATGGGGCGCTATCCGTGGTCTATAAAACGTCGTATTTTGAGTGATGTAGGACACGTATCGAACGAAGATGCTGCTATTGCAATGAGCGAAGTAGTATTTGAGAAGCCAACGAATATTTATTTAGCCCATTTAAGTAAAGATAATAATATGAAAGAGCTTGCGCGCATGAGTGTGACACAAACGTTGCAATCTTGCGGGATTATCGCAGGTGAGTATGTTCATTTAGTAGATACGGATGCTGAAGAGCCAACAAAACTAGTAATGGTTTAAAGAAAAATCAAGATTTCAAGCGTTCATATAAAAAAGAAAAGCTGTTCAATGGCATTTTATAGTTAATGCATTGAACAGCTATTTTTTATGCCCATTTTATTTATTTTTCATGTAATTTTAATGTTTGAATCGTATGATAAAGGCAAGAATTAATAGATAGAAGTTGTACGAAAGGATGAGGAACATGAGTTATTTAAATGATGATGATAAAAACAGTGATTTTCTAAATAATGATGAGATCCAAAAATCCCCTCTACAGGAGAGATTGGAACGTGAGGAAAAAGAAATGCAAGCGAAGCGTTCTAAAAAGAAAGACGGCGGCGGAGGAAAAGGTGGCTATTTCTTTAGTGGTCTAATAGGGGTTATTATCGGTGCATTACTCGTGTGGCTAATGCTTCCTGGGCTTGTCAATCAGATGCCGGGGACAACAACAAGTAGTTCTGGTAAAAATGAGACAACCATCAATCAGGTTGCAACCGAAGTAACAACGGATGTTACAGGTGCTGTAGAAAAAGCATCAGGTGCTGTTGTAGGTATTACCAATATTCAAGAAGTGGCAAGTGGCGGTTTTTGGAATCAGCAAACAACCCAAGATAAAGAAACAGGAAGCGGCTCAGGTGTTATTTATAAAGTAGAAGGTGATACAGCCTTTATCGTCACAAATAATCACGTTATTGAAGGCGCAAAACAGTTAGAAGTAACAATGCAAGACGGCTCAAAAGAAGAGGCACAATTAGTCGGTAGCGATGTTTGGACAGACTTAGCTGTTATTTCAATCAGTGCAAAAGATGTTAAAACAGTGGCGACATTTGGTAACTCAGATGTACTAAAACAAGGTGAAACAGTGATTGCAATCGGGAATCCACTAGGTTTAGAATTTTATGGCTCTGTAACAACAGGTGTTGTTTCAGGTAAAGACCGTTCAGTACCAGTTGATTTAAATGGCGACAAGGTTGCGGATTGGCAACAAGAAGTGTTACAAACAGATGCTGCTATTAACCCTGGTAATAGTGGTGGTGCACTAGTGAACTTAGCTGGTGAATTAATCGGCATCAACTCCATGAAAATTTCCGAATCGTCAGTGGAAGGTCTGGGCTTCTCAATTCCAATCAACTCAGCAATTCCAATTATTCAGGAATTAGAGAAAAATGGAGAAATGAAACGTCCAACGATGGGGATTTCATTAGTCGATTTAACAGACGTACCAGCGTACTACCAACAACAAACATTAAAATTACCTAAAGAAATTACAACAGGTGTTGTCATTACAGATGTTATCGCTAACTCACCAGCTTCAAAAGCAGGCGTGAAACAATATGATGTAATTGTTGAAATGGACGGTAAAAAAATCGAAACTTCGATTGATTTACGTAAGCATTTGTACAACGACAAAAAAATTGGTGATACATTAACAATGAAAGTATACCGCGAAGGTAAGTTAGTGGAATTAACACTAACATTAACAAATAGCGATTCATTGTAATAAGCTAATCGGTGGTAGATGTAAAATCTACTACCGATTTTTAATTTAAAAAATTAATCCGCAAGATGTATTTTACTAAGAGAATTTACAAATATAGATGTGGATAACTAGAAATTTGTGAATAATTACTTTACACAGCAAGTAGCGAGAGAAAGCCTTTCTTTCCTACTTGCTATTCCTTTGTTACAATAGATTGTGGATAACATAGACCGAATTGTGAATAAGTTTGTGGAAATTTCGGAAAATAAGGAGACATGAAAAAATGGAAAAATTCAGTTGCGAAAAGCATATAGATCACGCTTTAGACATGTTTGTTGCGGAGCAAAAAGTATTCCCAATTATGGATAAAGTAGAAAAGGAAAAAAAGTTATCCACAAAATGTAGTTACTGCGAACAGCCAGCAGAATATATTGTATCAAGTAAATAACTTTACACAATATATAGAAACTACTTGTGGATATGTTGATAACTTTTGTGGATAATTTGTTTGTAAATGAAATGTAAAGGTGGATAACGTGTGAATATAACAATTGTATCAGTCGGAAAACTAAAAGAAAAGTACTTAAAAATGGGGATCGACGAATACGTAAAACGCCTTGGTAGCTATGCCAAAATAGAGTTAACGGAAGTGCCTGATGAAAAAGCACCGGAGCAATTAAGCGAGGCAGAAATGGAAATTGTGAAGAAAAAAGAAGGCGAACGTATCCTTGCAAAACTAAGCCCAGATACATACGTGATCGCCCTTGCCATTAACGGCAAAATGAAAACATCTGAAGAAATGGCAGCCGATATCGAGTCGTTGATGACTTATGGAAAAAGTAAAATTGCCTTCGTCATAGGCGGTTCACTCGGCCTACACGACGACGTCCTCAAACGTGCCGACGAAAAACAATCATTTGGCAAGATGACATTACCACATCAGCTAATGAAGCTAGTCTTGATTGAGCAAATTTACCGAAGCTTTCGCATTATTAAGGGAGAGCCTTATCATAAGTAAGTGAGGTTTGCTTATATGTTTGCTAAAAATCGACATCACAATAAATGTTGTCGATTTTTAGTATATTAAATTGTAATAATTGGAAAAGTGTGTTCGGTTAAAGTTTTTAACAATATTTTCAAATTATAAAAGAGAATATAGGAAATCAACTAATATAATCTCGCTTTATTTGTTATAATTTACCCATAAAGAGATAAGGGCGTGATTAAATGGTATCGGATTCAAAAGAAATTATAAAAAATGAAACAGAGTATCAAAGTAAACTTTATGAACTTCTTATTTTACGTGATTTTTTTACAAAATCATTTATTTCCCTAGACTATTCTCCATCTCAAAAAATTGGTGAAGCAATTGAATTGACTTCAATAGGTGAAGAAATAGCTTCATCATATCTTAATAATGAGGAATATAAAATATCTGAGTGTAAATTAAATATTTTAGACGCTTTTTATTTTAATGATTTTTTAATTGATATAGAAAAAACTGATATAAACAGTTTAAAGAATGCTTTATCAGAGGATGTTATAAAAGGTAATATTAGATTTCCATGGATATATGAGAGAATGCTATATGATAAATTCTTTGAAAATTTCGATATTAGACCAAGTAAACTTAATCAAGAACAAACTAATAAACTTTTGGATGATACCCCTATAGGTGTTTTTCAATATGGGAAAAATGTAGTAGGTCCATTTGGTTTTTTGGATTCAGAAGAATCTCGATCTTTACCTGTAATTAAAAGTGCTCCGTTATGGCACTGTGATAGTTTATCGTGTAATCAATTACATTTTGTAAAACTTACATCTTCATATAATAAATCAAAGTTTAAAGATTTATCGAATTTCCTAGATATAAGAGGATTGCCTGAAGAATTAGAGGAATCATCAAAGAAAAATACTTCAGATAATCTAATGCTAGAACATGATTTATCTAACTTACCATTCGCTCTAATAAATGCTTTTAGTTTGAGTGAATTAAGAATTTTATTAAAAGAACTAATCAATCGTTTTTCTTATTTTAGGTCTAAACGTTCTGTGAGTTCTGAAATAAATAGAAAAATTTCTGGATCTGCAGAACAAATTTCTGAACAACTTACTATAGCAGAATGTTTTCAACTTATATTACTTTTTAAAAATATAGATATAATTTCAACTTTAGAATATTTAATATTTAATGAAGAAATAAAAGTTCCTATTACAGAAATAAGAAATTCATATTTTGGATATGAAATAGGGGGTTCTTTAAATTTAAAATGCGAAGTTTCAAATTTAGGTGTTAGATTTATATCAAAAAATAAAGGTTTACCAACTTTAAGATTAAAATACTTAATCATGGAGATTTATAATGATAAGGAAGAGTTAGATTGGAAACTTAGATTAGTTGAAGGTATTGATACTAATGATAAATTTGAAAAGTTATTAATGAATGAGAATCCAAAGCAAATTGTGAAAGATTTTCTTCTGGATAGTCCTAAACATATAAAATTTACATTTGATTATTTATTGATAAAGGATTTTTATATCCCGAAGGATGATACTGATGAAGAGAATTTAGTGAATAGATTGCTATGGAAATTAGGTTTTAATGTTAATACCTTTCCAGACTCTTTACAAAAATATTGGAATCGTCTCGAAAGCTTCACTAAAGTTTCAAGTTTAATGCATTCATATAATGAGGTTGATAAAGAACGAATTAGAAGTGCTGCAGTAAATCTATTTGTATCGTTAGAAGAAATATTAGATGCCAGTCTCTCCTATATAACATGGGTATTATTATCAGACCATTATGGAGAAACAAAATTTAAATATAATATAATTCAAGCTCGTACATTTATGTCTGAACAGTTAAGTAACAAAAAAGTAACAAATAATGGATCAATTGTATTTGATAGAGGTGGTAAGAATACCCTTTATCCTCTTATTATGGGGTTTGAAATACTTGCTGATTTTTGCAATGAACTATTAAATACGCGTGATAACTATAAACGAAATGAAAAAGATATTCCATCATATATCGAAAGAACGAATTTGTTTGTATTCCCATTTAGTCATACTAAGTTAGTATTAGATTTATCAGATGAAATATATATAAATTTAGATAAATTACTTAGAAGAATTAAGATACTCTTAGAGAAAAATAACGTTGCTAATATTAGAAATAGAATAGAACACAAGAGGGAGGATTTCCCCGATAAAACAGAAATTAGTAAAGCATGTAATGCTTTAAATGAACTTGGATATATTTTAGAAGAACACGGTATTTATCCTATTGTATATCAATTTAATGAAACAATTATTGATAGTTTTGGAAGAGGTTATAGTTCATATATAAACTATAAGGAAGAAAGTATTAGTATTAGTATGTCATCTCAATATAGTTTAGCTAATATTCCTAAATTAATAGATACGCTAGTAATTATAAGAGCCATTAAACTAAAAAATTCAAAAGAATATTTAAGATTTGTGTACACTGAAACATCAGAATTCACTAAAATTTATGAAGGTTATCCTAGAAGAATAGTGTAAATTCAAAATAATTTAATATAAAACTCGCACTTAGCCACATTACGTTGAACCGTATCACAAGTAAATGCGGATGATAAGCTCACAACAATAATCATCATCGTAATAATATATAGATTGTCATTCACTAAAGAACACGAAACTGGTGTTCTTTTTTTATTTATTGAGTAAAGTAGTTGCATCTGACGTAACGGTAGATTTTATACTGGAGGAAAGGGAGCTGAAAATATGTATTCAATCGGTCAATTTGCAAAGAAGACAGGGCTAACAGTACGGACTTTACGGTTTTATAGTGAAAAGGGATTGATAGAACCATGCTATATTTCAGAATCGGGGCATCGTTATTACAATGACGGTAACATAGAGACCCTTCAAAAAATCATCACATTAAAATATTTAGATTATTCTTTGGAGGAGATAGAAGATATTTTACAGAACGGGGAACAGCAGTTAATCGAATCATTAATGTTTCAAAAACGCCAATTAGAGAAGAAGCGAAATCAAATCGATCGGGTAATTACGAGCTTGGATCAGGCGATTAACATAGGAAAACAAAAAGAAGCCATTGATACATCCATTTTTTTAACGATGATATTTAACTTACTCAAAGAGGATGAGCAACGAGACTATTGGCGAGGTAAGTTACCTGATGAGTTAATCGAGCGACTATACGACTTTTCCGGAATAAACATGATTGAATTTAATCGAAAATACATGGCTTTAGCTAATCAATTGAAGCAGGCATACATACAACCGATTCAAGATGATTCTTTGAAAGCACTAATGGAGCAGCTATTATCACTAATTCCACAAGATATGGTAGAAGATTTAGTCGAAGTATTAAAGGAATATGAAGAGATTGAGCTAAATGATTGGTTGTTTCCTACACCTTTTACAAAGGAAGAGGAAGAATGGTTTATTTCGCAGGCTGAACGACTAGGAGTGTATAGGGGGGAAGATAATGAATAATTCAGTACGAGGCATTTGGCAGCTTGTGAATAGTAATCGATTATCAAAGAAACTGACGATAGGCACTCTTTTACTGAGTATTGTTGAAACACTTATTGGATTGACTGTTCCATTATTTACGATGAGAATGATTAATGATTTTTCAACGATTGGTTTCTCATGGCAGTCCATTATATTAGTAGGTGTATTTCTTATTTTCCAGGCTGTACTTAGTGGTGTAACGTTTTATATGATGCGTAAGCTTGGGGAAAGAATTGTGGCTAATTTGCGTATGAAGGTATGGGCGCATGTTTTACGGTTACGTATTCCTTATTTTGATGCACATGAATCTGGGGAAACCATGAGCAGAATTACGCAAGATACGAATGTTATTAAGGAACTTATTACAGATCATTTAATTAGCTTTATTTCGGGCTTATTTGCCATCGTGGGTGCGGTAATCATATTAATCATCATTGATTGGAAAATGACATTATTGATGCTAATATCAGTGCCGGTAGCCATTTTATTGACCTTGCCTCTTGGACAACGTATTCATAAAATCGCGAGAGCAAATCAAGATGAGCTTGCTAGTTTTACAGGACAGTTGGGGCGTGTATTAACGAATATACGACTTGTGAAAACGTCGCAAACAGAAAATTATGAGCAGCTAAATGGAGAAGAAAAAATCCAACATTTGTATCAATTTGGATTAAAAGAATCAAAAATTTTAGCCGTTCTATCACCCATTATGACGTTTATTATGATGGTGGTACTCATTTTATTATTCGGCTATGGCGGCGCAAAAGTAGCAACAGGTGCGATTACTGCAGGTGAACTTGTAGCGATCATTATTTACCTTGTGCAAATCATTATTCCATTTACACAAATGGCAACATTTTTCACTTCGCTCCAAAAGGCAATGGGTGCGACAGAACGATTACAAGAAATTTTAAATGAACCAATTGAAGGACATGGAAAAAATGCTATTTTGTCTGCCGATGAGTCAATTACTTTTGAAAATGTTGTGTTTCAATATAATGATAATCCAATTTTAAAAGGTATTTCTTTTACGATTCCAGCAGGCAAAACAACCGCATTGGTTAGTGCCAGTGGCGGAGGGAAAACAACCATGTTTTCATTAATAGAACAATTTTATCATGTTACAGAGGGTACTATTCGATTTGGAAAACAGCCAATTGAACAAATCCATTTAAAGGAGTGGCGTAGCTTATTTGGATATGTATCGCAAGAAGCTCCGCTGATGAATGGCACAATTCGCGATAATGTAACTTATGGAAAAGCTGATGTTTTAGAAACAGATATTATAGAGGCATTAAAAAATGCCTACGCATGGGATTTTGTGCAACAGTTTGAAAAGGGATTAGATACTGAAGTAGGCGAAGGGGGAATTAAATTATCAGGGGGACAAAGACAACGGATAGCAATCGCACGTGCTTTATTCCGAAATCCTGCCATACTATTATTAGATGAAGCAACATCTAACCTTGATAATGACTCAGAGCGAGCGGTACAAAAGGCAATAGAGTATGTTATGAAAGGACGTACAACCGTTATTATTGCACACCGTTTATCTACAATTGTACATGCCGATCAAATTTTAGTGTTTGAGGATGGTTTTATTACGGGTTCTGGAAAACATGAGGAACTTCAAGAACATCATACGTATTATAAACAGCTAATTAAATTAATGACACAGTAAAAGATTGAATTCTTGGTTAGACATATTCAAAGAAAAATGAATATGTCTTTTTTTATTTTATAAGGTATTAATAGTTATATATAGGATTAAATATCTGTTTGACTGGAACTTATATAACATATTCTAGTTACTGAATAACTAGAAACAGGTTATAAAAATGAGGAAAAAGGTATAAGAAAAAAATGTTAAAAAAACCTTAATATGTAATATAATTATTTGGTGGGAACTTATAGTATTTATAAAATTATCGGAGGTATTTTCATGTCAGACAAAAGTTTTGTAGCAACAATATTACTTTGCTTCTTTTTAGGTAGTTTAGGTGTTCACCGTTTTTATGTAGGTAAGATTGGTACAGGGATACTAATGTTTATAACATTAGGCGGTTTAGGTATTTGGACACTAGTAGACTTAATTATGATTATCGTTGGTAAATTTACTGATAAAGACGGCAACCTTGTTAAATCTAATTAATTAAGCATAAGAAGTAGAATAGTGAATAAAAAACAATGAGTTCGTACATACATTTTACGCTTGTTGCTTTTATTTATAGCAATACATTAAAAGAAGGGAGACTTTTCAATGTCTACCCTTCTTAATTGTTTCATACAGTTAGTGTTCTATTGTAATTAATAGTAATAATAGCTATCATTCATCATTTCTGTTGCAAAACCTATTACAAATGAAATAATTGCTACAATAATTGAAAGAGCTAGACCAATTACCGCGAATATCAAAGCTGATTTTGCTGCTTTTGGCTGTGTATCTTTCCATGCAAAATAGATAATAAAACCAAGTAGAGGGAAACAGCATAAGCTGAGTACATTAATCCAAATGTTTGGTGCATCTTCTTTTGCTACAGTCTTTTGTTTGTGAAATGTTAATACGTTAACACCGCAATGTATACAAATTTCGGCATTGTCATCAATGCTAGAACCACAATTAGGACAAAACATCGTAAAACCCCCTACATATTAAAAAAATTCCCATTTGCCAACTTGCTTCCCTTGTTGTTTTTTATTTGCAATCAGGACAGCATCGATCACGTTAATAGGTGTAATAATAAAAGAAGATAATCCTAAGGTTATCAATGTTAATATAAAAGAAACAACTAACATAACTAACCCTTTAAAAATTTGTCCCATTATTATTTGTCCTAATCCAACGAGGAAAAAGCTTAGAATCCCTATAATCGCAGGATGATAAGATTCTGCTCCTCGCGTTTTCTTAATTTCTCTTAGCATAGAGCAGCAAGCAATACACATGGCTTGATTACAATCTACCTTAGAGCCACATGAGTGACAGAAGTTTTTAGTGACGTAAGGTCGTACACCACATTTCGTGCAAATTTCCGTTAACGCAGCAATAGGTTCACTACAATGAGTACAATACATAACTATGCCCTCGTGCTATTGACTTGCTAATCCAATAATGAACATTACGATATAGAATAATACGATAACTCCTATGCTAATGAAGAAGAATGTTAAAGCGGATTTAGCCGCAACTGGTTTTTCATTTTTCCAAATAAAATACATAATTAATCCAACAAGTGGTACACAGCAAAGTGTAATAATGTTAATACCCCAGTTTGGTTTGTCATCCCCAACTGCATTTTTTACTCGGACACCACAGTGAATACAAATTTCGGCGTGTTCTGAAATTTGCTCGCCACAGTTTCTACAAAACATAATAGTACCTCCAATAATTTATTGTAGATTTCTTCCAACATTTTGACCCAATAAAAAAAATTGGTAACCCATAATGTAGAAAATATATATAATACCGATACCACCCGATAAACCAGTAAGGAACCGTCTATTATTAGTACTTGTCCATTTACCAAATAATTGTCCAAAACCATCAATAGCCATTGGTAAAATTAGTAATATGATAATCCGCAAATCTATTAAACCTAAAAGTATCACTAACATGATGGATAAGAGATATCCTACCGCCATCCCAGTACATCTTGCACATAAAGGGAACTTTTTCCCTTTATAATGGAATGAGCGGTCTGGTCTTTGATGGCAAAAGAAAAAAACTTGCAATAAAAAATTAATATTTTTTGCCATTTTTGTAAGCTCCTTTATTATTCTAGCGTATAGTATATAACAAAAATGGAAACTAGTGAATACAATACATAATTTTAGTTTTATTGTAATGTAAGGTAAAATAATACATAGTAATTTTTTGCGAAATTATAGATGTTTGAAAGAAGTTTTTAGCTATTCTGAAATGTAATATGCCATTTGATTTAGAGCTGTTGAAAAGAAATTTAATTTTCCCATGAATCTAAAAAGGCAATTAAACAGGTTATTGAGAACCATATTATAAATAAGTAATATTATGTATAATTGTACTTAGTTAAAAGGGGGAAAATTATGGCACACTCTGAAAGTATAAAAATATCTGCTCACCCTAATCTTTATAATGGAAAAAATGGAAGAGAACTAAGGATAGATTTTTCCTTACCTACACAAGGCACCAATAACGAAACTGGTATTGTCGTTTTTGTTCCTGGATTTGGAGGGAATGTTGATTCTAAAGTATATAAAAAGATGCGTGAAACCTTTGCTGATCAATATAATTTAATTACAATGCAATGTGATTATTTCGGAAACAGATTTATGCAAGGTGCAAAAAATATTTCTATAGATCAATCCAAAGTTAAAGAAATACTTAGTAGAGATGAGTTAGCATTAGTAGCTGACAAAAAAGCTACAATACTAGAATTAATAACAAATAAAGAACTAACTATCCAAGTTGCAGAGGATTTACAAGAAGACCTAGATGAATTTAATGATATGGGCTTTATGCAAGCTATAGATATTATAACTGCCATTGAAGCTTTAAAAATTATCTTAGTTGATAATAAAATTGAATTTGATACTAAACGATTAATTGGATATGGACATTCTCACGGAGCATTTTTATTGCATTTGTGCAATAAAATGTATGAACCGTTTTCTTTTATTATAGATAACAGTGCTTGGATAGAACCATTATACTTACATGAGAATAGACAGTTATTTAATAGATTTGAAAACTCGAAATTATTAATTGAATTTGATTACATTGCAAAAGACATTATAAAAAACAAAGATAATCTCAATTTATTTGAAATCTATAAAGGCTTTGAAAATAAAGCGCAAATTCTAACATTCCAAGGAACAGATGATAATTTAGTAGATTATCAAGAAAAGATAAAATTAATGAACAATATAAGCAATGCTGAATACATATTAATAACTGAATCTGATATTGATAATATTAAGTATAAATCACATAAACATGGATTAGATGCAGACTTTTTAGAGCTATTCAACTATGCGTTGAGTTTTGAAAAAAAAGCTAGTGATGAATTAATAGAAAAAAGAAAGAATTTCGCAATTGGGGATTTAGAATTTATTTTAGACACTAGCCAGGGTCTACCAATTTTTAGTATTAATTAAAATGTGTTTCGGGATACAAAAATATATAAAAAACTAGAATGCTTTGAATAGTAAAAGATGTTAATAATAATTTATCCCTTAACTACAGCTTATCCTCAATAATGAAGAAATAAAAAAGTGTTAGATTGACGCTGTCAATCTAACACTTTTTCAGTTGTGGATTACTTATTATTGCGCAGTTAATCCGCCGTCGATAATGAATTCTGAACCTGTTGAATAGCTAGATTCATCAGAAGCTAAAAATAGCACCATATTCGATACTTCTTCTGGTTGTGCTACACGTTTTAATGGAATATGTTTAGAGAATTCTTCTACTGCAGCTTTTGTATCTTCTTGTACAACCATTGGCGTTGCGATGACGCCTGGGTGCACTGAATTTACGCGAATACCCATTGGTGCTAGATTGATTGCAGCTGCTTTTGTCATACCACGTACTGCGAATTTTGTATCTGTATATCCTACAGCACCAGCAACTAAACCGTTCATTGAAGAAATATTGACGATTGAACCGCTACCAGCTTTCATCATTGAAGCTGCTACCGCTTTCATACCTAAAAATACTGATACTTGGTTAATATCCACAATGCGTCGGTATTCTTCTAATGTCATATCAAGCATATTTTTCGCCATCGTAATACCGGCGTTGTTAACTAATACGTTTACTGGACCGAATTTTTCTTCTGCAGTTGCAATGACTGTAGCCCAATCTTCTTCAGAAGTAACATTTTGTTTAACGAAAATTGCATTTTCACCTAATTCAGTAGCGAATGCATGGCCTTTTTCTTCATTTAAATCTGTTAAAATAACTTTTGCACCTTGCTCTACGAATAATTTAGCATGTGCAGCACCCATACCTTGTGCAGCGCCTGTAATAATTGCTACTTTACCTGATAAACGACTCATATAAAAAGCCCCCTAAACGTCATTTTTAAAATGTGATAGTTAACTATCACTTTATACTTCCTAGTTAACAACTTTCTAGTTCGAATGTCAATTCAAACGACTACCCTATTATTGTGGTCGAATATAGGTTAAAAATACATCCTTTATCATCGCGAGTTGCTTGTCCGCTGAAAGGAATGAAGAGAGGTTCGTATCATGGGTTGTCAGGCTTGATTTAAATGTAAATAAACTAAAATTTTGTACCATCGTTATAATAAAAACATCTAAATCAATGTCGGTTCTTAATGAGCCATCTTGCTTGCCTTGCTCAGCTAATGCTAATAAAATGCTAGCTAATTTGCTTCGAGCAAATAAGTATTCCGCATATTGCTCCGTTGATTCAGCAGCTATTTTTTCATATAAATCAAAGGACTCAAAAAACTTTGCTAAACGTAGCTGTGGGTCCTTTGTGCCACTTATATAATAATCTAAAATTTGCTCGATTTTTTCAAAAGCTGGAATCGTCTGCTCGACAATCCTCCCTATATCTGTTGCCATTTCATTCGTAATAGTATTGGAAGCTGCAATAACTAAATACTCTTTTTTAGGGAAATAACGGAATATTGTTGCAATCCCAACCCCAGCGGCATCTGCCACGTCTTGCATCTGTATGTTTTGAACGCCTTGCTCTAAAAATAAATCCTTGGCAATTTGGATAATATTTTGGCGACGTTGTTGTTTTTGTTGTTCTCGTTTACTCATTTTCGTCACTCCAACTGTTCTTCTTACATTAATTGTAGCATGTTTACTTGCTATCAACTTGTGCTCGCATTGCAGGAAACCAGTAACTAGTACGAAGGCTAAGCAAGAGCAGCTAATTCTACGTATTTCTTTATGCTTGTAGTAGTGTGGTTTGTACACAAAAATAAAAAGTAAGCAATGAATGCATGGGTTGCTAAAATAGAAAAGCACCGCTCTAAATTTTTAGAGCGGTGCTTTTTTCTAAATAAAAAACACCTCTAAGTGGCATCTTAGAAGTGTTTGCGATGTTAATTTATAAAAATAGAAAAGATGCTCAATCCATTGATAAAAATGTGAGCATGTGTTAAATTTATATAGATAGGCACTTTATATTTAAAAGTGTATAATATCTCTATTTTAATTATAGAGCATTGTTTTTCATAAGTCAACCCATATACTTTAATTTTTAAGGAGTGAATGCGATGAAGTCGGAGTTTCAGCAAGAGCAACAACGTTTGGACATTGTTATGGAGACTATTTCAGAGCAATTGAGTAAGTTGGAGAAAGAAACTTTACAGCGTAAGAATGAAGTAGTAAATATTCGCAAACATTTTTGGGACGAAATTAAGGTCAATATGGATACCTTCGATGATTACCTTGAGACGATTATCGGCTTAAGACAAGAAACGCAAGCACTGTCTGTCAGTCAAAGCACACACAAACATGCTTCTAAAAGATTGTCTACACTGCGTCGGATGCAGAAAGTGCCTTACTTCGGTCGAATTGATTTTTTAGGAGAAGGTATGTCAGTGAAAGAACAAGTCTATATTGGTATTTCATCGCTTATGGATAAAAGCGGGGAGGATTTCCTTATTTACGATTGGAGATCACCTATTTCGAGTGTTTACTACGATTACATGCCAGGCCCTGCCCAGTACACGACACCGGAAGGCATTATTTACGGGGAATTAGAGAAAAAGTGGCAATACCTAATTCGTGAAGGGGTACTTCAATCCATGTTTGATACAAGTTTGACAATTGGAGATGAAATTTTACAGCAAGTGCTAGGGCAAGGTACAAACAAACATATGCAAAGTATAGTCGCCACGATTCAACAGGAGCAAAACCGAATTATCCGCCATGATCAAGGCAGGTTGCTTATTGTACATGGAGCAGCTGGCAGTGGGAAAACTTCAGCAGCTTTACAACGAATTGCTTATCTGCTTTATAAATACCGCGACAGACTGAATGCAGATCAAATTATCTTATTTTCACCTAATGCTATGTTTAACAGCTATGTCTCTAATGTATTGCCTGAACTGGGCGAAGAAAATATGCAGCAAGTAACGTTTCAGGAGTACCTACATCACCGACTAAGTAAAGAGTTCGATGTTGAAAATCCGTATGAACAATTGGAATATGTTTTAACTGAAGCCCATACGCCTACGCATAGTGTAAGAGTGGCGAACATTCGCTTCAAAGCATCTACGCGCTTTTTTGAAGTTATTAAAGCGTACAGAAAGTCGTTAGAGTTTAATGGCATGATATTCAAGGACATTTACTTCAGAGGACAACCGATACTTACTGCACAACAAATTGGGGAACAATTTTATCGTAACGACACGTCACTTAACTTCCATAATCGACTGGAAAAATTAACAGAATGGATTTTAAAGAAAGTAAAAGAAACCGAAAAAGTTGAATGGAAAAAGGAATGGGTGCAAGAAGAAATTGAGTTGCTCAGTAATGAAGAATACCATAAGGCACGCGTCTATTTAGCTAAAAAGCAAGGCTTTGTAAGAGAGACGATAGCCGATTATGAGATGGAGCCTCATAAACTCGCGCGATTGATTGTATCTAAGAAATTGAAGACATTGCGAAAACGGATTCGTGCGTTACAATTTATCGACATTAAGGAAATCTACAAGCGGTTGTTTATAGAACCTGAGCAAATAAAACAGTGGGTAGATGGTGAAACACCAGTAGAGTGGGAGGCTATTTGCCAAGTAACGCGAGAGATGCTAGATGAAGATAAATTATATTACGAAGATGCTACTCCGTTTTTATTGATGAAAGAATTGATTCAAGGTTTTCAAACGAATAGCGCAATCAAGCATATTCTTGTGGATGAGGCGCAGGACTATTCACCATTTCAATTCGAGTTTTTAAAACGCTTATTTCCTTTTGCAAGGATGACGGTGCTAGGGGATTTTAATCAGGCAATCTTCGCACATGCTAGCGAAATGATTGATTTTAATATTCTAAGTAGCCTATATGGACCTGATGAAACAGAAGTCATTACGATGACGCGTAGTTATCGCTCGACAAAACCGATTATCGAGTTTACACGTAAACTAGTGCCGAATGGCGAACGCATTATGCCGTTTGAACGAGATGGCGCATTACCTGTGCTAACACAATTATCGGATCGTGCAGCTTTACATCATGCTATTACAACGAAAGTCGAAGCTTTGCGAAAAGACGGCTATAATAGTATCGCCATTATCTGCAAAACTGCTGAGGAAAGCAAACATGCATATGAAGCTTTAACCAATATTGAGGATGTGAAGCTTATAAAAAATGGCTCACCGGAGTACGAACAAGGTGTCGTCATTATTCCATCCTATTTATCCAAAGGAATAGAATTTGAAGCGGTTATCATCTATGATGCATCTGAGCACATATATGGTGATGACAGTTTATGTAGAGTTTTCTACACTGCCTGCACGAGAGCCATGCATTATTTGCAACTATATAGCGTAGGAGAACCGAGCCCACTTTTACGCAATGCTATACAGGAAAATTGAGGTGCCAGTCACTCAAACAATTTGCCTTCCAAGACGCACAGGATGTAAGCCGCAACAATTGTAAGTTGCGGCTTACGTTGTGCCTGTGGAAAGAGCGTGGGTTTTTATCGAATAGGTAATTTCATCATTATTCAATTTGCTGTGTAAAAGCTTAACACCAAACAATTATTTCATGCGGTGTCGTTTGGGCGGGAATGCTTCTTGTCGTAGGTCCATAGACAACAATAAGGGTGCGATTTGCAGGGCTTTTTGAAAACGGTTGCCCATTTTTAAGTAAAATTGGCGTGTAGGGAGCA
Organism: Lysinibacillus sp. FSL M8-0337; assembly: GCF_038593855.1. NCBI lineage: Bacteria > Bacillati > Bacillota > Bacilli > Caryophanales > Bacillaceae > Lysinibacillus > Lysinibacillus sp. FSL M8-0337. The sequence goes on along the minus strand of NZ_CP151996.1, from coordinate 4,502,933 downwards.
ATATTTAATTGTAATTGCCCATCACTACTCAACAATTGCGAATTAAAAAAGTCGACTTTTATATTTTGATAGCTGTTTTCTTTTGCAACGATTAGTGCTTGATATTGGGGAGGATAAATCATTGGGGCAGGTGCATTCCCATCATAATACCCAACAATGCGATCCCCACGGCTCACAATTTCTTGATTTACAAAGTAAGTAGAAGGTGAAATAACAAAATTAACGATGCCACCAGCACCGTCTTCTACAGTCATTAAAGTATAACAACCCTCATTTTCCCCATTCTGTCCGACAGCAAAATCATTTATCTGTGTAACGATACCTTGAAAAAATTTAAAATTGACCATAGCCATTCCTTTCTTAAAAAAGTATAAGCGATTATGGAAGGCAACTTCACTTCCTGTAGGAAATTCAACATCCCTTCATACAGTGTCATTGTAATCTATGTAACAAGCCTATTAGGGGTGACTCAAAATATGTCGCTTTATTTTTTTATACAAAGGAATAATATATTTTTTACTTAAATCACTATATACTTATCTAGAACTAAAACGTAATTTTTCTAAGGAGGGAAGCCTTTTGAATTGGATTTCTAAAAATAAGAAACCCTTTTTAGCATTCATCGTTATTCTTATTATTATTGCGGGTCTGCTCGATATTAAATATGAAGGACTATTCTTTCAAATGTTACCTAAAACTGTTCAAGACTTTTTAGCTAACTTGTTTTAAATACAAGTTTTATTAAACGTCTAGAAAAGCAAAAGTACAGACTGTGCTTTTTTTGCATAAATGAATTCATGTATAAATAAAAGTCCATCAGCCTGGCCAAACTTTAAGATGAAAAGTAATCGCGCAGTTCGATTCCTTTTCAATAAAAATCAATGGAGGATGGCTATGTCAAATATAAACACAAATCGTAACAATGCAAAAGCCAAGGACAAGTTCAGTGCGAAAAAACAAGAAGTCAATCAAAATGGTAAGAAGCTCTATCAAGGAGAGTTTGGCTCTGAGTTTGATTTTGATGGGGCTATAGCACAAGCAAATAACTTTCCTGAAGCACAAGGGGAAAATGCCGCACGACAACCCGTAAGCGAACGGACTGCATGGCACTAGTTTGTATTTGACAACTATTCAATACATTGAGTTAAAGGACTAAGGCGTCTATACCTTAGTCCTTTTTAAAAGAATGAGCTTATTATTTTAGTGTTGATGGAATTTTAATAGAAATTGTTGTTCCGATGCCGATACTCGAATCAATGGTAATGCCATAATCAGGTCCATAATAGAGTTTAATGCGCTGATCAACATTTTTAATGCCAACGCCACCAAGTTTTGTGCGCTTTTCACTTGGGTTCTTGCTTAATTTATTGACGTCGAAGCCTTGTCCGTTGTCTTGGACGCTAAGCTCTACATCACTACCAGTAAGTTTTGCACTAATATAAATATGACCAATATGAGAAAGACTTCGAATTCCATGATATAAAGCATTTTCTACGATGGGCTGTAAAAGGATTTTAGGCAGTTGTACATTGCGTATGGCTGGTTCACAGACAATCGTGTAATTTAAGTTCTCCCCGTAACGTTCTTTTTGAATAAATAAATATTGACGAACATGATCTAATTCATTTTCTACGGTTGTCAGTTCATTTCCACCACTTAGTGAAAGACGGAAAAACTGGGCGAGTGCTTTTGTAATTTCTATCACTTTCTCACTATCATTAAACTCAGCCATCCACACAATTGTATCTAATGTATTGTATAAGAAATGCGGATTAATTTGACTGTGGAGCGCACTAATTTCTGTCGCTCTTAAGTGCTTCTCTTTTTCAGTAATTTCTTGCATTAATTTTTCAATTTGGACAATCATACTATTGAAATGTTTTGCTAAACTTTGTGCCTCATAGCATCCTTTGGCATCAATAGGCACCTCTTTTAAGCCATATTCGATAGTTTGCATAGCTTTTTCTAAACGTTGGAATGGTTTCGTAATGCGCCCAGCGAATAATGCAACACTAACAGCAGCAATAATAAAGAGAACAGTTCCTACTAACAGAAAGATTTCGAGCAATTGCCTTTTAATCATTAACAATCCATCTTGCGAAGAGACACCAACAAACGTCCAGTCTGCATTCATTAACTTATAGGTGTGCGTTAACGTATTTTTTTCTTTATCATAGCCTGCTTGATTGGCGATTATTTGCTGTAATTGTTGTTGTTTCATGGAGTCTGCAAAATACGCTGTATCCCTGTGATAAACAACTTCGCCTTGGTCATTGATAATGAAAGAAAAGCCATTCTTCCCTAAATCTAAATTAGCTAAAAAGTCTTCAATTACTTTATACTGGATATCGATAAGCAATACGCCAATATTTTGCCCTTCATTATTTTTTATTTCGCGACTAATCGAGATAACCCAGTTGTCTTTATCCATTGAAAAATGCTGCATCCGTGCAGAGGTTAAAACGGGCTTGCTACCGTTATTAACAGCCGCCATATACCATTGTTCCTTCATCATATTGCTCGACATACTCATAATTAACCCTTTTTCATTGGAAAGTACTTGCCCATCTTTACTCACAATAACGACCGATTGAATAAATGGATCGGTTGTCATCGTTGTCCGAATCAGCGACAGTAAATTTTGCTTCATAGCGGGATCGCGCTCTGTACTTGAAAAATAGGATACAAGCTGAGGGTTTTCAGCAAGTAAAGCAGACACCGCTTTTAGGCGCTCAATATAAAGGTCAATATACATACCGCTCTTTTCTACTGCTGTTTTCGTACTAGAAGTTGCTTCACTCAATACAACAGAGGAAATACTATAATATAAAATGCCGCCCATTAATAACAAAATAACGCCACTTGCTTTTAAATAGTGAAGGGCTATTTGCATGCGTAAAGTTTTCAGCATATTGGACTTCTTCATTACTATTCCCTCATTTTTTCTCTAAACTGATTCGGAGAAACATCAAATTTCCTTTTAAATGTGGCACTGAAATAATTAGGGTCGTCAAAGCCGACAGCTGCTGCTACTTCATATACTTTCATATCAGTGCTAAGTAAAAAAATTTTCGCTCGGTCTAAGCGAATAGAGAGCATATAATCTTGAAAGTTTTTGCCGTACAGGCTCTTAAACAAGCTACTCAAATAAGAATTACTTAGCGCCAGTTGTTTTGCTAAGTAGCTTAAAGAGAAATCGACATTGGCAATATTGCGGTCAATCTCCTTTTGAATTTTGGCTTTATAACCCGTATCATCATGTACTTTTGTGTCGTTTAATATTCCTTCGACAAGCCGCGATATTTCATGCTGGCTTTGTGTTGCTTGCCGTTTTTCAATCAGATTTTTTAATGTTTCTTGAATGTCTTTTTTAGAGACTGGTTTTAGAACATAGTCATCAATGCCAGCCTTTAACGCTGTTACAGCATAATCAAAATAGTCATAGCCTGTAATAATAGCAATTTTTACATCTGGTTTTAGTGCCTTTGCCGCAATGGCAAAATCAAGACCGTTCATTTTCGGCATATTGATGTCCGCTAATATAAGGTCAGGGCTATGTTTTTTGAAAATTTCAAGTGCGGCTTCACCATTTGAAGCCTCAAGTACCGTTGTAATAGAAAGCTCCTCGAAATGAACAAATGAGCGAATTCCTTTAATGATAATAGCTTCGTCATCGACGACCAATAATGTATACATGACATCACCTCTTTAAAAACATTCATAAAAAAAGAGCTATTCCTTCATTCATTGACAACTAAGCATGCATGCGATGTGGATGGGCACTTGGTATGCGAAAAAACTACTATGTTTTCTGCGGGCACGACGTAAGCCGCAACATTCTTCGCTAACCGCGCGAGCCTGTTGCGGCTTATGTTTTTGTGCATTCCGAAAGTCTACGTGGATTTTTAAATTGTTTCAGAATTGTTTAAGTGACTGGCACCGGCATTATTTTGTGAGATGTACTAAGTACCCGTAACCTGCTGCTTCCATTTCGGCTTGTGGAATAAACTTAATGGCAGCACTATTGATGCAATAACGTAAGCCGCCACGATCTTTAGGCCCGTCATTAAATACATGCCCTAGGTGGCTATCACCACTGCGACTTCTCACTTCAGTTCTAATCATATTATAACTTGTATCTTCATATTCAAGCACTACTGCTGGGTCAATTGGTTTTGTAAAGCTTGGCCAACCGCACATCGAATCATATTTGTCCGCTGATGAAAAAAGCGGCTCGCCCGTAACAATATCAACATAAATGCCTGGATCATAATTATCCCAGTATTCATTGGAGTAAGCCATTTCTGTACCATTGCCTTGTGTTACTCGATATTGTTCTTTTGTTAATATTTTTTTAATTTCATCGTCGCTTGGCTTTGGATATCGTGCAGGATCAATGAGTGATGGTATTTCTTGATTTTCCAAAGAATCAAACTTTACATGACAGTAGCCATCTGGGTTTTTTTCAAGATAATCTTGGTGGTACTCCTCTGCAATTGTAAAGTTCACAAGTGGTTCCACCTCGGTCACGATAGGCTTATCATAGCGTTCTTGTTCTTTTGCTATAACTTTATCAATAATTGATTTGTCGGCTTCATCTGTATAATAAATACCTGTACGATATTGGGTACCACGGTCATTTCCTTGCTGATTGAGTAACGTTGGGTCAATTATTTGAAAGAAATGTGCTAATAGTTTTTCTAAATCAACACGTTCAGGGTCATAGCGCACATGAACTGTTTCTGCATGGCCAGTATTTTTCCAAATGACGTCTTCGTAGGTTGGGTTTTCTGTGTTGCCATTTGCATAACCAGATACGGCATCATAGACACCGTAAACACGCGCCATATAATGTTCTACACCCCAGAAGCAACCACCTGCAAGCCAAATATCTTTTAAATTATTTGTATCAAAACTGACATTGACGTTAGGGTTTGGTGGATATTTAGATTGTGCTTGTGCGGTACTTGCATTACTTGCTAACAGAGAAGTGTCTGCTGAACATGCAGATAAAAGTAGTAAGATACTTACTAATACGCCAAATAATTTTATCTTCATTAGAGATTCCTCCCTTTATTATTGGATACTTTTAAATTTCTCAATAATTTGTGGATTGCCTACATGGCCAGGGAGCGTTTGGATTAGCTTGCCATCAGATCCAATATAGGCAGACGTTGGATAAGCTCGCACATTGTATTGTTTTGCAATGGCGCCATCTTCATCTAATAGCACTTTAATATTTGAAGTGTTTTCAACTCCATTAAACCATTTAATAAATGCATCACTGTCTTTTTCATTATTAAAGTTCGGCGAAACAATGCTTAAGACAACAAAATCCTGTTCCTCACCAGCCAATGTATTTAGTTCTTCTAAGCCAGCTAAACAAATAGAGCACCACGAAGCCCAAAACTTTACGTACACTTTTTTACCCTTGTAGTCAGCAAGATTATAACTATCCCCTTTAACATCAACTAAGTTAAAGGAGGGGGCCATAATGCCCTCGTTACTAGCCGCTGCAGTGGTAGTAGCTGTATTTTTGGAATCTGCAGAACACGCCCCTAAAAAAAGGGCTGCTACGAACAAAATAACAAGATGTTTTAAATAATTCATACTAAATCTCCTTTCTATTGTGGAATGAATGTTAATAATAGATTTAAATTATTTGTCATTAAAACAATCCCCATGAAAATAATCATGACACCACCGGCAATTTTAATTTTCTTTGTATGTTTATTGATTTTTGTAACATGTCGTAAAAGGAAATCGGAGAAAAGTGCAAGAACTAAAAAGGGAATTAGTAATCCAAGAGCATAGAAAAACATCATCAGCGCCCCATAAGTTGCTTGCCCCTCACTTGCTGATAAGCCTAACACTGCTCCTAAAATTGGTCCGATACAAGGTGTCCAGCCCATACTAAATGTTAGACCTAAAAGAAAGGTGCCGAGTAAGTCACGTTTATTACTTCGTGTTAGCTGCACTTTCGTTTCTTTATGAAGCACGGCTAATTTAATGAAGCCAATTTGATGTAGACCGAGCAAAATGACTACTGCCCCACAGACGACGATAAACCAGTCTGTATTAATGACCGAACCAAGAAAACCGGCGCCAAATCCTAAAATCACAAAGCTTGTCGAAAGACCGACAACAAAAATAATCGTTTTAAATAGTAGATGTGTATTTACTTGCCATTTACCGATAGAGAAGCCTTGTTGCATAGCAGTTCCACTTTCATTCGTTGACAAAACTGAAAAATAAACCGGTAGTAAAGGGACAATGCAGGGGGAGAGAAAAGAAAGAATTCCCGCAATAAAAACAGTACTGAATAAAAGCTGCCCGTCCACGATTGAAGCACCACCTTTCTTGTATAGTTTTATAGTAAGAAAAGTGAATGCAAAGCAACATAGAATGATTTTATGAAACTCTTAGAAATCATCTTGTAAAAATGATAAGTGTGTAAGTTTAGTGGATTTTGTGCATTTAGGATAAGAAGCTATTAACGAAAACACTGTTTTTTCAAAATTTTGGTAAGATAAAGTGGGGAGGGGTTGCTATGAAGATTTTTCGGAACTATGGCTTGTTATTAGGGGGATTTGGCTTTTCTTATTTAGGGAATTGGATTTATCTCGTTGCTTTAAACTTAATGGTTTGGCATTTAACGTATTCAGCAACAGCGGTAGCAGGTATCTTTATTGTTGGTCCGATTGCCCGCATCCTGACAAATTTTGTGGCAGGTTCTATTATTGATCGGTCAAATAAAAGACACATTATGATTGCGATGGATGTTTTACGTGGACTCATTGTTTTTTTAATGCCCTTTATGACATCTATCTGGCTTGTCTACGGCTTATTATTTTTAGCGAATATCGCTAGTAGTTTCTTTGGACCAAGTAGTACATATTATATTGCCAAATACGTGCACGATGAAGATAAGCAACGTTTTAATGCACTGCTAGGCACATTCAATTCAGGTTCTTTTATGTTAGGCCCGGCCATTGCAGGTGTGCTTATTGCCACTTTTAATATTAATATCGCAATGTGGGTAAACAGTGTGACATTTTTTGTTTGTGCATGGGTGATTGCCCTTTTACCGAATTTAGAAGAGGAAGTGAAAGAGACGCGGGGAGTCCTTACAATACGAGTAATGATAACTGACTTTAAAATCGTTTGGACTTTTATACAACAGCAAAGGCAATTTTTGAAATTTTTTATTGCCTATCAAATTGCGCTCATGGTTGCTTTTGCATTAGACTCGCAAGAAATGACGTTTATCAAGAAAGTTTTATCAGTTTCTGATAGTTTGTATGGCGTACTTGTCAGTGTGGCAGGGGTGGGGGCTATTGTTGGTGGGTTATTGGCAATGGCATTAGTACAGAAATTTTCAATCACTACCTATATAGGAGTTGGGCTAACATGCACGATGTTATCCTACACTTTGTTCTATGCGTCCAGCAATATTTGGTTTGCAACAGGTTGCTTTATCACGTTAGGTGTTTTTATGGCATTTAGCAATACGGGATTTGATACGGTCTACCAAAAAAACATTCCACCACATTTAATGGGACGATTCGGTAGCGCTGTCAGCCTTGTGCAAAGTGTTATTCAAATTGTACTCACGTTTAGTTTAGGCGTAATGGCAGACTGGTTTTCTCTACAGCTTGTAGCTGTTATTTTTGGTGCAATTGGTTTGGTATTTGCCCTATACATGGCGATCCATATTGCAACGAATAAACAGGCACTGCAAATTAAGACCAATATATAAGCGTAAAGAGGTTCAAGCAGGATATAAAACTGTGAACCTCTTTACTAAAACCACAACTCCCCATTTTAAAACTTTAGCTTTGAAAAACAAAATGTGATCGAACGTTTGATGTAGAGCGAACAAAAGAACAGCAAGCCAGATATAACGAGTGCAAAAGGGATACTGAAAGCAACCGGAAGATCAATGCCTTGCCAAATGCTCATTTTTATTGCATCAATGCCTACCGTTCGTAAAATACCAGCAAGTATGGATATTATGGCACTTACAACCAATCCTACGTATAGAACAGCAAGCACAATAAGGGCTAAGGAACAAAAAAATCCACGAAACACTTTCATCATTGTTCCCTCCTCATGATGTGATGTACTTTCGCAAGGGGGGAAATGGTATAACTTTCTGTGTAATAAAGCTTCTGTATTGTACAATGGTCCCCAACTTCAATAACAGTACCGTCTACAACCTCTGCAATTGTGTAAGCAAGGTGTAAATTTTTGCCCTTTATCGAATGACAATGAAGTTTTTTACTAAGAAGGGAAAGTGAGAACTTATCTTTTTCTATGATGATGTCATCTGCAACGAGTTGGGTTATGCTACTTGGACCAGACAATTTTAAGTGAAAATGTGATGCCTGTATTTCTTGAGCTTTTACAAAGCCGATTGCCTGGAACTGTTGTGCATGTAAGCATTGTGCAATTGTTAGTTTTCCTGTACTCGTAATAGTCGAAACTTCCCCAGAGCGAATGGTTAAATTCCCCGCATTCGTCAACTCTCCTATTTCACAATAATCTTTCATATTACAAGAGCCTGTATTTTTTAAAGTACGAGCAATAACACGGGAATGAAAGGCACTATGTCCATGTGTGGATATTGTCTTTAAGTTCACTTGTTGATGGACACCAACTGCACCGCGAATATTTAACCGTTCACAGTCGGGCATTAAATCATAAATTTTGCCACTAGTAAGCGTAATACTACGTTGCTTTGGTATGTGTTCATTTGTCATGCTAATTATCACCTCTTTTAATTTAATTAATATATATTTCAATAATTAAAACATATATTAATTAAATTATATGCCGCTCTATTTTGTCAAGAACAAAAAAACTGCCTAGACTATGGGTGAAAAATAAATACCGTTATGAGGGCAATAAAAAAAGGATTTCAATGTTTGAAATCCTTAAAAAATTTTTTGCATTAACTGATTTACATCCGTTAACACATTTGCTATTTCTGTTAGTTTTTCTTGTGGAAGTTTTAAAAAAATTTCTTGTACTTTTTGTTCTCCTTCTGTCGTTAACTTCATGTTTACGACACGTCGATCTTCACTTTCTCTAACGCGTTGAACAAAATGAAGCTTTTCCAATTTATCGCACATAGATGTAACAGCCCCAGGGGTTACACTGAAGAAATCAGCAATTTCTGTTGCCTTCATACCACCGTTGATTTTTAGCTGAAGAAGAAGGATAAGTTGGTTTTGAGATAATGTTTCGCCTTCTGACAGCAGATTCACAAACATCATAGATTTTTGCTGTATTTCAAGCATTTCGCGCATGATGATTTCAACTTCGTGCATTGGATTATTTTTTGACATATGATCACAGCCCATTAAAATATTTACTTATTAAATTATATAGTAAATATATAATTTATGTGAAGTGAACCATTTATAAATTCCACGTAACCTTTATGAACCTAGTACAGGTTTCTTCAGTAGGTATTGAACTAACGTGATGCCCCCTATTATTAAAAACGATACAGGTATTATAAATAACAAATGTCCTATTCCAGGTGCAAATAAAGTTACAGTAGATAATGGACCAAATAATTGCGGGAAACGAATTAAAACAAATGAAGGCAACAGCAAGTTAAAGACGGCTAGTGAGAACCAATGAAACGCCATATGGAAAGTTGTTACTTTTGGTTTTTTACGTTTAAACAATTGATAGATAGAGCGAACAATGAGTGCAATCATGATCGCTAATAGTAAATCGAACAGTATATATTTTAGAAATGGCTTACTATTTGATAATGAGGGTTGTTCTTGGTGAACAAGTTGATGAAGGCCACTGACGATGGCATCATACTCATTTAAATTAAAATAATCCATCGCATTAATTTGTAGACTAATACCGTATTCTTTGTCCAATAACACTTTTGAATAGGTGTTTTCTGTCCAGCCATTATGGGAGATAATAGTATTTTTTACTTCCCAACCCATTGCATAATAAGTATTATCCCCGATAAATGCAAAAGGGTGGTGTAATTTGTTCATTGCGTTTGGTGATAGTATGTTTATCCCGTTAAAGTGACCATTATTCAAGTGCGCTAACATGTAATTTGCCATATCTTCAGCACTAGAAAGAAGATATCCTGAAGAAACAGTGCCACGATGGATTAACTGTTTTGTAGGCATCTTAAATCCAAATACAGTTTGATAACCCGTAGCGCTAGTATTGTTGGTATCATCTTTTGGATCTGCATAACTATTGTGCATTGCCAGCGGCTTAAAAATATGTTCCTCTACATAGTTTTTATAGGATGTATTTGTAACTTCCTCTATGACTGCACCTAATACGTTATAATTCAAATTCGAATATTCATATTGGCTACCTACAGGTGATGCCAACTTTATAGTGGCTAAGCTTTTTACATGTTCTTGTAATGTTTGATCACCGTCGGATATTGATACTTGACCATCATATGTAGAGAGACCGCTTGTTTGATTTAACAAGTGTAGAATGGTGATTTTTTTAGCTTCCTCTTTATTAGCAAGTTGAAACGTTGGTAGTATAGAGGACACTGAATCATCTAAATGGAGTTTCCCTTGTTCCACAAGCTGCATGATAGCAAGAGCAGTAAATGATTTACTAACGGAGCCGATGACGATAGGTGTTTGTGGTGTCATTTTTGTCCCATCAGGTTTTGAAATACCATAACCTTGCAAATATTCAACTTGGTTTTCTTTAACGATAGCGAGTGAAGCCCCTGGGATCTGCAATCGGTCAATTTCTTTTGTCATAAATGCGTCAATAGCAGAAATATCTAAGTTTTTATCTTTATCCATGACAGGATTGCTATTGGCAAATACAACGCCATTGACAGTGAATAGTATGAGCAGGAAGATGGCGGAAATTTTCCGTATAGCTGATTGTTGTTTATACATAAAGTATGATTCCTTTAACTGTATTGTAGTCGTTTAATAATCTTTGTTTATTGTAGAACTTTGATAAAGTCTTCTTTTGTAAACATAAAAATACATACTTAATGGCCACCAAAGAACTAAGAATATTGGGTAGATCGCCCAAATTACACTTGGTGAAGAAACAATGTTGACGATAATAAAAAAGATACTGATGTGTAAGCTAGCATAAACCGAGAAGGCAACAAACGTCCTTTTTTGAGCATGATATAGAGCTAATGGCCACCATATCACTAAAAATGCTGGGTAAATCGCCCAAGGATATTGTGGGGACATGATGAAATTAATGAATGAATAATAGAAGATGGTGCTTGCACAGCCAATCAGTGCAATATTCAATGATTTCGCTTTTTCCTCTAAATACATAAGAATGGGCCACCATACTATCGGATAAATAGCATAGATAAACCATAAATGCTGTGGTGAATACAATAGATTTTCAATAATGAGAAAAGCAATAACCATGGCGCTACAAATGACGGCGTATTGTTTATATAGTTTTTTTGACATGAAATATAAAGTGATTGGCCATAGCAACAGCAATATACACGGGTAAATAAACCATACTGTTTGAGGGGTTGTTGTATAATTAACAATTCCTAAAAATAGCATAGTCATCAAACTGCCAACAACCGAAAAACTAATAAAATGTTTCATATTTACTCACTCCATTTCTTACGTGACCAGACGAAGTACATCGAAAGGGGCCACCATAGTATTGCGAAAATCGGGTAGATTGCCCAAATTGTATTGGGTGTGTAATAAAGATTGATAAAAATAAAAAACGCTGCTATTAAGCCACTTCCCCATAGCGAAAATTCTAAATTTAACTTAGCCATACTTTTCTTTTCAGGCTCTTTTACACCCAATTCCTTTTTTAAATCTTCAATATCGCCAAATTCAACGATTGCTTTATTGATGGCATCCTCTTCTTCCTTCCCTTGCTCCATTAAATAAAATACTTTTTCTTCAAGGTTTTCGATGATTTCCTGTTTCACCATTTCTGTTTCAGTATTGCGTGGCATGTCTTTAAATAGCTCATCAATATGATGTTTAATTTTTTTCATTCTAAGCCCTCCATAAATAAGTCGATAATTTCCTTCACTTCTGCCCATTCTTTTACAAGCTCGCTTAAATAAGCCCTGCCTAATGAGGTAATACGATAATATTTTCTTTTGCCTCCGTGCGATACATCGCCATAATAGGCTTCAATTACTTCTTTTTTTTCTAAACGTTGAAATACGGCGTATAGAGTTGCTTCTTTAATTTGAAAACGATTATTTGTCCGGATGCTTATTTCTTGGGAAATTTCGTAACCATAGCGATCCTTCTCTAAAATTAGCCGCAAAATAATTGAATCCAAGTGTCCACGGATAATGTCACTTCGAACCATACGTCACCTACTTAAAATTATTGCTCTATCTGATGGAGTAATATTAGCAAAGATTACTCTATCTGTCAAAGTAATAATTGGTACTTTATAGAAAAAATAAAAAAATAAAAGCCGACCAAGTAGGACAAGTATCCTGAATGGTCGACTTCGTTACGTTTATAAAGCAAAATGTGTTGTTATAAATACAATCCGGCTAAAAAAATACCTAACGCTTCTTGGTATATAGTATCGAACTGCCTAATTGGCAGCGGGTTTGTACCGCTACCTAGCTCTACAGTGAAGCCTGGTCTGCGCCAATCTTGAATAAACCAATCTTTATAACCAGCATAGCTATTTGCAGATTGAATGGGTTCATAACCACTTACTCTGCTAAATTCTTCTACCATTGTTTGTGATTCAGGTGGTTCAAGATTTTCAAATCCCCAATAAATGACCTTGCCTTGCGTATGAAATGCTAAAACCCAAGCAAAATTGCTGTTCCTTGTTAAATCGGCCATAGCAATAGCTTCTGGCTGGGTCAACGGAGCCTCTCCTCCATAATCACGTGGTCCTGGAGCTTGTGGATTGCGTGCATTTTCAAGCTCCCACTTTGCAGGAAATTGGTCGTTTAAATCAACACCATTAATGTTCGCCTTCCATCCAGAAAAGTTTGTACTGTTATTATTCCAAGCAATTAGTTTATTTTTTAATGCTTCATTAGCTGGTGGACCATTGATAACTAAATTGACGCCATCGGGGTTAACCATCGGGACTAGTGATAGCGTTGTTTGGTTATAAAGTGGCCCCATCGAGAGCCCTCTAATGGTCGTTTGATTTGTTAGTGCGAGTAAATAGTCGTTTAAAAAAGTCATGATGGTCGGTGTAGTAATCCATTCATTTGCATGAAAGGAACCGTTGTAATGTACGCGTTTTGAGCCGTTTCCAATTAAAATCTCAGGAATTGGTTGTGCTAAAACGGAGTTGCCAATGGATGTGCTTTGAAGAAATGGATAGGCGGTTTGTAGTTTTTTTATATCATTCATCATCATGCTGTAATCATAATTTTGCTGGCCGTTTACGAGCCGCCAAGTTAGCCTTTGAGGAACTTGTATTGTCTGCCCAATGCGTAATCGACTTGGCTGGATTTCTGGATTGACAAGTAAAATGGCATTGAGCGGAAGATTTTTACTTTGGGCGATTTGCCACAAAGAGTCGCCTTGGGTAATGGTATAACTAGTTGTTACATAACCAGGTATTTGAATGCGTTGTCCTACTTGAAGTAGTTGAGGGTTGATATTTCGATTGGAGTCCAAGAGTAGTTGAAGGGGTATTTTAAACAAATCGCTGAAATACCACAGTGAATCACCAGGCCTAATAAATATATCCACATTTTTCTCCCCTTATTTCAAAATCATTCAATATAAGATGTATATGAAATTATAAAATGCTTATTAACAAATTCTAAAAACAAAGACTTTCTTTAATTTGTCGACAAAATAATGAATATAAATAGAAATGTATAAATAGACAAATTTCCATTAATTGTTAGCGGGTATTTTTGAAATGAGTAGATTAAATGGCTTTGATGGGGGGAAATAAGTAGAGGAGAATAAATTTCCTAAATTTATAAATATGCAATTTAATTAGATGTCATGAAAAGTGAAGGTACTCTGTCAATTTGAATTCCATCATTATACTGTTAATATATTGATAGGACAGGCAAAGGTAGGGAATACAATGGATAAAAAAATGAAAATGGGTATACGGACTAAGATTACCCTCGGCTATGTAGTGATTATTCTTTGTTTACTTGCTTCAGTGATTATATTAAACAATCAAATTACTTCCCTACAAAAGGAAAGGAATTTTATTATTAAATATGATTCTCAAGTTCAAACACTTACTAATCGTATTGAAAAATATATTTTAGATATGGAAACGAGCCAACGAGGTTATATTATTACAGGTGATTCGAGCTATTTAGAGCCATACGAAAATGCCGAAGAAAATTGGAAGATTGACTATAATGAACTCTATCAGTTATTAGAGGATAGAGGCAATCAACAAAAGAAGTTAGATGCGATTAAGGCAACGATAGAACATTGGATAGCGACATCTGGTGAACCGACAATAAAATTAAAAAAAGAAACGAATACCGCAGCATTACAAGAATTTTTTAAAGTCGATGTTGGTCGCAAAGATATGGACACGATGCGAAAGCAGTTTGACGCTTTCCGTGCAGATGAGAACGCATTTACGCAAGCTAAAGCAAAACAGTTAGACAAGACGAATAGTAATTTAACAACGGCATTGTTTGGCATCTTAGTGCTTGTATCTTTTATTGCGATTGTTATAGCTAGTGGGATTTCACGTTCAATCGTTAAAACAATAACAGAGGTCACACAAACAATTCAAGAAATTGCTGCTTCAAAAGGTAACCATCGAACAAGGATTCACGTTAAAACGAACGACGAAATTAATGCGCTGGCAGATGCGACAAATGAGTTATTAGATACACTTGAGCGAAGAGAATGGCTACAAGCTAATATCGCTGAAATCGTTACGAAATATCAAGGTATTTCTGCTATCACGAAATTGGCTGAAACTTTTCTTTCAGAAATGGCGCAAAAAACGCAATCGTCTTTTGGTGCATTTTATGTGCGAGAAATGCAAAATAACGAAGTCTGTTTTGTGAAGAAAGCGTCCTTTGCTGATGTGGGAGAGAATGTTGGTATTGTACAATTTAAAATGGGACAAGGTTTAATTGGTCAATGTGCGCTTGAAAAAAAGGTTTTCATTAATCAAGATGTTTCGCAAGATTATCGTTTAATCGGAACAGGCTTAGGTGAAGCGCCACCAAAGAGTATTTTTATTTTCCCTATTATATTCGAAGATGAGGTTATAGCTGTTGTAGAACTTGCGACGATGAAGAGTTATACAGCGTTACAGCAGGAATTGGTGAACCAAGTAATCGAAACATTTGGATTAACGGTCAACAGCATTTTAGGACGTATGGAAATTGTTCGACTATTAAATGAATCAAGAGCCATGACAGAGGAACTACAAGTCCAATCAGAAGAGCTACAAACGCAATCGGAAGAATTACAAATGCAAACAGAAGAGCTCACGATGATCAATGAACAGCTAGAAGAAAGAACAAAAGAAGCTGAAATGAAAACGAAAGAATTAGAGAGCGCAAAAAAAGATTTAGAAGATAGTGCGGAGCAACTTGTATTAAACTCTAATTACAAATCTCAGTTTTTAGCCAACATGTCCCACGAATTACGAACACCATTAAATAGCATTTTAATTTTATCTGAAATGTTATCGGAGAATGGCAACGATAATTTAACGGAAGAAGAGATGGAATTTGCAAGAGTCATTCATTCTTCTGGTGAGGATCTACTTGCATTAATCAATGATATTTTAGATATATCAAAGGTTGAGGCTGGTAAAATTGAAATTATTTTTGACGAAGTAAATATGAGTGAATTGCCAATGCAACTAGAGCAAGTCTTTGCGCCAGTAGCTAAGAAAAAGAATTTAGAATTGCATATTTCGAAAGCAGCAAACGTAGTCGATATTTTCTATACAGACGAAAAGAGATTCCAACAAATTTTAAAAAATTTATTGTCAAATGCATTGAAATTTACGGAACAGGGTTATGTACATTTAGATATTAAGCAGCTGGATCATCAACAACTAACAACTAATATGCAAGAAGTAAGCACAGAATGGCTTGAAATTACGGTATCTGATACGGGAATAGGTATTCCAAAGGACAAGCATCAGCTAATCTTTGAATCCTTCCAACAAGCAGATGGGGCTACTGTACGTAAATATGGTGGAACAGGTCTTGGATTATCCATTTGTAAGGAATTTGCAAAATTACTTGGAGGTTGGGTTGCATTACAAAGTGAAGAAGGGAAAGGCAGTAGCTTTACGCTGACTATTCCAAGTTTACCTAATGGCTTAAATACGACAGCCATAGATTCCGCTTATGTTGAAGTGGTCGCTACACTGGAAGCCGACGACTTTGTTGAAGAAGTGGAAGAGCCAGTAGAGGAAAGCTATCAGGTTTCCCCACAAGAAGTAGAAGTGTTTCAAGGGAAAAATATTTTAATCGTAGATGATGATTATCGTAATATCTATGCATTGAAAGCAGCACTTGAAAAAAGAGGTATGAATATTCTCGTTGCTAAAGATGGATTAGAATGTTTAGAGATTATGGAGAAAAATCATAAAATAGATCTTATTCTGATGGATATTATGATGCCGAATATGGATGGATATGAAGCAATGTCTATTATTCGTACGAAAATGAAGCTGACAGATTTGCCAATTATCGCTTTAACAGCAAAAGCAATGAATACAGATCGTGATAAATCTCTAGAAGCAGGTGCATCTGATTATATTAGTAAGCCGTTAAATCTAGATCAATTAGTATCGGTCTTACGCGTATGGCTAGTTTCTAAAGGGAGTTAAAAAATAAGCATGGATAATCAATTCCAAAATTTTGAGCTAAAGCAACAAATGAATAAGCACGCAGATATGGAAATTGAGTTACTACTTGAAGCCATCTATCGTTTATCTGGTTTTGATTTTCGACAATATAATCGTTCATCTATATCTCGTCGGATTTATAATCGCATGAGGGTGAGTAATATACCGACGATTTCGCGAGTACAAGAAAAAGCGATACATGAAGAAAGTTTTTTGGAGCAGCTCTTGAATGATTTTTCTATCAATGTCACGGAGATGTTTCGTAATCCTAGCTTTTTTAAAGCGTTCCGTAAAGAAGTTGTTCCTTATTTAAGACAGTACCCAGAAATTCGTATATGGCATGCAGGATGTGCTACAGGCGAAGAGGTATACTCAATGGCTATATTATTACAGGAAGAAGGACTAATAGATAGGTCTGTGATTTACGCTACCGATATGAATGAGCATGTGTTAGAAAAGGCGAAAAAGGGTGCTTTCTCAATAAAAAAAATGCAAGCATATACAACGAATTATATGCTTGCGGGTGGTAATCATGCTTTTTCGGAATACTATAAAACAGACTATCAATATGCCTATTTCCATCCGGAACTTTTAAAAAATATTATTTTTGCACAGCATAATTTAGTGACAGATCAATCCTTTAATGAATTTCATGTAATTGTCTGCCGCAATGTTTTAATTTATTTTTCTCCTGCTCTACAAAGCCAAGTACATCATTTATTTTACGATAGCCTATGCCAAGATGGGTTTTTATGCTTAGGAGATAAGGAGACGCTACGTTGTGAAGGGATTATTTCAAAATATAAAGAAACTGTCGCCATTGAAAAAATTTATCAAAAAAAATAGAAGTTAGCCATATCAAAAAATCCGCTATACGTTCTGTTGCAGATAATCGTAAACGCTTGATTGTCTGCAACAGCGTGTATGCGGATTTTTGTTGTCTTCTAAGTTTACATTGCTTGTGCTTGAATCATTAATACACACATATCGTCTGGTTGATTTTTTTGTTTTTCTTTAGGTAGTAAATTATCTATCAGACATTGTGTATAATTCCATTTGCTTGAGGTTAGCTTTTGTAACTGTTTCTCAGACTCTATTTCACAGGGTCCCATTGCTTCTAAAACTCCATCGGTATACAAAACAATTTGAACATCCTTATGATATTTAATAGTTTGTTTTTGCACCTTTATTTCTTCAAAAAAGCCGACAGCGCAGCTTCCTTGGTTTAAAGGAACAAGTGTTGCTTCATCAACAAGTGCGTAGCCAGCAGGATGGCCAGCGTTAACATATTCAATTGTTTTTTGTTCCGTATCAATCACTATGTAAATAGCTGTAAAGTAATGAATATTTTCTTCCTTTGCATTTTGTAGAAGCGTCATATAACGATTCAATTCCTTAATAACGAGCTCGGGCTCCACCAACTGTTTGACCGCTTCTCTTAGGACCGAAGAGATAAACATACAAACGAGTGCTGCTGGTATACCGTGACCCATCATATCGAGTAAAATAACCGCGTAACGGTGATCGTTAATTTTATACCAATAGTACATATCCCCTGCTAAATTTGAAGAGGGGAGGTAGGATACCTCGATTTGAATATGATCTTCAGTTAAAGGTGCACTTAGTAAACTGCGTTGTACACGTGTAGCTAAATCTAATTCATACTTGATTTTCATTTCTTGTTTCATATGCCAATCTAATTCAGCCTTTAATCTTAGAGCAACACGAATTCTTGCAAGCAGTTCCGTCTTATTGATGGGCTTTGTAATATAATCAACCCCTCCGATATCGAGTGCTTCCGCAAGCTTGTTTTTATCTTCTAATGCTGTAACGAAAATAATTTGAATATCTTTGAATTTTTCATTTTGTTTTATCCGTTTGCAAGCTTCAATCCCATCTATTTCAGGCATCATAATATCTAACAAAATCAGCTCAACAGAAGTACCTGCGGGATTTTTTGCATCTAACTCAAGATAGTCGAAAAGCTCATAAGCTGATGAAAGAGATACACAGTTATCATAACCTGCATTTTTTAAAATTTTTTCAATTACGAATAGATTGACGGCATTGTCATCTACAAGAAGAATTGTCATAGTTTTTTCCCCTTATTCTGCTTGAACCATTGATGAAGTGCAGATTATAAATTGTATTAAAAATACTCTTAACATCATTATTATACAAAATAGTAGAGAATAACGGTATTTTAATGAATTTAAGATATATTTTACTAGGAAATAAGTTTGCTTTTTTATAGATAAACCTCTGTTTACTATAGATGAAAATCACGACGAGTAGTGAAAAAATAGCAAAATAATCAATATTAATTTATTACCCTTTCTGTTTGGTGATTTAAACTATTTTTCACAAAGATTTTTAGCGCTTTTTAGCCTTTTTAAAACCACTATAAATATCAAATGCACTTGCTAGAATCGTAAGGGTAATGACGACAAGCAGTATGCGATCTAGCGTAAACAAAATCTTTGTAGAAGTGGTTTCCATAATGGCCGCCATATAGGGTATTGCAGCACTATGAATGATATCAGGCTGATTTGCCATGACAATCAACACAATTGTACCAATAAATTGAAGAACAGCACTTATAATGGCAATCGGCAAGGTCCATTGTCTAACCTTCCATTTATAAATGGTTAAAGCCATACTTAAAACGATACAAAATAAAATAATGGGTCTAAACGACAAGAGGGTATCTTGGTTGAAAATAGGCATAACAAATTTTAAGCCACTTCTTTCATCCGAAGAGTAAATTCCAATCAAATGAGCGGCATTCAAATAAACAAATGTAAAAATGGCTATTCCTAATATGCTAAAGATAATATCAGTAAGTGGTATATAATTGTCCTTTTGAATAATTTTTGTTTTCTTTAAATCTTCCGGTGTCCATTCTTTAGTGCTTTTCATAAAGAATAGTGGATCTTTCGTGTTACCATAGCGTTCCGTTATGATAAAGGCAATGGTAACCCAAAACAGTACTTGTAATATTACTTCAATAACAGTGGTAATCGTTATAGAAATGGCTTGAATAATAGCAGACAACAGCAATCCATCCGCAGGGAAGGAAAAAATACTTTTTACAAGAAGTACAATTATTGTAATAAGGATTGCCCAAGGAAGCACTATTTTAATTGTCTGCATGTAAGTGCTGTACAGTTCAGGGCCAATTAAATATTTCGGTCCCTCATGGTAGCTCGCTGCAAGTTTTGCTGGGTCTCCAAGTTTTAAAAGAGCCTCTTTTACCTCTAATTCTGAAAAATCATCAGGTAACATATCTTCAATTGTAGATTTTAATTCAACTCCAATCGCGTCCCTTTTATTTTTAGGAATCCTTCGAACGACTTCATAAATATAGGCATCAATTAAATCCAACTTTGTCATCCTCCTTATAGTCATGTATATAGCCCTAACAACGTGGTTAGAAGCAAATGAAATAGCGTTTCAACACATCATTTTTGAGGCAACTCCTATGGTCCCTGTTTTGCATTTCCCAGCGAAAGTATTGATATTTGGGGGAACCGAACAGCACCTTGCCTTGGAAGGCACATTCTTATCGACACGCATTTTTCAGTTTTTGTAATGCTCTACAGTTATCATACAGGAATGAATCGTGTGTGGTAATATATGTTATTAATAGGGGCGGGAATTAATGTGAAAGCAAATGGCATTCAGCCAAATAATTTTTGAACAATAGGAGGGTGTAAATGCGAATAGTAAAGAAAATTCAAGAAGAAGAAGTTTTAAAATATGTAGATATTGTGATTGGTGCTTATCCGGGAGTTGTGCAAACTTCTCCACAAACAAGAGAGCGATTAGTCTCCATTTTTAAGCATAACATGAGCAATGAACCAACTATAAATTATTATGGACTATGGGAAAATGACAGTTTATTGGGTGGTATGCGTCTCCATGATTTTAAAATGAACTTATTTTCGAATATCATTCCAATCGGTGGTGTTGGTCAAGTTGCAGTAGACTTACTGCATAAAAAAGAGCGAGTTGCAAAAGAACTAATCGACCATTTCTATCAAATTTTTTTAGAGAAAGATGTGCACATCGTTGCCTTATATCCATTTAGACCTGATTTTTATAAAAAAATGGGCTTTGGCTATGGACCGAAAATGTACCAATATTCCGTGCAACCATCAAGCTTTCCAAAAGGATCAACCAAACAGCATCTTAAATATTTACATCAACAGGAGCAGCAATTGCTGGAAGATTGTTATAACAGAATAGCACTGAAAAAGCATGGTATGTTTTTAAAAACAAAACATGAGTTGGATAACATTTTTCAAAATTCACAAAACTATATTATTGCAGTCGACAAAGATGACCATATAGAAGGCTATATCGTATTTTCGTTTAAAAAGCAAAGTGAGTCGAATTTTTTGCTGAATAATATGGTTATAAAAGAATTTCTATATGAAACACCCGAGGCTTTACTGGAGCTTAGTACGTTTTTAAATAGTCAGGCAGATCAAGTAAATCGAATTGAATGGCATACACAGGATGACAATATTCATTTCTTTTTAGGAGATGTACGCAATGAATCAAATCATTTAATCCCGAGTGTATACCATGCCAATGCTATTGTAGGTATTGGTTTAATGTATCGGATAATCAATGTAAAAGGTTTCTTTCAGGAACTAAAGCAACATCATTTTAATAATAGCAATATAACGTTTAAGCTGACTGTTTGTGATTCGTTGTTAGAAGAAAATAATAAGCCTCTTATAATAAGAGCGGTAGATGGCGTTCTGGAGATGTTAGAAAACGCACACTATGATGTAGAAATGACGATTGATATTGCGGAGCTTTCTTCGCTAGTGATGGGCGTGGTGACGGTTCAAGAATTATTTATGCTCGGCATGCTAAAGGTTAGTGATGAACAGTTTTTACAGGAATTGCACAAATTCTTCTTTGTGCTGAATAAACCAACGTGTGTAACAGCATTCTAATAGTAGAAAGGTGTAAGTGCTAATCCTTTTTCATTAGAATGGATGAACGAACGGGTCTTTCTAAAGGTGTAATATTAATAATAAAATAGCTAATAATTAATATTAAAATAATTAGGGCATAGATTAATGTGTTAATGGCATGATCGTGTTCGACAATGATTAAGCGAATCATCGCTGTAATCCCAATATAGATAAAGTATCTTAGCGGGAAATGGTAATCCTCTTTAAAGTACTTAATAATCATTGTAATAAATTCAAAATACAAAAAGAAAATAAGAATATTTGCTAGGAAAAGTTTATAGTCACTTGTACCGCCTGTTAATAAGATGTTTAGAAACTCAATAAGCTCTTTCATCAGCAGGAAGGACAATATAAGTGCTAATAATACAAGGCAGACGTTGAGAAATAATTGTAAAGATTTTGGGACAGCTTTGACAAGTTGTTGATACGTATTATGCTTTTGATTCATGTAATTCCTCCATCTTCTTATTTAAACATAATATTTATCTTATATAATATGAATGAAACGTCGTAAAGAGAATCGCACTTTCATAAAAATTTGAGCTATTTAGTGTATTTTCTTACTTTTATTGAATATAACATGATAACGTAAACAGAAGATGCGTAATACTGTAAATAACTGTATAGTATTGTAAAAGAAAGTTTTTAAAAAATTTAGGCTGTATGATAAAATAGAGTTGCATGAATATAAAATAAAAGGGGTTTTTTTAAATGGCAAAAGCAGCAAAATCTGATGCAAAAATTACACCAGAGCGTTTAGAAGAGGCGTTAAATGTTCGTGACCGTCTTATTATTGAGTTATTAGTACAAGTTCTTGACGAGAAATTAGTCATTGAACGTCCTGTATTACGTGAGCGTTTAGGTAACCTTGTGGACCTTTCTGATTATGATGCAGAATTACAAGAAACTTTACATGCTGTGATCAACAAGCTGTAATATCTAAGCTTTTAAAGGCGATTCGGAAAGCATCAAGATGTACTTCAAACAGGCAAGCCCCTTTCACTGAGCTTTGAGTGTGGGGGCTTGTTTCTTTGTATACGGTATATTTCATGTGCATTAGTAGAATTATCAACATTCGCCATAATAGTATGAAAGTGAAAAGTACCCGATAAGATAGATTATTGTCTATCCTATCGGGTACTTTTATAGTGCTTAGTAAACTTTATCGCCGTTAAAAATTGAATTTTTTACAATAACATAATCTACATTGCGAATAGCCTCTAGCTTTGTGCCACCAGCATAAGAAATAGATGATTGAAGGTCTTGTTGCATTTCAATTAACGTATCTTTTAGGCTACCTTTATGTTCTACAAACATTTTTTTACCTTCGACATTTTTCTTCTCACCTTTTTGGAATTCTGATGCAGAGCCGAAGTATTCTTTTACTATTTTGCCATCGATTTCAATCGTTTCACCTGGCGATTCCTCATGACCTGCAAATAAAGAACCGATCATGACCATTGAAGCACCGAAACGTACAGATTTTGCAATATCACCATTTGTGCGGATACCACCGTCCGCAATAATTGGTTTCGTTGCAGCTTTTGCACACCAACGTAGTGCTGCTAACTGCCAACCTCCTGTGCCAAAACCTGTTTTAATTTTTGTAATACAAACTTTACCTGGCCCAATACCAACTTTTGTTGCATCTGCTCCAGCATTTTCAAGCTCACGTACTGCTTCAGGTGTACCAACATTACCAGCAATAACAAAGCTATTTGGTAAATGTTGTTTAATATGTTGAATCATACGAATGACAGCGTTTGAATGACCATGTGCAATATCAATTGTAATAAATTCTGGAACTAAGCCAGCACTTGCTAATTCTTCTACAAATGTATATTCTTCATCTTTTACACCGACACTAATAGAAGCAATTAGGCCACGGCTTTGCATATCTTTAATGAAGCTAATACGCGTTTCAGGATTAAAACGGTGCATAATATAAAAGTAACCGTTTTCAGCAAGCTTAGCGGCAATACTTTCATCAATAATAGTCTGCATGTTTGCAGGGACTACAGGTAATTTAAATTTGTGTCCGCCTAATGTAACAGACGTATCACATTCTGATCGACTGTTTACAATACATTTTGCGGGAATTAGTTGAATATCTTCATAGTCAAATACGTTATCCATTATATACACTCCTAAAATACGAATATTAT
This sequence comes from Lysinibacillus sp. FSL M8-0337, assembly GCF_038593855.1. Lineage (NCBI taxonomy): Bacteria > Bacillati > Bacillota > Bacilli > Caryophanales > Bacillaceae > Lysinibacillus > Lysinibacillus sp. FSL M8-0337. The sequence goes on along the minus strand of NZ_CP151996.1, from coordinate 4,478,944 downwards.
TCGATGTTTATTTTAAATTGTTCGCCATTTGGTAATTTACATGATTTCGAATGAAAAGTCAAAGATTTTATCAAAATAAATAAAAAATAGCCAGTTGGAGACAAGAAAGGTACTAAAACGTAGAAAAGCACACTCTTTTTTGACTGTATAATAAGTGGAAAAGAAGTAAAACTATTGAGGATTTCCTAATGATAAGACTAGCTTATCGTTCGTTATCTAAGTACAATAGAGTTGTTTCATAAATGACAGAGGAGTGGTGAGCATGGCAGTAGAGGTGTACTTAATTTTCAATGGCAATTGTCGAGAGGCTGTAACATTTTATGAGCAAGTTTTTAATACGAACAAGGCAGAAATTATGACATTTGGAGATTCGCCAAGTGATCCAAGCTATCCATTACCGGAAGAAGCAAAAAATCTCGTTATGCACACACGCTTATCCATTTTAGGTAGTACGGTAATGTTTTCGGATACATTCCCAGGTTCACCGTTCACTATTGGTAACAATGTAACATTAGCCGTTGTGACAGATAATGAAGCGCAGTTACGACAAGCGTTTGAAAAACTGAAAGAGGGTGGCAAAGTGACGATGGAACTTCAAGAAACATTTTGGAGTAAATGTTACGGTTCACTTACAGATAAGTTTGGTATCGAGTGGCAGTTTAGCCATGAGGAAAAAGCTAAATAGGAAAATTGAAATAGGCTGGGACAAAAGAGAAAAAGTGTTAGATTGAACCTAATCAATCTAACACTTTTTTGCTATGTCGTTGTTGTCCGCTACGACGATGCTTTCCGCTCAGCACCGTAAGCCGCAACCCTTGCTAACGCGCGGAATGCCCGCGTCTTACATTGTGTGCTGTTCCTGCCGGAGTCACCGTCTCCGCTTGAACACTTCTCTTTATTGCAAAAGCAAGAAGAGCTAAGTTCTACATAAATAGCAAAAATTTATGAACACCTTTTCTCTGTTCCTTAAATTTTTTAGTTATGTCCCAGCCTCTTAATATTTAAAACGACCTACAAAGCTTTGTAATTCGTCCGCCATATCGAGTAAAGCTTTAGCTGCGGATGTCATCTCCTGCATGGAGGACAATGTTTGTTCAGTTGAAGCGGCAACTTCTTCAGAGGCTGCTGCATTCATTTTAGCATGATCAGTTAGCTCGATTGCCGTTGCAGTAACTTCTTCCACTACAGCCGATATTTCTTGGGCAGATGCAGAGATACCTTCCATTTTCGGTGCAATATTACGTAAACTTTCAGTAATGCTCGCGAATTTTTCACTTGTATCTTCGGATAGCTGTAAACCTTCATGTACATCAGAAGAAGCTTTGATCATCGTTTCCACCGATTTAGCCGTATCTTGTTGAATCCCTGTAATAAGCGAAGAAATTTGCTCAGCAGATTGATGTGATTGCTCGGCTAATTTTCTTACTTCATCAGCTACGACAGCAAAACCTTTACCGTGCTCGCCTGCTCTAGCAGCCTCAATCGCAGCATTTAATGCTAGTAAATTCGTTTGGTCTGAAATTGCACTAATAATCTCTAATATTGAACCAATTTCTTTTGTACGATCATAAAGGGACTTAATCATTCTGTCTGATTGTGTCACGGATTCATTAATTGATATCATTTGATTTACAGTACGTTGTACAGATTGACCACCTTCTTCGGCTTGCACAATCGCGTGGTTAGAAAGGTCTGTCACTTGCATTGCGCTATCTGCTACTTCAACGATTCCTTGGGCAATTTCTTCAATAGAGATAGCATTTTGGTCGATACCTGTTGTCTGTCTTTCTGCACTAATCGCTACTTGTTGCATCGCTTGTGAAACCTGCTCAGAAGAAGCAATATTTTGCTCTGCGTGGGCAGATAATCCTTGTGCGGATTCTTGTACATGTTGGACGCTGCGGTCAACATTGCGAATAAGGTTTTTCAAGTTCACCTTCATTGAAATAAATGCTTCACTAAGTAAGCCAATTTCATCCTTAGAGTGAATTTCGATAAACTCCGTTAAATCGCCTTCACTAATTTTTAAAGCACTATGTTTTAGTCGATTAATTGGATTTACGACAGATCGGATCATGACCAGCATAAACAACACACCCACAACAATGGACACCGCAATAATAATTAAGTTCATATTAAAGGTTGAAGCGGCCGCCTTTGTTGCTTCGGCTGAGAACATTGTGCCGACTAGCTTCCAACCCGTTAGTTCATTTGTGATAAATTGGAGCTGTCGATCAGCTTCTATAATTGTGCCACTATCCTGTTTATAAATTTTAGAGATATAACTTTCAGTAGCTTCGGAACCACTTTCTTTTCCACGTTGAGAAATATAGAGTTTGTTGTCATCTAATAGTGAGGCAAAGCCTGTTTTTCCAATACGAATATCATTCGTAATGGCACTTAATGTAGATATATTGAGATCTAGTCCGATGACTCCAGAATTATCTGGCAATGCTTGTGTAATTGTAATAACCATGTCACCAGTACCTTGTGAAATATAAGGTGCTGTAATCGCTACCTGCCCTTTGTTGTTTACTGCTTGTGTATACCATGGTCTTGTTCGTGGGTCAAAGTCGTTTTGGTATTGTTGAGCGGGCTCATCGAGAATTTTGCCTTCACTTGTCCCAAAATAGACAAGTTCAATCTCTGGATGCATATTTACGTACTCTTTAAATAGTGATTTAAGCTCGGGCACTTTACTTTCTTGTAAGTAAGATTGATTAAGTTTCTTAGTAAAATATTGAATGTCTTCAATCTTTGGCTTAATGGTACTAGTAATATTCGTATTAAGCATTCGAATACTTTCAGTTGTACTTGCTTGTTGTTCCTTAGAAATTTGCTTCTCTGCGCTTTGGTAAGAAATGATACCGATTAATAATGTTGGAATGAGAAGCATTGCTAAGAATGAAAAAATGAGCTTTTTCCGTAAACTTAGTTTTGTCAATTGTATTATCCTCACTAAAAATGTTTTATTGTTCTATACTTTTTCCCAAGAAGGTAAATAATAGACGACTAGCTAATTTTAACAAAAATACAATAAAAGTTAAGTCCTTATCCGTTTTTATTTTTAGATAATTGATCGTATCGAAGAAATCCTCCAACCTTTAAAAAGATTCTTTGTTAAGAGACATAGAAATGTTCTATTTGATGTATACTATTGCTCAGAAGAGGAGGGAATTTGTAATGATTCAACAAATTGGACAAGTAATGTTATATGTAAATGATCAAGATGCAGCTGTCGCGTTTTGGACTGAAAAAATAGGATTTGTAGTAGTAGCTGATAATACGGAAGCAGGGATGCGTTGGATTGAAATTGCTCCGACAAAGGACGCCCAAACGTCATTTGTACTGCACAATAAAGAAGTAATTGCGAAAATGCAACCGGAATTAAATTTAGGGACACCTTCTATTATGTTTTACGCCGATAACATAACTGACATGTATCAAGATTTCCAAACGAAAGGAATTAAAGTCGGGGACTTAGTCATGATGCCAATCGGTAGAGTGTTTAACTTTGCAGATCCTGAAAACAATTACTTCGCTTTAGTGGAAAAATAAAAAAGGGGGCTTTAAATCCCTGATAACTAAAAATCCGTAGGGCTGTCTACGGATTTTTTTTAATCTAATTAGCATAGTAGTTTTATCTTTAGAGGGCTACCGGTCTTAATGAGCATTACGATGTTAAATCCTCACCATAAATGGATACAGATTGTCGATCAACGACAAACTCTCGACCATTCCATTTTAAAATGTTTTCAACATATCCTAAACCATCCGCATGATATCTGCCCGCAATTTCTTGATAAGCTAATATTTCATATGTGCCATCGCGATCAAAATCAACAGGATATAAGCCACTAATAGGGTCAACCCAACCTTCAATCGGTTGCTTTAATGTGCCATCTTGATTATAAATTTCCGCTAAGTACTCGGGTCCTTTATATTGTAAATCAAGAATATATTGCTTTTTAGGATTAAAACTCCGCACGGATGCTTTATAGTTATTTAAGTAGTTGACTGAGTAAGTTAGTTTATTATTAAATGACTCGGTATCAAATATGGAACGTACTTTGCCGTTTATAGATGAAAAAATTTCACCGTTAATAATTCCACCACTACCACCAGTATCAGAAATCACCATAATATCTTCTATATGATCTCCAGTAAAATCTCCTAGAAAAATGGTAGGACTATAGCCAACGTTTTCTTTCAGCCCGATTTGTTCGAATTGCCGTGTCTGCCCGTAAAAGATGACAAGTGTAATGTTTTTCCAGAGCGGACTATCGGGTGTTTTAGTACCCATTAAAAATACAGTTTCAAAAAAACCATCACCATTAATATCTCCAAATTTTGTTTGAATAATTTGAGGAGCCATTTGTGTCATGTTTATAGTACTTGGAGATGAATTTAAATTATTGTTCATTTATACACCTCTTTCTTAGTGTTAGCATATGTTTTGAATACAGCTTGGTGCATAAAATAAGTTGTGAAATAAAAGAGGGCAATAATTCCTATAATACTTACTAAAAAACTTGTGATTAGCCCATTGACAATTAACTATGTTGAAAGTATTATAATGTCAATGAATCAGAAAATTCAGTACCACAAGTTATCTCACTACTTAATGTAGGTAGAGATTTTTTTAAACCGTTAATTCTTAGTAAATATATATGTTTTATATAATTTGGGAAGAAGGAGATTTTTGTGAAAGAGTTATTTATTAAAACGGAGCGTCAGCGTTACTGGCTAGAGCAGTTGGCTTCTATTGCAGAGCCAATCAAATCGGAGGCTGTAGAAGTCGACGAACAGTCGCGGTTTCCATTTGAGGCATATAAGCTGCTATTACAAATCGGCTATCCAAAACTAACTTTACCGAAACAATATGGAGGAGAAGGATTATCTGTTTACGATATGATTCTCGTTCAAGAAACATTAGCTAGTTACGATGAAAACGCCTCTCTTTCACTTGGATGGACATTAGGTGTTGTTGGCGAAATATATGACAAAAAGCTATGGACTGAGGATCTACTCCAAAATTTCGCACAGAAAGTACAACAAGGTGCCATTATCAATCGAGCGGTCAGTGAATTAGCAACTGGTAGTCCAACGCGAGGTGGCCGTCCAGGAACAAATGCCGTATCGACAGCGAATGGCTGGTTATTAAATGGCCGTAAAATATTTACGACTGCATCACCCGTACTCGATTATTTTTTAACGTCTGCTTGGATTGAAGAAAAAGGGCAAATTGGCTTTTTCCTCATTCATAAAGATGTAGCAGGGCTATCAATTGAAGAAAACTGGCAAATGTCAGCGATGCGTGGCACAAGCAGTCATGATTTAGTATTACAGGACGTAGTGGTTCCTGCACATCATTTAGTAGAATTGCCGAGTCATCCAAGTGGTGGCAAGATTAATGGCTGGATTTTGCACATCCCTGCAACTTACTTAGGGATTGCACAGGCAGCGAGAGATTACGCTTTACATTTTGCTAATCATCATCAACCAAACAGTTTAAATGCCCCGATTAGCACATTACCAAATGTACAGCAGTTATTAGGCGACATTGAATTAAAGCTACATCAGGCACGTTTTGTCCTGTATGGCGTCGCCGAGGCTTATGATGATCCAACTAGACGCCATACTTTAACGAATGAAATGGCGGTTGCCAAGCATACGGTGACAAATATTGCGATTGATGTCGTGGATAAGGCGATGCGCGTTGTTGGAGCAAAAAGTTTACAGCTTACAAACCCGCTACAACGCTATTATCGTAATGTTCGTGCAGGATTACATAATCCACCAATGGATGATATGACGATACTGAAATTAGCGACAGCTGCCATTGAGCAACAAAAATTATCTGAACAGTAATCATACAATCACTTGAGATGAAGGAGAAATGACATATGTTTAAACAAAAGAAAAAATTATTTCAAATTGCAGCAGTTGGGTTGGCTTCTCTTGCTATATTAGCGGGATGCAGTTCGGGCGAAGCTTCTAAAAATGAAACAGAAGATGGGGTTAAAGTACGTACTGTGAAGGTAGCATACGATCAAGCTTCTAAGCCGATTAGCTATATTGACGATAAAGGTAATCCGACAGGCTACGACGTGGAAGTAATGAAGCTAGTAGATGAACTATTACCTGAATATAAGTTCGAATATGTTGGAACTACAAGTGATGACTTATTAATCGGTGTAGAGCAAGGGAAGTACCAAGTTGGGGTTAAAAATGCATTCTTCACGCAGGAACGTACAGAGAAATTCATTTTCCCTAAAGAATTTTTAGGATTAAGTAGTGCAGGTTTAGTGCTACGCAAAGAAGATGAAGGGATTAAAACATTAGCGGATTTTGCGTCAAAAGGCTATTCATTAGCGCCGATTGCTGCTAACAATGCCCAGTATACAATTATTGATGAGTACAACAAAGCAAATCCTAACAACAAAGTAAAATTACAAGCAGGTGATGCCTTTACTGTCGATGTTGTGCAATGGGTAAATGAAGGACGCGTTGATGGTGGTGTCATGATTGAAGGTCCATTTAAGCAGCAAGTATTAGCGGACGATGGCGCTTATCATAATTTGAAGGATGAGGTTGTTTATAACGAATTTGCAGTGATTAAAACATGGCCACTGTTCAATAAAAAAGAACAAGAATTTGCGGATGCTTATGATAAAGCGATTGCCCAAATTAAAGAACAAAAGAAAACAAGTGAATTAAGTAAAGAGTTTTATGGCCGTGATTTATTTGAAGTGTTAGAAAACGTAAATCGATAATGTTTAAAAGGCTGCCTGAGTCAAGTTACTCAGCAGTCTTTCTTAATAAACGGAGAGCAAAGGCGTTGAAATTTAGCTGCCTTTAGTGAAGATATTGATAAAGTTGGTGAGGAAATGGAGAAGTATTTTGATGCATCGTACATTTGGAACGCTATTCCCTTATTATTGCCGTTTTTAAAAGTAACCTTTTTAGTTGCAGGGTCTTCCATTGTACTAGGTATATTCTTCGGCTTATTATTAGCCGCTGCAAAGTTAAGTTCAATGAAGGTATTACAAAAAATGGCGAATTTATATACAACTATTATGCGTTGTACGCCATCAATTGTTCTATTATTCCTTGTTTATTATGGGGTACCTGCATTAGCAGAAAACATCGGTTTAAATCTTCATGCGATAGAGACAGCCTTCTTCGTCGTCGTGACATTTACATTGCAGTTTGCAGCAATTATGTCTGAAGTGATTAGGTCCTCCTATTTGGCGATTAATAAGGGACAGTTTGAAGCGGCAGTTAGTGTAGGATTAACGCCGTTCCAAGCTTATCGCCGCATTATTTTTCCTCAAGCGCTTGTGATCGCATTACCAAACTTCGGAAATGCCATGATTGCGCTATTACAAGAAGGAGCATTGGCTTACACAATTGGGTTAATTGATATTGTGGGCAAGGCCAATTTAATTATTGCAAGTAATATTAATGCCCATGCACTGGAAATCTATATCGCACTTGCGATTGTTTATTGGGTACTATCAATTGTGATTGAAAAATTCTTTGCTATTTTAGAAAAGTTTTTTGGCAAGGGGAAAAGAACGTTAGAAACAACGTAAGGAGGCGTAATGATGAACTACCAATTTTTAGTTGATACCTTTTTTGTAGCATTATCGGGCGTACCGATCGCACTCCTTGTAACGGTTGTTGCTTTACTCGTTGCCCTTCCACTTGGTTTTTTATTAGCGCTAACACGCATTAATAAAATTCCAGTCATCCATCATCTAGCAAAGATTTATGTATCCTTTGTTCGAGGTACGCCAATTATTATTCAGATTTTTATTATTTATAGTAGTATTCCACTTATCTTAAAAATGGTTTTTGAAAAATATCATATTACCTATGACATTTATAAAATCAATCCAATTTGGTATGCATTTATCGTGTTTGCTTTTAGTACAACAGCTATTTTAATAGAGGTATTCCGTTCGGCACTCGGTACCATTGAAAAGGGTCAGCTAGAGGCGGCACATGCAGTAGGTTTAACGACATTTCAAGCTTATCGCCGAATTATTATTCCACAAGCATTAGTAGTGGCGATGCCGAATATTTGTACAGCAACAGTAAACCTAATAAAAGCGACGTCATTGGGATATGCGATGTCCTTACCAGAAATTACATTGAAGGCAAAAGTTGCTGCAAATGTGGGCTACAATTACGTAGAAGCATATCTTGATATATTCATCGTGTATTTAATTTTATGCAGTACGGTTGAATACTTGTTTAAACGATACGAGCAATATTTGAGCAAATACAAAGTGGCAAATGCCTAAGGGGTGAATCATCATGTTAAAAATCAAAAATATTCATAAATCATTTGGCGATAATGAAATTTTAAAAGGTGTAGATTTATCGATTGATAAAGGTGACGTAGTTGTGATTTTAGGCCCGAGTGGCTCAGGTAAAACGACTTTATTGCGTTGCATTAACTTTTTAGAAAAGGCCGACCAAGGGCATGCGACATTCGGTACGATCGATGTTGATTTTCAAAATGTCAAAAAGAGGGACGTCCATGCTATTCGTCAACGTGTTGCGTTTGTCTTCCAAAATTATAATCTTTTTACGAATAAAACAGCTTTAGAAAATGTGACAGAAGGACTTGTTATTGGCAGAAAAATAGCAAAGGCCGAAGCGATTGAAATTGGTAAAAAAGCGCTTGATAAAGTAGGGCTGTCAGAAAAATATGATGCTTATCCAAGTCAGTTATCTGGCGGTCAACAGCAGCGTGTTGGTATTGCCCGTGCAGTGGCCTTGAACCCAGATATTATTTTATTCGATGAGCCGACTTCTGCACTTGACCCAGAACTAGTGGGAGAAGTATTGACGGTTATGAAGAACATTGCGAAAGAGGGCACGACAATGCTAGTTGTAACGCATGAGATGGGCTTTGCAAAGGATGTGGCTAATCGCGTTATTTTTATGGATGGTGGGGTTGTTGTCGAAGAAGGAAGCCCACATGATATATTCGTTAGCCCGAAAGAAGAGCGGACGAAAAAGTTTTTAAAGCGCGTGATACCAGAGGATTATACATTTTATATTTAAGGTTTCATTGGAACTAATGAAACGTTTTTAGTGGCAGGGATGTAGCGCTAGTTGTTGTAATATCTTTCTTCTGACCGATGATTTTCGTTTTTATTTGTCATTACTCACTATAAAATTTATACTTTTACTTGAAAAAAGAGATTCAATTCTTGTAGGTATAACAAGGAGTTAAGCAACAGTTTCATTCGGAAAGTTTTTGAGAACTTACAGCAAAAGCTAAATTTTCAAAAAGGGGTTTACAACAATGCCACTCACTTTTGCACATCCCGCTGCCGTATTACCGTTCTCAAGAAAAAGTAAGTATATTCATTTTTCTGCAATGGTTATAGGTAGTATGGCGCCAGACTTTGAGTATTTTCTAAGAGGCCAACCTAAGGGTGAAATAGGTCATACTTTTATGGGGTTTATTACGTTCAATCTACCGTTAGTAGCTTGCATCTACTTTATCTATCATTTCTTTATACACCAAACCTTCGTTCATTATTTGCCTAATATACTACAAGATACTTATACAAATAGAGTAGATTCCAATAAATTGTTGAAATTAGTCGTGTTTATTTATTCTGCCTTGTTTGGCATGCTTACTCATGTCGTATGGGATTCCTTTACACATATAAATGGTTATATGGTGCTTACTTTCCCTACAGTATTTACTAAAATCTATCGTATTTATGGTTTTGATCTACCTTTGTATAAGTTTTTGCAACATGGTAGTACATTACTGGGATTCATTTTGATATTTGGTTATATGTATTTCAGAGCATTATCTCAGAGACATAGAAATGCTACTGTTGGTGTTACACATAAAATTATTTATTGGTCATCTTTATTCATAATGACCTCTTTCGTGGTGCTTATTTGGTATGCCATAGACTATGTGCCAATTTTCAATTATGGCATTCTTGTTGTAAGAATGATTGATTCTTTTTTTATTAGTTTATTCGTCATATCAATCTACTTAAAATATAGGTTAAGAAGGTAAAGTATTGAGATTGATCTTTAAAGAGACTGTTCTGATAAATGGGACAGTCTTTTTTTGTTGCTGATTTTTGAGCGCTGTTTGTTGAAAAGAGGATGAACAAGTAGATTTTCGCTAGATAATGTATGAAATTTCAATTTTTTATTAAACAGAATTATCAAAAAATATTGACATTTAAGTTTTCTTTTTTTATATTTTTACTAATATATTTCCGTTTATCGGAATTAATTTCCGTATAGTGGAAAGATGCGTGTAGTGGGTTTTATTTGTAACAAGTTACTACTTTAAGATTTTGACTAAGAATGCAAAGGGGAGAGAGGATGGCAAATCTACAAGAGAATCAGAATATTGAAGAGCCGAAAATCAAGGGGATTAATGCGTTTGTTTTAATGTTTATTATTATTTTAGTTATGAGTGTCCTTACGTATATTATTCCAGCTGGTCAGTATGATCGAGTTGAGATAAACGGACGTATGGTTGTAGACCCTGAATCATTTCACTATATAGATTCGAGTCCAGTCGGTTTCCTTGAAATATTCAATAGTGTCCATTTAGGGATGCTAGAAGGCGCTTCTATTATTTTATTTGTTTTTTTATTTGGGGGCGCACTTGGTATTATGCAAAAGACGGGAGCAATTGATTCATTTATTAAAGTAATGGCTTCTAAGTTTGGTAAGAAGGAGTACGTGTTAATTCCGATTCTGATATTAATCTTTGCTAGTTTAGGAACATTAATCGGTTCAGCAGAGGATACACTTGTATATATTTCCATCATTATTCCATTAACGATGGCTCTTGGAATGGACGCCATTACAGGATTTGCAATTGTCATGCTAGGGACATTAGCAACTGGCTTTACATCGGGCATTACCAATCCATTTAACATCGGCGTTGCTCAAACGATAGCTGAACTGCCAATATATTCAGGCATGTCTTATCGCATTATTGTATTTGTTGTTTTTTATCTTTTAACAGTAATTTATATTATTCGACACGCAAAAAAAGTGAAAGAAGATCCAGCGAAAGGAATCTATGGAAAGTTTAAGAGAGAAGATACTGTGGAACTATCGTTAGACTTTAAAATGAGTGGTCGTCATTTATTGGCTTTGCTTGTGTTGTTAGCGAATTTTGTTGCATTAATTGTCGGGGTTATTAAGTTTCAATGGTATATCAGTGAAATTGGTGGCGTATTCTTATTAAGCAGTATCATTATGTCAGTAATTTGTAAAATGAGTCCAAATCAAATGGCTGAAGGCTTTATTTCAGGAGCTAGAGATATGGTGGAGGGCGCTTTAATTATTGGCTTTGCTCAAACAATCCTCGTTATTACGACATCGGGTGGCTTAATTGATACAATTTTACATTTTGTAGCGAATGCAGTCAGTGTATTACCTGCTTCTATTAATGCAGTAGGTATGTTCTTACTACAACTGTGTTTAAATTTCTTAGTTCCATCAGGTAGTGGACAAGCTGCTTTAACAATGCCCATTATGACACCGTTAGCTGATTTAATTGGCGTAACAAGACAGACAGCCGTATTGGCTTTCCAGTTTGGAGATGGTATTTCAAATATGGTGATTCCTACAAGTGGTGTTTTGTTAGCAGGTTTAGCAATCGCAGGCATTCCATTTTCCAAATGGTTTAAATGGGTTTTCCCATACTTCGTTATTCAAACGACGTTAGCCATTATGTTATTAATTATTGCACACGTTATGAATTATGGACCGTTTTAACTTAGTAGAATGATAGGAGGATTTACAAATGATAGAAACAAAAGACTTACAGCAACAGGTCATTGCTTGGAGACAGCACTTACATATGTATCCTGAATTATCACATCAAGAGCATCAAACAGCACAGTATATTTATGAGCAATTAATAACATTCCCGCATTTAGAAGTAAAACGCTTAACAGAAACAAGTGTCTATGCATGCTTAAAAGGGATGAAGACGGAGGGGCATGGTCATACGATTTTATTGCGTGCAGATATTGATGCATTGCCAATTGAAGAAGAGACTGATTTGCCATTTAAATCAAAAAATCCAGGTGTGATGCATGCTTGTGGACATGATGCACACCCAGCGATGTTATTAGGTGCTGCGAAAGTATTAGCTGAGCGGGGAACAGATTTCAATGGTGAAATCCGTTTTATTTTCCAGCATGCAGAGGAGGTAACGCCAGGGGGAGCTGCTCAACTTGTATCATTAGGTGTTGCGGATAATGTAGATTATGCATTTGCATTACATGTAAGCCCTGATTATCAAGTCGGTCAATTTGCCATGAAGGATGGAAAGTTTACGGCAGCTGCAGATGATTTTGAGATTAAGATTTACGGTCGAGGTGGACATGCTTCGACACCAGAGGTTGCAATTGATCCGTTATTGATTGGGTCAGAAATGGTTGTGGCATTGCAAACTATTGTGTCGCGCAAAGTACCAAGCATTCATGCCCCAGTTTTAACGGTAGCAAAATTTCATTGTGGCACAGCCTTAAATATAATTGCGGATACAGCAGAGCTTGGTGGTACAATTCGTTCACTTGATGCGACAGTACGTGTCGAGGCTCGTCATCATTTAGAGAAAATTGTAAAAGGTATAGCGTCGATGCACGGTGCTACGGTAGATATTAAATGGGAGCTTGGTTGTCCTTCTGTAACCAATGACAAGGAGCTTACAGCTTTATCGCGTCAAATAGCGGGGGATATTGTAGGCGCAGAAGGTGTACAGGAATTACCGGCACCAATGTTTGGAACAGAAGATTTTGCCGATTTTTCTGAGATTGTTCCTTCTTCAATGCAGTATATAGGGGTTCATAATGAGGATTTTGGTGAAGCCTATCCTTTGCATCACCCTCGCTTTAAAATTGATGAGGATGCCTTGATTTATGGTGTTCGCTATTTTGAAAAAATCGCACGGACATTATGCCCTTAAAACCATCACCAGTGTGGGTGGGTGTTTGAGTGTATTGGTGTAAAGTATCTAGTAGTTAATTGGAGTGAAGTATGGAGACGCCCGCGGAAAGCGCCCGCAGCGGAAATCAACGGCAGTAACTATCTACAAAAATAAACACCCACCTTATGCAGGCGGGTGTTTATCGTTGTTATCGCGTATTATTTTGTATAGTTATCAAAATAACCTTGAATATAAATCATTGGTGTTCCTTTATCGCCTGAGCCTGAAGTTAGGTCAGAAAGAGAACCGATTAAGTCTGTTAATTTACGAGGTGTTGTACCTTGAGCAGCCATTTGACCAGTTAAATCTTCGTCTTTATTTTGAATATATTCAGAGATAGCTGTTTTTAATTCTTCTCCGCGAAGATCAGCAAAATCATTATCTGCTAAGTATTTTAATTTTACTTCATTCGGTGTACCGTCTAAGCCTGCAGTGTAGGCAGGTGATACAACAGGGTCAGCAAGCTCCCAAATTTTACCCACTGGATCTTTGAATGCACCATCTCCATAAACCATTACCTCTACTGTTTTACCAGTAGCTTCTTTGATTTTTGCTTGGATGCCATCAACGATTGGTTGGCACGTATGTGGGAATAGTTTTACACTTTCCTCAGTTGCTTTGTTTGAGCCAAGTAGACCGTATTCTGCATTAAAGCCAGAACCATTAATAGATTCAGCTAAAATATTATCTAATGAAAATACCTTTTCAGCACCATTCGTTGTTAAAATACGTTTTGTACGGAAGCGAGTGTGAATATCGCATGTTAGTACACTTTTTGTATAGGCTAAAATTGTTTTTGGATTATTTGAGAAGATGACTTCACAAGCAGCACCTTCAGCTTCAATTAATTCTTTGTAATATTCAATATAATCTACACCTGTAAATGTGTGTTTTTTATAGCCGAAATGCTCGCGGAACTCAGCTTCTGTTAATGTATCAGTCCAAGGATTAATACCTTTAACATCTAGTTCGTCGATATCAACTAAGTGGTTGCCAACTTCATCCGATGGGTAGCTTAGCATTAAAACGACTTTTTTTACCCCTTTCGCAATACCACGTAAGCAGTTTGCAAAGCGATTACGGCTTAAAATTGGGAAGATTACACCAACCGTATCATCACCAAACTTAGCTGCTACATCCGTTGCAATGTCATCGATTGATGCATAGTTACCTTGTGCACGTGCTACAACAGATTCTGTTACTGTCACAATATCTCGATCCTCAATTGAATAGCCTTCCACTTTAGCAGCGTTTAGCACTGTATCGACAACGATTTGTTCGATGTTATCGCCTTCGTTAATAATCGGACCACGAAGACCTCTTACCACTGTTCCAACTACACGTTCCAAAATAATCTCTCCTTATAAATAGCTATATGTTAATTTTTAATGAGATGAATAAAACCAATATGATTTTACTATACGCTCAGTTAATGATATAAGTAAAATTAATAGTTTAAATAATAGCTATAAGGAGAGCTTATATGATAGGGAAATTAGATTTATATCGTGTTTTTAGTATCGTTGCAAAAAATAGTAGCTTTTCTAGGGCGGCTAAAGATTTATTTATGACACAACCCGCAGTTAGCCAAGCCATGATGCAGCTCGAAGGGGAGCTAGGCACTAGACTCTTCAACCGAACACCAAAGGGCGTCACATTAACGACAGAAGGAAAGTTGCTATTTGAATATACTAATTCGGCATTAGGTCTTTTAGATGCTGGGGAAGAAAAGCTACTAGAATTTAAAAATTTAACGACAGGCCAATTGAAAATAGGGGTAGGAGATACAATTTCACGCTTCTTTTTAATGCCATATCTTGAGTCTTTTCATACGATGTATCCAAATATAAAATTGCAAATGTTAAATGGCACTACTTCGGAAATATGTAACTTTATAAAATCTGGTGAGGCTGATGTCGGGCTTTGCAATTTCCCAATAGAAGATGTCAGTTTACAATTAACCGCGTGCACGGAAGTTCAAGATATTTTCGTCTGTGGAGAGAAATATAAAACGCTCAAGTCAAAGAGCTTAAGTTTTGCGGATTTATTAAAGTTCCCCCTTATTTTTCTTGAGAAGAAATCGAACTCGAGAAACTATGTTGAAACTTATTTAATGTCAAAAGGTATTCAAATTGCACCAGAGTTTGAGCTCGGTTCACATGATTTAGTGCTTGAATTTGCACGTAGTAATTTAGGAATCGCGTGTGTAACAAAGGAATTTTCAAAGGATTATTTACAACGAGGGCTACTTTATGAATTGCCACTTGTAGAAAGCATTCCAAATCGTAGTATTGGGATGTGTTATTTAAAAAGTGTTCCATTGTCCCGTGCTGCTACAAAATTTATCGAGATTATTGAACGTAAACAAGCTCGGAAGCAGATAAACCCCCGAACTTTAAAATAAGCTTAGCGACTAGATGATAGCCTGCTAAGCCTTTTTTTATGCTTCGCTTTTCGTTGTAATCAATTCAATCAGTGCATCGACATTTCGTTTGTTTTTCATTGTAGGAGAGTGTAAATAGGAAAATGTCCGGATAAATCGTTGTTCAGCAAGTGGCAAAATAGCAAGATCACCATTTCGAAGGTCGCGCTCAATTACACTGCCAGATAGTAAAGAAAGGCCTAGTCCTTCAATCACACTTTCTTTCACACCTTGGTTGCTACTAATGGTTAAGAGTGATTGCACTTGAAGACCGTTTGTTCTAAATAGATGGTCTAAATAATTACGTGTACCTGAACCAACTTCACGTGCAACCCAATGTTGCCGTTGTAATTGTGGAATCGTGATAGCAGATTGTTGAACAAGGGGGTGGTCGTTTGCGCTAACTATAAATAACTCATCTTCCATAAAAGGTTGAATAATAAGCTCATTGTCATGTGCCTGACCTTCAATAAGCCCTATATCTACTTGTAATAGTTTAGTAAATCGAATAATTTCATCGGTATTGCCAATAATAACTTGTAGCTCTAATTGAGGGAATTTGTGCTGAAGTTTCGACAACATGGCAGGCAATATATTTTCTCCAATTGTAAAGCTAGCCCCTATTACGAGCGTGCCTTGAATCGAATGGTGATAAGCTAATATATCTTCCTTCGCTGCCTCAGCAATAGCCATAATTTGTTTGGCACGCTTATATAAAATCTCACCAGTTGGTGTGATTTGCACAGACTTTGGCGAGCGGATAAATAAAGTAGTCTGCAACGTTTGTTCAAGGTTTTTAATATGCAAACTGACACTAGGTTGAGAAATATGGAGAATTTCTGAGGCCTTCGTAAAGTTATTGATTTCAACTAATGTAACGAACGTTTTTAACGCATCGTATTGCATCGTATCCCCCCTTATTATTAGAAAAATTAATAATTGTAATTATATATATGTATTTTACTGATGATTAACTTTTTTATAAAGTATAATCATCAAGAATGAAAGAAGTGGACAGCATGAATCAACAACAGGGGATAAAGAATTTACTAGCGCCACCATTTATCAAGGGGATTATATTGACATTAGGTCTTGCCTTAGTGGCTAAGTATATTTCGACATTTCCTTTTTTCTCAATATTGGGCCAGCTTGTAATAGCAATCATACTTGGGATGGTATGGCGAGCAACATTTACTGTACCTGATGTCTGGCAAACGGGTATATCTTTTTCGAGTAAAAAACTATTGCGACTAGGTATTATTTTGCTGGGGATGCGCTTGAATTTAGCTGATATTTATCATGCAGGAGCGAGCGTCTTTTTGATTGCCTTTCTCAATTTAGTATTTGCCCTCTTTGTCGTTTACTGGTTAACGAAGGTACTTCATGTCGATAAAAAGCTCGGCATTTTAACGGCTTGTGGAACAGCTATTTGTGGAGCTGCGGCTGTTGTGGCGATTGCCCCTCAAATTAAGGCGAATGAAAAGGAAACCGCTGTAGGTGCAGCGATTGTCGCCTTGCTTGGCACAGTATTTACACTTATTTATACAGTGGTGTATTCACTTATTGGCTTAACACCGACACAATATGGCATTTTTGCAGGAGGTACATTGCATGAAATAGCTCACGTTATTGCAGCAGCGGCCGCAGGTGGCGATGAGGCTGTGGATATGGCGGTCATTGTAAAATTAACACGCGTCGCATTGCTTGTACCAGTAGCGATTGTAATCGGGATTATGTATCAAAGAAGAAACAAAGAACAAGGAAGCAAAGCATTTTCGTTATCTATAATTCCTTGGTTTATTCTTGGTTTTTTAGTTATGAGCGCTATTAATTCGTTAGGAATAGTACCACCAGCAGTTGCACAAACAGTCGTGAATTGCGCATATATTTTAATTGCTATGGCGATGGCAGGCTTAGGATTAAATGTAGAAATGAAAACATTTAAGCAATTAGGCATTAAAGCCTTTATCGCAGGACTGATTGGTTCGGTATGTTTATCAATCGTCGGTTATTTCTTAGTAGTAGTGTTTCAATGACTAAGAATTGTTTGAGAATTGTTTGGGTGCCTGACACCAAAGAAAAAACCATGCATATTTTCTAGAAATATGCATGGTTTTTTAGATAGAATCAGAAGATAATTTAAATAGGTTTACAATTTGTTTTTAACGTTGTGCTTCGATAGAAGAAGCCAGCTCAGCAACGACAATTTTACTGCCGATAATTGGGCTGTTCTCAGGTTTTGCGCCTTCAGAGCCAGGTTCAGGACGGTGATGCGCCGCCGCAAAAGCATCGCTATTACGCCAAGCTTGGAAATGCTCTTTCGATTCCCAGTACATATTAACGCTCATTTCGTCATATGTAGGATCATCTGTAGAAATTAATACCTCTACTTTGTGGAAGCCTTCAAACTGTTGCAGAGGACCTGGCTTCGTAAAGTTTGGTGCCATTTTCGCAGCAAAGCCAGGCTTTACTTGAATACGATTTGTAACAATAATCATACTAATACCCCCTAATCATTTTATTGAAGATAGATTAAAGCAAAATCGAATGAATTATCAATGATTATCATTCGCAATCAATGATAAGTGTCCTAGGAAGTCATTGTCAACAAAATTGCAAAGGAAAACGATATTTCGAACGACTAATATTCGACTTTATCTCTATTATAGCTCAACCAGGTAGTTGTAGGCATTCTATAACTATCGTTACCATCTTGTTTTCAAATATACATACCTAGTGTTCTTTTGTGGTGCGTGCTGACATTTAGTTGACATAAATAAATGCTATCATAAAAAATCAACAAGCCATTGGCGAGGTGAGAAAGTGATGATAAAAATATTAGTGGTAGAAGATGAAGCGATAAAATACACGATATCCAAATTTTTTGGATATCGTGTTTGGTTTTTTACATGCTAAAATAAAGCATTCTTTTTTTTCGAGGAGTATCTAACGGATGAATGAACAACAATTTGATAAATTTTTGCACATTAATACGGTCGGTGAACAATATGGATTTCCTAAATTGGCTCACTACCATCGCTACGAGCCAACTCCATATACAGGCTTAGAACAATTATTTTCCCAATATGAGATGCCAAAAAATCCAGTTTTTATTGATATGGGCTGTGGGAAAGGCAGGGTTCCTATTTATATTCATCATAAATTTCACATTCCGACAATTGGAGTTGAAATGGACGCAGGTTTTTATAAAGAGGCAGAGCATAATAAGGAAAGTTATTGCCGAAAAAAGGATTCACAAGCGAACATTTCTTTTGTTCATACAATTGCGGAAAACTATAACATACAACCAAGTGATAATGTTTTTTTCTTTTTTAATCCATTTTCCATTAATATATTTCGTACGGTTATTCATAATATATGGAAGTCTTATGAGCAACAGATGCGCGAAATCCATATTATTTTATACTATCCGCCGTACGATTATTTGCAGTTTTTACATCATGGTACCCCTTTTGAGTTGATACATGAGGTGCATCTAGAACACGAAACAAATATAAATGAACGCCTTTGCGTGTTTGCAATAAAGTAATTTCCGTGCAAGAAGTTCTCTTTCGGACGCTACAAAAATGGATTTTCCGCACGGGTTATTCTTGCAGAGTATGGCAAACATGATGTTTATTGTTTATTTTTAATCACTTTCATTCGACGCTTAGAGCACGAGTAGCTCTAAGCTTTTTTTATAGCGTTGTATCGTTCTAATGCACGGGCTCGTGCTGTTTTATGATCCACGATGGGCAATGGATAGGTATCACCTAATGTAATTCCGGCTTGTTCCAAGATGGCCGTTGGTGCTGTTTGTGGAGCGTGTATATACTTTGCAGGGAGAAGTGCTAATTCGGGCACCCATTTTTTTATATAAGCACCATCTGTATCAAATTTCTCTCCTTGTAACGAAGGGTTGAAGATACGGAAATAAGGAGCGGAGTCGATACCCGTACCGCTGACCCATTGCCAACCCATAGCATTATTTGCTGCATTAAAGTCGACAAGCGTATGCTCAAACCATGCATAACCTTCTTGCCAAGGTTGTAATAAGTGTTTGACTAGAAAAGATGCAACAACCATTCTTACACGGTTATGCATATAGCCGGTTTCCCAAAGCTCACGCATCCCTGCATCAACAAGAGGATAACCAGTTTGTCCAGTTTTCCATGCATCAAGACGAATGGAATGAGGCTCCCACCCAAAATGTTGAAAATTACTGCGTAATGAATCAGTAGAAAATGTAGGATAGTTCAATAGTTGATAAATCGAAAACTCTCGCCATATAAGTTGTCTTAAAAAGCTTTCTATCTGCTGACTAAATATTGTGTTGTCCTCATCTTCTATTAGCTCTTGGCATGTTGCCCAAAGAAAGCGAATGCTAATGTTCCCCACTGCAAGAAATGGAGACATTTTAGAAATGGTTTCTTTGGCTGGGTAATCTCGCTTATCGTGGTAGTCAAATAAACTTTGTTCTACGAAAAGCTCCCACTGCTCCATTGCCCCATCTATCCCAGGTTTCCAATAATGGTGAAACTTGTGGTACCAATTACCATGAAGTAATTGCAATTGCTCTAACGCTAGAGATGATACCTTCGTAGGAAAAGCTCTAATATTAGTCGGTTGACCAAGCGGTTGACGTACGGGCTCCTGCAAACAACGCTTATAAAATGATGTAAAAATGGCATAAGGCTTGTTTTGTTGATTTTGAATGTTCGATAAGTTGAATAATGCATCACCATAGAATGCTTTTACTTCAATATTATTAGCCTGTAATATATTGGTTAGCTGCTCATCTTCATTTCGTTCAGTTGGAAGAAAACGCTCGTTAAAATACACAGCGTCTGCTTCAGTATCTAAAGCTAACTGTAGTACTTCTGAAATGACTTCACCCTTTCGTAAAATCAGTTGCATGTCATAGTCATCAAGTGTCGCTTGTAGATTCTGAAGTGAATAGTACGTCCAAAAACTTTGAGCGGTATTGCACTTTGAAAATTGCTCATTATGAATATAAACCGGTAAAATGACCCCTAATTTAGCTGCATGCCAGAGCGCGGGGTGATCATCTAGTCGTAAATCATTACGAAATAATACAATTATTTTTTTATTCATTTTGAATCATCCTTTTATAGTTTAAAAATATACGTTAGCACAAGTAAGTAGAAGTTGGATTAAAGCAAGGAGGACATTATGAAAACACTATTCAAACGTCAAGTAATGCTAGCATCCTTAGTTGCAGGTTGCTTATTTGGTATTTTCTTTAAAGTTGTTGAAAATCTAACAGGAAGCCGCGTTTATACATTACTGTTAAATGTCGATTATATACCGATTTTAAAAAATTATCGATTTCCAGAAGTGATTGAATTTTCCTTCCATCTCGTGATTTCGTGGTTCATAACAGCCATATTATATACCCTTCGAAACAAGTATAAGTGGAATAATGGTACGTTAATGAGAAATAGTATCATACTTCAAATGATTATAGGATGTATGTTGTTTCCTACAACAACCTTCTCAACACGAACACCGAACTTTACAGATTTCTACGCATTTAGTTGGTGGCTTGTTGGTCATATTTTGTATGGCGTACTGGTAGGCGTTTTTTTGAAAAAAAAATAAGCCGTTAAACTATAAAAGGAAAGCAATTTTTGCAAAATGGACGTTATTTTTCTAACGTCGAAAAAATAAGGATGATAGCTTTCTACTAAATTTATACCAACAATTGATAGATAATTCACAAATAACTAATTATACTGAAAAATCACTCTAGACTAAATATAAAGAATGTTTTACAATGTAAAAGGCTTAATTGAATATTATCTAGCTTCAAAATTAGATAGTTATAAATAATTATTTTTGCTATTGAGGATTAGCCTTAGATTGTTTATAATTATCAGAAATATCTAATATTTGAGAATTTTCAGGGGGAATTAAATTATGAAAGAGAACAACAAGCTTAAAAAGTTCGGTTCACTTCTAGTAGCTTCTTCACTTCTTGCAGGCGTACTGGCAGGTTGCGGTGCTGGAGATAGTGATACAAGTTCGGGAGGCGGCTCATCATCAGGCGGCTCAAAAGATGGCGATACAATTAAAATCGGTGCAAACTTGGAGCTTTCAGGTAACGTAGCTTCTTACGGTTCTTCAATCGGATTAGGTGCGGAGTTAGCTGTTAAAGAAATTAACGATGCAGGCGGTATTGATGGCAAGAAGATTGAGCTTATTAAAGTAGATAACAAATCAGAAAACTCAGAGGCAACAGCAGCGGCTATTAAACTAGCAACGCAAGATAAAGTAGTAGCGATGATGTCTCCAGCAACTTCTGGTAACACCATTGCAACAGTTCAAATTGCAAATGATAACAAAATTCCTTTAGTTGGTGCAGCTGCTACAGCACCAAACGTAACAGTAAATGATGACGGAAGCGTTAATGAATATGCGTTCCGTACATGCTTTATTGACCCATTCCAAGGGATTGTCGCAGCAAACTTTGCAACGGGTGAGCTGAAAGCGAAAAACGTAGCCATTTTTGCTGATAACGCTTCTGACTATGCAAAAGGATTAGCAAAGTCATTTAAAGATACGATTGCTGAAAATGGCGGAAAAGTTGTGAAAGAAGAAGCTTATGTTGCGAAAGATACAGATTTCCGTACGCAATTAACAAACATCAAATCATCAAATCCTGACTTCATCTTTATCCCTGGATATTATGAAGAAGTGGGTCTAATTGTTAAACAAGCACGTGAAATGGGCATTACAGTGCCACTTATGGGAGCAGATGGTTGGGATTCGCCAACTTTAGTTGAGTTAGCGGGCGCAGATGCACTGAATAATACGTACATCACAAACCACTATTCTGCAGAAGACCCAGATCAAAAAATTCAAGACTTTGTAAAAGCATTTAAAGCTGCTAATGGCGATAAAGCACCGGATGCATTTAATGCACTTGGCTATGATACGGTTTACTACATTGCAGATGCAATTAAACGTGCAGGGTCTACTGACGGTGAAGCAATTAAAAAGGCATTAGCTGAAACAAAGGATCTTTCTTTAGTAACAGGTACTTTCTCAGTTGACGAAAACCATAACCCAATTAAAACAGCAACAGTTCTTGAATTTAAAGACGGTAAACAAGTGTTCAACTCTAAAGTTAATCCTTAATTTTTAAGCAAGGGGGAGGCGGGCAACCTGCCTTCTCTTTTATTTTTTCATAGACAACTAGACTAATAAAAAAAGCATAGATTCTAGCATAAGGAATCGGAAATACTTTTTATGAGGGACACGAGTTTTTCTGCATTCACTTTCACTATGTAGAAATAGGTCCCATTTTTGCATGCTTTAAAAAATAATAAAGGAGTGAACGCTCATGGAATGGATACAACAGCTTGTGAATGGTATTTCACTAGGTAGTATCTACGCGTTAATAGCGTTAGGGTATACGATGGTATACGGTATTATTAAGCTCATTAACTTCGCCCACGGTGATGTTTTCATGATTGGGGCATTTATTGGCTTTTACGCAATTGCTAAATGGGAGCTGGGCTTTTTACCAGCATTATTATTAGCAATGGCAGTTTGCGCAATTTTTGGTGTGTTAATAGAACGTATAGCATATAAACGGTTACGAAATGCGACGCGTATTGCTGCTTTAATTACAGCAATCGGGGTGTCGCTATTAATCGAATATACGACAATTTTCTTCAGAGGGGCACAGCCTGCAGCATATCCTGAAGTCATTAAAAATACAACATTTGATGTCTTTGGTGTTCAAATTAGCAGTACATCTATATTAATTTTATCTGTCTCTATCGTACTGATGATTCTTTTACAATTCATCGTACATAAAACAAAAATTGGCAAGGCGATGCGCGCAGTATCACATGATGCAGATGCGGCACGTCTAATGGGGATTAACGTAGATAATACCATTTCAGCAACATTTGCTATAGGTTCTGCATTAGCTGGAGCTGCAGGTGTAATCTTCGGTGTGTATTATACAAAAATTGACCCGTTAATGGGTGTTATTCCAGGGGTTAAAGCGTTCATCGCTGCGGTTCTTGGTGGTATTGGTATTATTCCGGGGGCAATGGTTGGCGGCATGTTACTAGGTGTCGTGGAATCGTTTGTAAGTGCACTTGGATTCTCTTTATGGCGTGATGCAGCAGCATTTGTCATTTTAATTTTAATCTTGATTTTCAGACCATCGGGTATCTTCGGTAAAAACGCCCGCGAGAAAGTGTAGGTGAGCGGTAATGATGAAGAAGTCTAAAGTTTTCTGGGGCTATGCAGTATTAGCGCTAGTCATCTATGTGGTTGTTCAGGCACTTATTACAACAGAAGTAATTGACTTGTACTATAAAAATATGTTAATCACCATGTGCATTAACATTATGCTAGCTGTCAGCTTGCACATCGTTATCGGGGTTACGGGGCAATTCTCTATTGGACATGCCGGTTTCCTTGCAGTTGGTGCTTATATTTCAGCTATTATTACAACAAAGCTAATGCTGCCGTTCCCGTTAGCTATTTTCCTAGGGGCGCTTGCAGCAGCAGTAGCTGGATTAATCGTAGGTATTCCAACGCTACGTTTAAAAGGAGATTATTTAGCCATTGCAACACTAGGCTTTGCTGAGATTATTCGTATTGTCTTTTTAAATACGGATTACGTCGGTGGGGCAGCGGGGATGCAAGTGAAATATTTATCGAATTGGACATATGCATTCGTAGGTGTTGTATTAACGATTTTAGTGATTTCAAACTTTACAAATTCTCGTCATGGACGTGCTTGTATTTCGATTCGAGAAGATGAAATCGCTGCGGATGCCATGGGTATTAATACAACTTACTATAAAGTTGTAGCATTCGCGATTGGCTCTTTCTTTGCCGGTCTTGCAGGGGCTATTTTTGCACATAACTTCTACATTATTCAACCGACTACGTTCGGTTTCTTAAAATCATTTGATATATTAATTTACGTTGTTCTTGGTGGCTTAGGAAGTCTGTCAGGTTCTGTTATTGCAGCAGTATTTTTAACGTTGATTTCAACATACTTAGCGAACTTCCCAGAAACGCGCATGATCATTTACAGCTTAGTATTAATCATTGTTATGCTATACCGTCCAACCGGTTTAATGGGGACAAAGGAAATTACGCATTTATTTAAGTTTGGTAAAAAAGGAGGTACAAAATAATGACTGGAAACCTTCTTATCAAAGTAGAAAACATGGGTATTCAATTCGGTGGTTTAAAGGCGGTACAGGGCGTTAATATGTACCTAAATCAAGGTGAATTAGTAGGGCTTATCGGGCCAAATGGTGCAGGTAAAACAACAAGTTTTAATATGCTAACTGGTGTGTATACGCCGACTGAAGGAACGATTACATTTAACGGATCAAAGTTAAATGGCCTTGCACCCTATCAAGTAACGCAAAAAGGTATTAGCCGTACGTTCCAAAATATTCGTCTCTTTAAAGAACTATCTGTATTAGATAATGTAAAAGTAGCGAACCATTCTTTAGCAAAACACTCGATGTGGTCATCTATTTTCCGTTTGCCAAGTCACTTTAAAGGTGAAGCGGCAATGGAACAGCAATCAACGGAATTCTTAAAAATATTTGGTTTAGATATTTATAAGAATGAGTTAGCAAAAAACCTTCCGTATGGTATGCAACGTCGTCTGGAGATTGCACGTGCATTAGCGGCAAATCCAAAGCTATTGTTACTCGATGAACCAGCGGCTGGGATGAATCCACAAGAAACACACGACTTAATGGAACTAATTGCGTTTATCCGTAAAGAGTTTGGATTAACGATTCTACTAATTGAGCACGATATGAGCTTAGTAATGGGGATATGTGAACGAATTTACGTCCTCGACCACGGGCAATTAATCGCTGATGGGACACCAGAAGAAATTCGCAACAATCCAAAGGTAATTGAAGCGTACCTTGGTGAGGAGGTTATCAGCTAATGCTAAAAGTACAAAATATTGATGTATTCTATGGAAATATTCAAGCATTGAAAGGCGTCTCTTTAGAAGTTAACGAAGGGGAAATTGTCACATTAATCGGTGCCAATGGTGCTGGTAAAAGTACATTATTAAAAACCTTGTCAGGCTTATTAAAACCTAAAGGGGGCATCCTTGAATATGAGGGTTTCTCGATTGCAGGTAAGGCTGCGCAAACCATTGTAAAATCAGGTATTTCACATGTGCCTGAAGGTCGCCGTGTATTCGCTAATATGTCAGTAGAGGAAAACCTTGAGCTTGGCGCATACTTGCGTAACGATAAGGCTGGCATAAAGAAAGATATGGATCATGTCTTTGAGTTATTCCCGCGTCTACTGGAGCGTCGTAAACAGCAATCAGGCACATTATCTGGTGGTGAGCAACAAATGCTGGCGATGGGTCGTGCATTAATGGCAAAACCAAAATTGTTGTTAATGGATGAGCCTTCAATGGGGCTTGCACCGCTTATGGTAAAAAATATCTTCAATATTATTGAACAAGTGAATAAAGAAGGTACAACGGTATTGCTAGTAGAGCAGAATGCCAATATGGCATTATCGGTAGCTGACCGCGCATACGTACTTGAAACAGGACGCATTGTATTATCGGGTACAGCGAAAGAGTTACAAGAAAGTGAACAAGTAAAAGCAGCATATTTAGGTGGTATGTAATCGGAAGGGGTGTCTCGAAATGGATTCGAGATACCCTTTTTCATGTTGTAGAACGACAATAATAGATGGAAGTAGCGCGGAACCTTTCTTTTTTGGTAAGGTGGGAAAAAGGAGTGAGGTTAGCATGCACTATTCAGCACAATACTTTATTGAAAAACTAGCATTAGCACAACATCCTGAGGGAGGATACTATATTTCCACGTTTAAATCGACAGAGGAAATAGCTGTAAGAGATGTAGAACGACCGATTTATACGAGCATTTATTTTTTATTACGTTCGCAAGATATCTCTCATTTACATCGCTTAAAATCAGATGAGCTTTGGTATTATCATGCAGGTAGCCCATTAACGGTACATATGATTTACCCTGATGGTACATATGAGGCAAAAAAATTAGGCTTAAATATAGAAGCGGGTGAGGTGCCACAGGTAGCGGTGCCGAAAAATACAATTTTCGGTTCGTCTGTAGAGGATGCCAATACATTTAGTTTAGTAGGCTGCATGGTAGCACCAGGCTTTGATTTTGAGGACTTTGAGCTATTTACACAAAATGAGCTTTTAGCTGATTATCCGCAACATGAAGCGGTTATTCGTAAAATGGCTTACGAGACGATTAAATAGTCACAAAGAGTTTAGCAAAGAGCACTAGGTAGACCGCAGAAAGCGACTGCACAGTAAAAAAGAGAAAAGGTGTTAGATTGATGGCAGTCAATCTAACACCTTTTATTGCTACGCCGTTATTGTCCGCTACGGCGGTGCTTTCCGCTCAGCACAGTAAGCCGCAACCCTCGCTAACGCGCGGTCTGTTGCGTCTTACATTGTGTGCTGTTCCCGCAGGAGTCACCACCTCCGCTACCAACAACTAGTGAACCCTTCTAATGTTTTATTTATTGCAAAAGCAAGAATAGCTAAGTTTTTCAAATAGCAAAAATTTATGAACACCTTTCCGCTGTTCCTTAAATTTTTTTGTTATGTCCCAGCCACTTTTCTCTTTTTGTGCCAGCCCTCTTTCCATTACCATAAAATTTCTTCAGGGTAGCTTGCATTGATTGGAATTTCGTGTAGCGCTTTTTTTGTCGTACTGGCAACTTCTATTAGTTGCGATTTAAGTGCAACATATTCCTCATCCTCTAACATTAAACGAAGCGCAAAGGAGGCTAAATGCGCTTTGCGTGTTTGCGTATTTAAATCTATGTATTCTAAATTTAGTACATCTACATACTGCGTAGCATAGCGGAAGGTTAAAGGGCTTTTAGAATGAATCATCCTTAAAAATACTAAAAATTCATCTTCTGTAAGCTCTTGCTCCAAACAGTCAGCAACCGCTGCTTGGAATTTA
This sequence comes from Lysinibacillus sp. FSL M8-0337, assembly GCF_038593855.1. Classification (NCBI taxonomy): domain Bacteria; kingdom Bacillati; phylum Bacillota; class Bacilli; order Caryophanales; family Bacillaceae; genus Lysinibacillus; species Lysinibacillus sp. FSL M8-0337. Next base: position 4,451,493 of record NZ_CP151996.1, on the reverse strand, counting down.
CGAATCGATGCCACATCACCATTCCAATCGGAAGAATCAATCAATTCCTGATGTAAGCGAATGAAATCGTTTAAAGCAATGGCTGTAAAAAGAAGCTCCGGCCACAGTACTTCTGTCCCGTAGTAGACATTTTTAGTTGGAAAAATCGTTTCATGTCGAGAAAGTATACTTTTGTTCAGTCCATTGCTCACGAATTCAAGCTGATGCTCACCGTGCATTGCTTGACGGAGATTACGGCAAATACCAAGAATGCGAAGTCGCGCACCTTGGTAATCGTAGTATTTATTTTCATCGCCAGTTACTTGATAAATCGCTTGAATAAGGGCATCTAAATCCCAAAAGTCACCGCTTATTCGTACACCCGTAAGTTGTTCAGTACTTTGAATAGAAAGCATCTTTCCCAATCCCCCAATTGCTTTATTTTACTGTGTAATGAAGTAGTTTAAATAATTCTGCTCGCTCTTTATCAGTTAAATCGCGCCATTGACCAACCTTTAAATTGCCAAGCTTAATATTCATAATGCGTATACGTTGTAATCGTTTAACGGAATAGCCTAGTGCTGAACACATACGGCGTATTTGGCGATTTAAGCCTTGCTCTAAAATAATTTTAAACACTTTATCTGAAATTTTTTCAACGTAGCAAGGTAATGTCGTTGTATCTAAAATATCAACACCAGCAGCCATCTTTTTAATAAATTGTTCTGTAATCGGCTTATCAACCTGTACGATATATTCTTTTTCATGGTGGTTTTCTGCACGTAAAATTTTATTTACAATATCGCCATCATTGGTCATTAATAATAATCCTTCTGATTCCTTATCCAGTCGACCAATATGGAAAATGCGTAGAGGATGATTGATAAAATCAACGACATTTCCTTTGATATGACGCTCTGTTGTACTTGTAATACCAACTGGTTTGTTTAAGGCAATATACACCAGTTGCTCTTCTTTTTTTACCTCTTTGCCATCCACACAAACAATATCGCCCGCTTCTACTTGGCTGCCTACAGTAGCAAGTACGCCATTGATTGTTACTTTACCTTCTTCGACCCATTTATCAGCACCACGACGAGACACGATGCCCGCTTCACTTAAATATTTGTTAATTCTCATATAGTTCTCCTAAACATTTTATCGTAGCTTAAGTATACCCTATCGTTGTTTATAGCGTGAATTCTAGAAGCTTTTCTACTAAAAATAAATATTACAAAATTTTAATTTAAAAAGTTGAAATAATCATGCATTTCTGACAATATAGTGGGTAAGAAGGTTTCTATGAAAATATCGTTATTTCGATATATAATTACGATTTTTCTAGATATTTTCTATTATTTTGTGTAAAGGGGAGAAGTAAAATGGTTTATGCATTTCCAAACACTGAAGGATCGGTAGTTCAATTCAAAGAAAGATACGATAATTACATTGGTGGAGAATGGACACCCCCAGTGAAAGGTCAATACTTCGATAATGTCACTCCTGTTACTGGACAAGTTTTTACACAAGCAGCGCGTTCCTCTGCTGAGGATATTGAACTTGCACTTGATGCAGCACATGCCGCAAAAGATGCATGGGGACAAACATCCGCTACAGAGCGTGCTAACATTTTACTTAAAATTGCGGACCGTATTGAACAAAACTTAGAAAAGTTAGCCGTTGCCGAAACATGGGATAACGGTAAGGCAGTACGGGAAACGTTAAATGCAGATATCCCTTTAGCCATTGATCATTTCCGTTATTTTGCTGGTGCTTTACGTGCACAAGAAGGCGCGCTAAGTCAAATTGATAATGATACGGTTGCTTACCATTTCCATGAGCCAATTGGGGTAGTGGGTCAAATCATTCCTTGGAACTTCCCGATTTTAATGGCTGTATGGAAACTAGCTCCTGCCCTTGCTGCTGGCAACTGTGTTGTGTTAAAGCCAGCAGAACAAACACCAGTATCCATTATGGTATTAGTAGAGTTGATTGGTGATTTATTGCCACCAGGCGTACTAAACGTGGTGAACGGGTTCGGTTTAGAAGCAGGAAAACCACTTGCATCCAACCCGCGTATTGGCAAAATTGCCTTTACAGGTGAAACGACAACAGGTCGTTTAATTATGCAATATGCTTCTCAAAACCTTATTCCAGTTACGTTAGAATTGGGCGGAAAGTCTCCAAATATTTTCTTCGAAGATATTATGGATGAAGATGATGCCTTTTTAGATAAAGCGGTAGAGGGCTTTGTATTGTTTGCCCTGAACCAAGGTGAAGTTTGTACATGCCCTTCACGCGCATTAATTCAAGAATCGATTTATGACAAGTTTATGGAGCGTGTATTACAACGTGTTGAAGCGATTCAAGTTGGGAATCCATTAGATCCGAATACAATGATGGGGGCACAGGCTTCAAGTGAGCAAATGGAAAAAATTCTGTCTTACTTAGATATTGGTAAGCAAGAAGGTGCACAATGCCTAATTGGAGGCGAGAAAAATAATGTAGGGGCAGGCTTTGAAAATGGCTACTACGTTAAACCAACTGTCTTCAAGGGGCACAATAAGATGCGTATCTTCCAAGAAGAAATTTTTGGCCCAGTTGTTGCAGTGACAACATTTAAAACAAAAGAAGAGGCATTGGAAATTGCCAATGATACTTTGTATGGATTAGGTTCAGGCATTTGGACACGTGATATGAATACAGCTTATCGTTTTGGACGTGGTATTCAAGCGGGGCGTGTTTGGACAAACTGCTACCATGCATATCCTGCACATGCAGCGTTCGGTGGCTATAAAATGTCAGGAATCGGTCGTGAGACACATAAAATGATGCTATCGCATTATCAACAAACGAAAAACTTATTAGTAAGCTATAACGAAAACAAACTTGGTTTCTTCTAATTAGTAAGGAGGTGCTAACGCGTGGTTGAACGTGTTTTAGCAACAGAAGAAGCGCTGGCACTAATCGAATTATTGAAGGAAAAGCATGGACCGGTTATGTTTCATCAATCTGGGGGATGCTGCGATGGTTCCTCTCCGATGTGTTATCCTGACGGTGACTTAATATTAGGTGAGCAGGATATATGTTTAGGTGAGGTAGGGGGTACACCATTTTATATGCACAAAAACCAATATGATTATTGGAAGCATACACAAATTATTTTAGACGTCGTTGACGGCAGAGGCGGTATGTTCTCTCTTGAAGGCGTAGAAGGTAAACGATTTTTAACAAGGTCTAGAGCTTTTTCGACAGAAGAGTTAAAAGAGCTAGGTTTAATCGAATAGTTAGGGACAGCGGCAAAAATCATTTTTGTCGCTGTTTTTTTATGCTAATTTTTTTGGAAAAGAGTATGTAGGCTTACGTTAGTTGTAGAATTTCGCAATAATAAATAAAGCTGTATTCGTTGCTGTAAAGTTTGGGTGAATAAGTATTTCTTTATGGTTTTTTCAATCATAATAAAGCCCCCCATTCATCGTTTATTATCGTTATTTAACCATATAATCCCTTATTCTTACATTAATTTAAGTTTACTTTTTATGTTTTTTGTTACAAAAAGATTGAATCTTTACAACAGAATATTACGTAAATAGTGAAAAGGAGTGTGCGGAAGATGGATATTGTTATAATTGAAAACCAATTTACACAAACGGTAGAGGCTGTATCGAAGGTTGCAGGCTGGGCAGTTGATCGCAAAATTATTTTAGCTATTGCCAGCACATATGTTGCAGTAGGGAAAATGTTTGATACGGAAAAATTTAAAGCTGTTATAGAAGAAATGAAGAATCAAACATCATGGATGTCGCCATTGCGTACATCAATAGGGTTCAGCATAGCAGCCAATATGATGGAGCAAGACAATACCGAACAGGCGGTAAAGACGTTATTAAATAACGAAAAAATACTAAAAGAAGCTCATTTTAAAAGAGGAAACTTTAGTTTTATAGGTGCTCAATTTTTAACAGAAAATGAAAATGACAAAAGGGCGCATGCACAGACGGCAAGAGCTTTATATGAAGCTATTCGCAAACATCACCGCTTTCTCACTTCCTTTGATGATATCCCATATACTGTGCTTTTAAGTAGCCCGTATGACGATGTTGTTTTACGCGCAGAAACGATGAATCGTTATTATAAGGAATTACGCACGTATCAATTTAGTGCGGGAAATGAACTACAATGGTTATCTCAAATTTTAACCTTTTTATCTGCAACATATGACAGTAACCTTGTATCTACTGTGGCGACAATTCGCGATAATTTAAAGAAGCAAGGTGTCAAAATAAAGTATATGCATTATCCACTACTCGGTTTTTTAGCCATCCTTCAATTAAATTCAGGACAGCTACAGCAAATTATTGATTTGTATCATGAATTAAAGGGAATGAAATTATTGAAGTGGCATCAAGAATTTGTGTTGTTTATGGCGGTTCAAATGGCTATTTATGATATGGCTAAAGTGCAACAATCATTATCTATGGCAATTATGTCATCTATTGAATTACTAATTCAAGCACAACAGGCGGCGATGATATCCGCCATGACCGCAGCAGCAGTAGCGTCAAATTCCAGCACTTCATGATAAACTAAAGAGGAACAGAATATTCGGAGGTGTATTGAAAATGAACGAAACAAAGCTTTGGATAAATGGACAATGGCAAGAAGCGAAGGAAACCTATAAATTAACCTCGCCTTATAACGGTGAGATGATTGCAAAGGTTGCAAAGGCATCTGTTTCAGATGTTGAGCAAGCAATTGAAGGTGCCCAAAATGCCTTTCTTTCATTTAAACAAACTACTGCATACGACCGTGCCGAAATTTTATATAAAGTAGTCGACATTATGCGACGTCGAAAAGACGAATTGGCCGAAATTTTAGCACAAGAGGCGGGTAAACCTATTTCAGCAGGTTTACCTGAAATAGAACGCACGATTGCAACCTATCAGTTTGCAGCCGAAGGAGCGAAACAGGTGAAAGGGGAAACGGTACCGATGGATGCTGCGCCTGGAGCTGGCGACCGCATTGGCTGGACAAAGCGTGAGCCATTAGGCGTTATTTCTGCCATTACACCGTTTAACTTTCCTTTTAACTTAGTTGCGCATAAATTGGGACCTGCCCTTGCTGTGGGGAATACGGTCGTGTTAAAGCCAGCAGAGCAAACACCACTTAGTGCAATTGTAATGGCGGAAATATTTAAAGAAGCAGGATTACCAGATGGTGTGCTACAAATTGTTACGGGTAGTGGTGTTGAGCTAAGTGACACACTTGTGACCCATCCATTCGTGAAAAAAGTAACCTTTACCGGAAGTGGTAAGGTTGGATTAAGCATAAAAGAAAAAGTAGGCTTGCGCAAAGTAACGTTAGAGCTAGGCTCAAATGCGGCGGTGATTGTTGAGCCGTCGACCCCTATTGAAAAAATTGTCGCACGTTGTGTTAGCGGAGCGTTTAGCTTTGCGGGACAAGTGTGTATTTCGCTTCAGCGTATTTATGTACATGCCTCGATTGTCGATGCTTTTACAAAAGCATTTGTAGCTCAAACGGAAAAGTTAGTTGTCGGTGATCCACTCGATAAAAATACAGATGTCAGTGCCATGATTAATCCGAATGAAGTTAGTCGTATTCGTGAATGGATTGAGGAAGCGAAGTCTCAAGGTGCAGTCGTTGCTACGGGTGGAACATTTACAGAACGAACATTAACACCAACAGTAATGACAAACGTGACTGCCGATATGAAAATTGTTTGTCAGGAAACATTCGCGCCAATCGTCTCAATTGTTTCATATGAAACATTAGACGACGCAATTCGACTAGTGAATGAGTCGGAACTTGGCTTAAATGCAGGAATTTTTACGAATGTCTTACCAGATGCATTACGTGCAGCCGATGAATTACAAGCAGGTGCTGTTATTATTAATGATATTCCAACATTCCGGGTCGATAATATGCCATATGGCGGTGTGAAAATGAGTGGTTACGGTCGAGAGGGTATTAAATGGGCGATTGAAGAAATGACGGATATGAAGTTTATAACGATGAAAAAATCATTCTAAATTTGCATCCATTCTTTTTCTACGATACGATGACGAAAGGACATTACATGAAAGGAAGTAACTAGAACTATGACAACCAATGCTGTACCTATGAGCCAATCACGTACGGTTCAAACGCGTCTCGTATTACCACCGGATACTAATAATCATAATTCCATTTTTGGTGGAAGAGTGTTAGCTTATATTGACGAAATTGCCGCAATTACAGCGATGAAGCATGCAAAAGGGCATGTTGTCACTGCCTCCATTGATTCTGTTGATTTTTTATCAGCAGCGCATGTGGGTGATATTCTTGAAATTGAAAGTATTGTGTCATCCACAGGACGTTCATCTATGGAAGTCTATGTCCGTGTTATTTCACGTAACATTGAGACAGGTGAAGAAAAATTAACAACCGAATCATTTGTAACGATGGTTGCAGTAGATGATGATGGTAAACCGAAGGCTGTTCCTGCTATTTTCCCGGAAACGGATGCTGAAAAACGGCTGTTTGAAACAGGTCCGGCTCGACGAGAGCACCGCAAGCAAAAACGTGCTTTGGCACATTAAAAACGAAAAGGAAATTGATACGATGTGATCAATTTCCTTTTTCAGTTGTGTTATATGTTTAATTCATTTACAACATTAATGAGGGAGTCAGAAGAAGAGGAGACGAGTGTTGCCCCTTGCGATAGCTCTGTAATTAAATTTGAAATGGCTGAAATATCCTTAGCCGTGTTTACATATTGTTGTTGAATACCTGATACTGCTTCAGCAATATCATTAAATGATTTCGAGAGGCTTGTTTGTGTATCAACACTATGTTGGATTTTTTGGTCCACATTGATAACAGAATTCGCCATTGTTGAAATATTACTTTCTGTTTCTTTTATCAGGTGTGACACGTTTTGCACAGCGCTTTTTGTTTCTTCTGCAAGCTTGCGGACTTCCTCTGCTACAACAGCAAAGCCTTTGCCATGCTCACCAGCACGAGCGGCTTCAATGGAAGCATTAAGTGCTAATAAATTTGTTTGGTCTGCAATACCTGTAACAAGTCCAACAATTTCAGAGATTTTTTGAGACGACGTACGCAATTGGTTCATCGTTACTTCAAGGCCATTAACACTTTGCAAAATAACATGTATTAAGTCATTTTGTTCTTGTAATTGCTGCTGTCCGCGTTTAGATTTGTCTTGTGTATCGGCAACGAAGTTCAAACCTTGTTTAGTGGCTACTGCAATATCATCCGTTTGAGAGGAGATGACTAAAAGGGAAGCAGCTGTTTCTTCGCTGATTGCATTTAACTCTTCTGCCGTACTTTGAATTGTAGTAACAAGTGCGTGCTTCGTTTTATCTGCAACGCTACGAATCCGTTCTTCTTCTTTTTCATAAGCCTCTATAACAAGTTGCTGTTCAAAGTTAATCAGTTTACAAAAGGCATTGATGGCACGGATAGCATCATGCTTTGAAATATCTAAATCATTCGTAAAGTTTGTAAAAGTCGAAGTTAATGATTGGAATGAAGCGATATACCACTTTGATTGGAGCCCAATTCGAACATGTGTCTCAGCGATTGCCTTTCTTTCTTTAATGTAGTCGTCATTAATACGACTTTCGAACATATCACTTAGATGCTTATGTAAAGTCACTTTTAAACGGTCAATTTGTGATGTTCTGTTAATAATATCTAATAAATTTTGGCTTAAGCTAATCGCTGCATAAAATTGATCGACCATTTCAGGAATAACATTTTTCACTAATGGTTGCAATTGTTTAATGATGGCTAAATCTTCAGTAGTTAAGTCTAATAGTTGTAATTGTTTTTGTAACTTAGGATGATTAGAAACATCTAATTGTACGTGTTGTTTATACTCTTCAGTTGTTAGTGTAATTGAATAACCATAATTGTTCTTTTTTGAAAACCAACTCATTGTTGTCTGCTCCATTCTTTATAAATCCATAATAATATAGGTATCGAAGACTCTTTGTGTACATATTGTTAGGTTTGTAAATTTGGTGAATATATGGTATTTAATCTATTCTACTATTTTTTGTAGTGTATTTGGTTAAAAATTTCGTTTATTTCTATAATTTTTCACATTCAGGGCTGACATGTTGCAGATTTACTTTTAAGCAATAGCCTTTAGCTCATAAAGCGCAATTTGAATTTCATTTAGGAAACATGTAAAATACGAACTGTTTAGCGTAACAAAAAATGTATGTGAAAGAAATCGTATTGAGGAGGTATGACATGGAGAAGAAGCGTTTTAAGTTTGTGATTCCTGTGATGGTAATTGTAGCAATTGGATCTGTTTATATGTTAACGAACTATTATGCAGAGGTACCTGACTTAAACCAACTATTAATAACGATTTGTGCAACACTAATATCGGGCGTATTAGCATACTTTTTATTCCCACAGCAAGGTGAAAATAAAGTTGATGATCGAGGTCCGTATTAATTATAGTGGAGACATTTAAAAGTTCCCCAAGTAAAACCAACTATTTAAAATTAAAAATCCGCGTTTCGCCTTCTGTGGGTAAAGCATGAGTTACAACATGTACTAATGTATGATGTTGTTCCTCATATCTATTTTCCCTAGAGAGCTATGCGCGGATTTTGTTTTTCAAAAAAATTGTTTTGTTACTGCTTTAAGTTACGGTTTAAACAATTTGAACCAGCCTTTATATTTGAAAAATGCCAACATAAATAGCCCAATCAATAGCATAATACCGAGAACGATAAAGTAGCTGTAACGGCCATGTAGTTCAGGCATATTATCAAAATTCATGCCATAAACTCCTGCTATAAATGTTAATGGAATGAAAATGGTGGAGACAATCGTAAGCATCATCATAATGCCATTCATTCGGCTAGAGTTCATAGCCATATAGCTATCACGCATATCTGCGGTCAGTTCACGATTAGATTCGACCATTTCCGTAAGCTTGACTAAATGGTCGTGAATATCCCCAAAGTAGGCTCTTTCTGATTTTTTCAGGGCAAAGCGATAAGAATTAAGTATTCGGTATAATAGGTCGCGCATTGGTAAAATGGTGCGTCGTAAATGGAGCAAATCACTGCGGAATTCAAAAACAATTTGCATTGCATTTACATTACTTTGATAAGTTAATTCATCCTCAAGTGCATTCAAATGGTCCTCAATTTTATAGACGAGAGGGAAATAACTATCAACTATTTTATCAATCGTTTGATAGGTAAGGAAAAAGGTTCCGCGTTCCCAATACTTAGGTTGCTCTTCTAAAAGCTTCTGTACTTTATCTATTTCAGGTGCTTCATTTTTGTGGAATGTCACAATAAAATGATCGGAAACGAAAATATTTAATTCCTCAGCAATTAACGTTTCTTCATTCAATTTATGAATAACGAAAAAGTGATAGTCTTCGTAAAAATCCAGCTTTGGTCGTTGTAAACGCATTAAGCAGTCTTCAATCGCAAGTGGATGAAAGTGAAAAAATGTATCGAGCAATAGTTCCTCTTCGGTAGTTGGGCAACTAAAATCTACCCAATACCATTCGTAATGGTTTTGCTTAATGTTATCAAGTGGAAAGTCCTTTATTAATTGTTGATCTTTCGTCATAGCCATCGTGCGAATCACGGCATTCACCTCAAATCTGTTTATCTCATTTTAAATAAGCACGAAGTCTCCTTCAAAGGTGTGAAAGGTAAGAGGAGACATTGGAACGTCAGATCTAGTACCAGTATGTACTTAATAGTACACCACTAAGTTGCAAGGATGCATCATGAAGGAATGGAAGCTTACTCTTTATAGCATATCCAACCACCAAATAATGTCGTTGCAAAAAAACGTGAAGGCTGTGTAAAGCCTGCCTGCTGTAAAAGCGTAACAATGTCATCTTCCCGCATAAATGAAAGCGAGCGAATGGACTGCTCCATGCTAGCTAATTCAGAAGTAGAAAGTTTTGTGTGCTGCAGCCAATATGCGCGCCATAGGTCAAACTGTAGCTCTGTTTCAGAAGAGTCAAGCTGTCCATATTTAGAAACAAGCACAAAGGGTGCCCCAGATTTTAAATGGTTTGCAATCCCTTTTAATGTAGCAAGTTTCTCCTCATAGGTATCAATAAAATGAAGTACAAGTATACAGCTAGCGGCATCAAACTTTGTTGCAGGGATTGATGCAGTGAGCATGGTGCCTTGTAGTAAAGAAATCTCATTTGGTAGTGAGTGTAGACGGTTTTCTGCAATTTCCAACATGGCTTCAGATGGGTCGATACCGACAAAGGACCACTGTGGTCTTTGTTCAGCTAACTGTAGTATTTCATTGCCACTGCCCGAACCAACAACTAAAAAACTAGCATTCTCTTGTAAAGCGGATTGATAAAAAGTTTTCGTTAAACGAAGCATTGTATCGTAACTCGGTAAAGTACGACGAATGCCTTTTTCATACTCGTTCGCAAGCGTGCTGTTAAATTCCATCTGTGTATCACATACCTTTCAAATTAATTTTAAAATTGTCGAAACGATTTGAAACTATTTAGCGTATTGCTCCGTAAATAATAGTATTAATAATAAAGACAGAAAAAAGGGAAGGTTGAATAGATGGAAACAAAATGGTCTAAGGTCATCATACATGCCAGTGCGTTTTTTGCGCCATTTTTAGTGCCGATTATATTTTTCTTAATTAGTTCGGAAGAAGAAGTGAAAAACGTTTCTGTGCAAGCTTTATTGTTCCAAGTCGTAATGGGTGTACTAATTGTAATTGCTAGTATTTTAAGCTTTGTATTAATTGGTTTACCTTTCTTACTAGTATTTATCGCTATGGTATACATCGTACCAATTATCGGTATTGTAAAGGCGATTTCAGAGGAACCTTGGCGTTATCCGATTGTTGGTCGCTGGGTATAATTTTTAATGACGCAAGTATATGCAAAAAGCATATGCTTGCGTTTTTTCTATAAGCAAAAAGGGTACATTAAACGATAAGTACTTTTTCGAGTGGTTAAAATTATTTAGAAGCCAATCAGCTTTTACAATTGCTTTAGACATTTCTCTGTGCGAAATAATTGCAATTATTTTTAAGCGTTTTGTATAATATACTCAAAGATAGTCAAAGATAGTCAAAGTCAGTGAGGTAAGCGAGGTGTATTCCTAACATGCGTAATATTTCAGACATCATAGAAGGCTACTTAAAGCAAGTACTTGAATTAGGTGGAGAAGGGCATATTGAAATTAAACGAAGTGAAATTGCAGATAAATTTCAATGTGTGCCCTCACAAATAAATTATGTAATTAATACAAGATTTACAGCCGAGCGGGGTTACCTTGTTGAAAGTAAACGAGGTGGGGGTGGATACATTCGAATTTTACGTGTCCGTGCAAACTCACAAATTGATTTAATCGATGATGTGCTCCTACAAATTGAAGGTGGAGCCTCGCAAACAGTGGCGGAAGATTTAGTATATCGTTTAATTGATGAGCAGGTTATTTCAAAGCGTGAAGCGAAATTAATGTTAGCAGCGGTTGACCGCTCAACTTTAGATTTGCAGCTACCTTTACGGGATAGCATTCGAGCGAAAATTTTGCGAGCGATGTTAACCACTATAAAATACGAAAAGCAAAAGTAAAGAGGTGAGGGAAATGATTTGCGAACATTGCAAGCAGCGCAATGCGACAGTAACTGTGACACAAGTTCAAAATGGGCAGAAGGTGGAGCACCATTATTGCGATGTCTGTGCCTCTCAGTTCCATCCGTTCCATGCAGAGTTTAAACAAGAGCCTGTATCGATTCAACAATTGTTATCCAATTGGTTTGGCTCACCTACATGGCAAAAAGTTGGTGAAAAACAGCAAGCGCCACCTCAGCAACAAACATGTCCACAATGTGGATTTACGTATAAGCGATTTTTAAAAGAAGGTAAATTTGGATGTACCAGTTGCTATGATACATTTAGTGAGCATTTGCCAAAGCTATTTAATCGCATTCAAGCGGGACCACAGCATATAGGTAAAATGCCTGGTGCTCGAAGCAATGTTTTTGTCATTAAAAAGCAAATTGAAGATATTCGAAAACGCATGAAGGCCGCTGTTAACGAGGAGCAGTTTGAAGAAGCAGCGAAGCTTCGCGACGAAGCAAAAAATCTCGAACAGCAGCTACAATTCGAAGGTGGTGATGTGTCATGATGATTGAATCGTTTTTAGCGCGAGCTACACCTGCATGGATGGAAATGGAGGATGATTATTCAGATATCGTCATCAGTACACGCATTCGACTTGCTCGAAACTTAGATGGCTATCGTTTCCCTTTAGTTTTTTCAGAAAATGAAGCATTACAAGTAGAGCAAGCTGTGACACATGCCATTCAAGACAGTCCGAAACTTCAAGAAAGATATTCTTATTTTTCCATAAAAGATTTAACACCGTTACAACGTCAAATTTTAGTTGAGAAGCATTTAATTAGTCCACAGCTTGCAAAAAAAGAGCAAGTCGGCTCCATGTTGCTGTCTGAAGATGAATCAATTTGCATTATGGTGAACGAAGAAGACCATTTACGCATTCAATGTATGACGGCGAGTTTTCAACTTCAAAAGGCATACGAGGAAGCAAACAAAATTGATCGAGCCTTAGAAGGAGCCTTGCCATACGCATTTCGAGATACTTTCGGCTATTTAACAAGTTGCCCAACTAATATTGGTACCGGCTTACGTGCTTCGGTTATGATGCACCTTCCCGCACTTACATTGACAGGTCAGATGAATCAAATTATCAATGCAATGACGCGTTTAGGGATGACTGTCAGGGGTATATACGGTGAAGGTAGTGAAAATTTAGGGAATGTTTACCAGGTGTCGAATCAGATTACACTAGGTAAAACAGAAGAAGATATTTTAGCAGACATTCAAAGTGTTGCAGAAAAAATTATTCAAAAAGAACGGCAGGCAAGAAATAAGCTAATGGAAAAAGCGGAACTTGCCTTAGAAGATCGTATTTACAGGGCGTTGGGTACATTAACGCACGCGCGCATTTTAACAAGTGAGGAAGCTGCGACCTGTCTATCGAATGTACGTTTAGGTGTAGATTTACAGTTGATTCATAATATTAAAGCAACCACATTGAACGAATGTGTGGTCAGTATGCAACCAGGATTTTTACAGCACTATGCAGGAGAAGCCTTACCGCCTGCTGAACGGGATCGCGTTCGGGCAAAAATGCTGCGAGAGGCATTATTTTTAGAAACAATGAGTAAGCCTACTATAGGGGGAAAAGGAGAGGATTCATATGATGTTTAATCGTTTTACACAACGCGCACAAAAAGTATTACAGCTTGCACAGGAAGAGGCAATTCGTTGGAAGCACGAATCAATAGGAACAGAGCACATTCTTTTAGGGCTTATTCGTGAGGGCGGTGGTATTGCAGCGAAAGCATTAGAAGCCATTGATATTAGCCCTCAAATGATTGAAGCTGGGATTGAAGAATTAGTTGGTAAAGGAACAGAGGATGTTGGACCAATCGTTCACTACACGCCTCGTGCCAAAAAAGTAATTGAACTATCTGTCGATGAGTCACGTAAATTAGGTCATTCCTATATCGGTACGGAGCACTTACTATTAGCGCTTATTCGTGAGGGTGAAGGGGTAGCCGCTCGTGTATTAAACAATGCAGGTGTAGGCTTAAACAAAGCTCGTCAGCAAGTATTACTGTTGTTAGGTAATAATGACAACGCACAATCTGGACAACAAGCGACGCAGGCTGCAAATACGCCAACTTTAGATAGCTTAGCACGCGATTTAACACAAATTGCTCGTGAAGGTTCACTAGACCCTGTGATTGGTCGCAGTAAGGAAATTACACGCGTTATTGAAGTACTATCACGTCGTACGAAAAATAACCCTGTGCTAATTGGTGAGCCAGGTGTAGGTAAAACGGCAATCGCAGAAGGCTTAGCACAACAAATTATTAACAACGAAGTACCAGAAATTTTGCGTGATAAACGTGTTATGACGCTTGATATGGGGACAGTTGTTGCTGGTACTAAATACCGTGGTGAATTTGAGGATCGCTTGAAAAAAGTGATGGATGAAATTCGACAAGCAGGCAATGTTATTTTATTTATTGATGAATTGCATACGTTAATCGGTGCAGGGGGAGCAGAAGGTGCAATTGACGCATCAAACATTTTAAAACCATCCCTAGCACGTGGAGAATTACAATGTATTGGTGCTACAACATTAGATGAGTACCGCAAATACATCGAAAAAGATGCAGCGTTAGAGCGCCGCTTCCAACCAATTCAAGTGGATGAACCAACTGTTGAAGAGGCGATTCAAATTATTCATGGTTTACGCGATCGCTATGAGGCACATCACCGTGTGAAAATTACAGATGAAGCAATTGAAGCAGCGGCAAAAATGGGTGATCGTTATATTTCAGACCGCTTCTTGCCTGATAAAGCAATCGACTTAATCGATGAAGCAGGTTCAAAAGTTCGCTTACGTTCATTTGCGGTGCCACCAAATTTAAAAGCACTAGAAGATAAACTAGAAAATGTTCGCTCTGAAAAAAATGCGGCTGTTTCTGGTCAGGAATTTGAAAAAGCAGCTTCGTTAAGAGATACAGAGCAAAAGCTAAAAGACGAAATTGAAATGACACGTAAAACATGGAAAGAAGAACAAGGCAAAGCTGAATCGAAAGTGACAGTTGATGATGTAGCAGCAGTAGTTTCTATGTGGACGGGAATACCAGTAGCCAAAATTGCACATGAAGAATCAGCTAAACTATTACATCTTGAAGAAGAATTACACAAGCGTGTGGTAGGTCAAGGCGAGGCAGTCGAGGCAATTTCTCGTGCAATTCGACGTGCAAGAGCTGGTTTAAAAGATCCAAAACGTCCAATTGGTTCATTTATTTTCCTCGGTCCTACAGGGGTGGGGAAAACAGAACTAGCTAGAGCGCTGGCAGAAGTAATGTTCGGTGATGAAGATGCGATGATTCGTGTTGACATGTCTGAATATATGGAGAAACATTCGACTTCACGTTTAGTTGGCTCACCTCCTGGTTATGTAGGCTTTGATGATGGTGGTCAGTTAACAGAAAAAGTTCGACGTAAACCATATTCTGTGGTGCTTCTTGATGAAATTGAAAAAGCACATCCAGATGTTTTCAATATTCTACTGCAAGTACTTGAAGATGGCCGTTTAACAGATTCTAAAGGACGTGTTGTTGATTTCCGTAATACGGTTGTGATTATGACTTCAAACGTTGGTGCGGATGCGCTAAAATATCAAAAAAATCTTGGCTTCAGCTTAGGAAGCTCAGAGTCGAAACATAAAGATATGAAGGGCACAATGCTTGAAGAATTGAAAAAAGCATTCCGTCCTGAATTCCTAAACCGTATCGACGAAATGATTGTGTTCCATTCATTAGAAAAAGAACACTTAAAAGAAATCATTTCAATGATGGCGAATACACTAACAAAACGTTTGCAAGAACAAGATATTACGTTAGAGTTAACAGATGCAGCACTCAATAAAATTGCAGAGGAAGGCTACGACCCTCAATATGGCGCTCGTCCACTTCGTCGTGCATTGCAAAAACAAGTGGAAGACCGTCTGTCGGAAGAACTGCTAAAAGGCAATGTAGAAAAAGGAAACCAAGTCGTAATTGATTATGTGAATGATGAATTCGTCGTGAAGAAAAAAGAAGGCGTTTCAATTTCCAAATAAGCGATTACTCTATTAGGAAAGCATAAATTTGCAAGACAGCGAGGCATACCGTGCCAAGCTGTCTTTTTTTATGTAAAATGAAAACAAGAACAAATATTCGAGGTGGTACGATGGCGAAGAAAAAAACTAAATTTGTCTGTACAGGTTGTGGCTATGAATCTGCAAAGTGGATGGGACGCTGTCCAGGATGTGGTGAATGGAATAAAATGGTTGAGGAAGTAGAGGTTGTGGCGAAAGGTCCAAGAGGGGCATTCCAGCACTCTGCAACTGTCACGCAAAAGGCTGTACCGATTATCCAAGTAGAAGCGGCTGAGGAGTCTCGGGTCGCTACAGAAATGGGTGAGCTCAATCGTGTCTTGGGTGGAGGAATTGTTCCTGGATCTCTGGTGTTAATCGGGGGTGATCCGGGTATCGGAAAATCGACATTGCTATTACAGGTGTCTGCGTTGTTGTCCAATAAAGGTCATCGCGTGCTCTATATTTCTGGTGAGGAATCCATTCGACAAACGAAACTACGTGCAGAGCGTTTAGGGGTTGTATCTCAAGAGCTGTATATTTATTCGGAGACGAATTTAGAGTTGTTAAATCAAACAATCGACGATGTACAACCAAAGTTTGTGATTGTGGATTCTATCCAAACGGTGTTCCATCCAGAGGTGACAAGTGCGCCAGGTAGTGTATCACAAGTACGTGAATGTACAGCGGAGCTAATGCGGATAGCGAAAACAAAAGGCATTGCCATTTTCTTAGTTGGGCATGTGACGAAGGAAGGGCAAATTGCAGGACCACGTATTTTAGAGCATATGGTTGATACAGTGCTGTATTTCGAAGGAGAACGACATCACAATCACCGTATTTTACGGAGCCAAAAAAACCGCTTTGGTTCTACAAATGAAATTGCTATCTTTGAAATGCTTCAGGGGGGCTTAAAGGAAGTTTTGAATCCGTCTGAACTATTTTTACAGGAACGTTCACAAGGGGCAGCAGGTTCAACAATCGTGGCATCAATGGAGGGAACAAGGCCAATTTTAGTAGAAATCCAATCACTTGTAACCCCTACAAGCTTTAATTATCCGAAACGGATGGCAACAGGAGTGGACCAAAATCGTGTGCAATTGCTTATGGCAGTGCTTGAAAAGCGCATGGGTCTCATGTTACAAGCACAGGATGCATATATTAAAGTTGCTGGCGGAGTAAAGCTAGATGAGCCTGCTATTGACTTAGCTGTCTTGACGAGTATTGTTTCTAGCTTTAAGGATCAGGCAGTACGGGGAACAGATTGCTTTATTGGAGAAGTAGGGTTAACAGGAGAGGTTCGTCGTGTTACACGAATTGAACAACGTGTGTTAGAGGCGGCAAAACTAGGATTTAAGCGAGCATTTATCCCTGCATCTAATATTGGTGGTTGGGATTTCCCGCCTGGTATTGAAATTGTTGGTGTGGAAACAATTAAAGATGCATTAAATGCCTGCTTTAGAGAGCTATAAAGACATGAAGATTTGTGTCTGTATGTAGCGTCACGTTAGGCGTCTGTTGCTATATGATGAAATTACTTTAACTAAAATAAATGCATGTTGGGCGACATCCTAGCATGCATTTTTACATCATAGGAGCAACAATCATTAATTTCATGAAATTGGATAACAATTATTGTGGAAATTAGGCATCTCTTAAGCCTTCCATAACGTCCAATAACCTGAAGGAAATTTAATAATGTTTTGATGAGCTCAAAAAAGATTTTCTACAGTAAAATATGTATAATCGAATATAAGAATTGGAGGTGACAGTATGAAAAAATTTATTCAAATTGCTTTTTTACTGATTGGAGGAGCTTTAGGCCTTGTTTTCTTACCGCCATTATACGAATTGCTTCATTTATCATCTAATCCTTGGCTTGATAATCCTTACGTATCAGTTGCTTTAGGTGCGCTTTTACTATTTACATTATCATTTGCTTTTTCCGATTATTTTGTTCGGCTAATTAGCTGGATGGAAGAGGTGCTTTTTAAAGTGCCTGTTGGGGATTTATTATTTGGTACGCTTGGGCTAATTGTAGGACTTATCGTAGCCTATTTCCTAGGCTTTGCGATTGATAGCGTTCAAATTCGCGGTATTTCAGAAGTAATTCCGATTATCTTATCGTTTGTGCTTGGATATTTGGGATTCCGTGTTGGTTTTAAAAAGCGAGATGAGTTACTTCAGTTATTTACCTTACGTGGGAATAATGCAAAGAAAAAAGCAACTGAAGGAATTGACGTTCCAGAAAATCGCGGTAGTTATAAATTGCTAGATACGAGCGTTATTATAGATGGGCGTATTGCGGATATTTCGGAAACAGGTTTTATTGAAGGCGTTTTGGTTGTGCCGCAGTTTGTATTAACGGAGCTACAGCATATTGCAGATTCCTCCGATACATTAAAACGTACAAGAGGTCGCCGTGGTTTGGATATATTAAAGAAACTGCAAGATGAACGTATGACAAAAGTAGAAATTACCGAAGAAGATTTTGAAGATGTGCAGGAAGTGGATTTAAAACTTGTACGTCTTGCAAAGAAAATGGATAATGATACACAAATTGTGACAAATGACTTCAACTTGAACAAAGTATGTGAATTACATCAAGTGAAAGTACTGAATATTAATGATTTGGCAAATGCAGTGAAACCAGTTGTGATTCCTGGAGAAGATATGCAAGTGGTCGTTATTAAAGATGGGAAAGAGCATAACCAAGGTGTGGCCTATTTGGATGATGGCACGATGATTGTTGTAGAAGGAGGCCGCAATTATATCGGACAGGCTATTACCGTAACTGTAACGAGCGTTCTACAAACATCTGCAGGTCGAATGATTTTTGCTAAGCCAAAGGACGATTAGGAAGTGGAGAATGTGCAGTATGAAGTAGTGCTTCCAGCAGCAGGAAGTGGCAAGCGAATGGGAGCAGGGCGAAATAAATTATTTTTAGAGCTTTTAGAGAAACCGATTTTAATACACACATTAGAAGTATTTGAGCAAGATGAAAACTGTACTGGCATTTGGCTTGCGGTGAAACCAGCAGAACGTGCTGTGATTCAAAAGATGCTAGAAAACTATGGGATTTCTAAGGTCAAAGGCTTGCCTGATGGTGGAGCAGAGCGACAGCATTCAGTGCACGCTTGTATGAAAGAAATGGGGCAGGTTGATATTGTTTTAGTGCATGATGCAGCACGCCCATTTATTACGCGCGATATTATTGCAAACCTTGTGCAAAGTGCGCATAACTTTGGCGCTGCAATCGCTGGTGTTCGTGCAAAGGACACAATGAAAAAAGTGCGTAATGGCATCATTGAAGAAACGGTGGACCGTGAAAGCTTATGGATGATTCAAACGCCTCAAGCCTTCCGGTTCGATTTGATTGTAGAAGCGGAAGATGTTGCTGAGAAAGTGGGCTTCCTCGGAACAGATGAGGCGATGTTAGTCGAGCGACTTGGTCATGAGGTGCACATTGTTGAAAGCAACTATGAAAACGTAAAGATGACAACAAAAGAAGATTTACTTTTTGGTGAAGCTATTTTACGTAAACGCGCGTTGGGGAATAATTTGTAATTGCTTTAAAAGAAGCTGGGACAAAAGAGAAAAAGTGTTAGATTGAACCCAATCAATCTAACACTTTTTTGCTATGTCTTTGTTGCCCGCATCTTACATTGTGTGCAGTTCTGAGCAGGAGTCATCGCCACCGTACCAACAACTAGTGAAGACTTCTAATTTTTTATTGATTGCACAAGCAAGAATAGCTAATTTCTTCTCCTTAATAGCAAAAATATATGAAAACCTTTCCTCTGTTCCTTAAATTTTTTAGTTATGCCCCAGCTACTTTCTTTTACGTTTATGAACAAACTATAATATGTTGACTATAGTCGTTACGGACAGCTCAATTTCCTAGGAAATATGTTAAACTGTCTATAAATAGAAAATGAAAAAGGCAGGTGAATGCTGTTGCAATGGTCACTGTTGTAACGGCAGTATTGTATGTTTCGAGTAGGACAAGGTTTTGACGTACATGCATTTGAAGAAGGGCGTCCACTAATTATTGGTGGTATTACAATCCCACATGAAAAGGGCCTAGTAGGACATTCAGATGCGGATGTCTTATTGCACACAGTAACAGATGCTGCGCTGGGAGCAATTGGAGAAGGTGATATTGGGCGTCATTTTCCAGATACAGATCCAGAATGGAAAGATGCCGATTCAGCAAAGTTGCTAGAGTATATTTGGAAAATCGTTGAGGACAAAGGCTATGTGCTTGGCAATGTTGACTGCACAATTATGGCACAACGTCCGAAAATGGCGCCTTATATTGAACAAATGAGAAATCGCATTGCAACTCTATTAAACGCTGATGCATCGCAAGTAAATGTAAAAGCGACAACTACTGAACGACTTGGCTTTACAGGACGTGAAGAAGGCATTGCTTCAATGGCAACAATTTTACTGATTAAAAAATAAAAAAATGGCGCGTGTCCACTTGAAAAACACGCGCTACTTTAATTTCCTATACTACAGTGGTAAAATGAACAAAGTTAATAAGGTCGGAATTATTTTCAGACGAATATTTAGGAGGCATTTAATTATGACGAAAGAAGTTCGCGTTCGTTACGCGCCATCACCAACTGGATTTTTACATATTGGCGGTGCACGTACAGCGTTATTCAACTATTTATATGCAAAACATCATAACGGTAAATTCATCGTACGTATTGAAGATACGGATATTGAGCGTAATGTAGAAGGTGGAGAAGCGTCTCAGTTAGATAACTTAAAATGGTTAGGTATCGAATATGACGAATCAATCGACATTGGTGGTCCGTATGCACCTTATCGTCAAATGGAGCGCTTAGATATTTACAAAGAGCATGCTGAAAAGTTATTACAACAAGGCACAGCGTATAAATGTTTCTGTTCATCAGAAAAATTAGAAGCATCGCGTGAAGAACAAAAAGCTCGTGGTGTTGCAGCACCTACTTATGATGGAACTTGCCGTCATTTATCAGCGGAAGAAGTAGCGGCTAAAGAAGCGGCTGGCGAACAATATACAATTCGTATGCGTGTACCTGAAAATGTAACATATGAATTTGAGGATTTAGTACGTGGACATGTAGCGTTCGAATCGAAAGATGTGGGCGACTGGGTGCTTGTGAAAGCAAACGGTATTCCAACTTACAATTACGCAGTAGTATTAGATGACCACTTTATGGAAATCTCACATGTGTTCCGTGGTGAAGAGCATTTATCAAATACACCAAAACAAATGATGATCTTCGATGCATTTGGCTGGGAGTATCCTCGCTTTGGACATATGACATTAATCATCAACGAAAATCGCAAAAAGCTATCAAAACGAGACGAGTCCATTATCCAATTCGTAACGCAATATAAAGACCTTGGTTACTTACCAGAAGCTATGTTTAATTTCTTTGCTTTACTTGGTTGGTCTCCTGAAGGTGAAGAAGAGATTTTCTCTAAAGAAGAATTTATTAAAATCTTTGATGAGAAGCGTTTATCGAAATCACCATCTATGTTTGATAAGCAAAAGCTTACTTGGATGAATAATCAATACATCAAAAAATTATCTTTAGAAGAAGTCGTGGCATTATCTTTACCGCACTTACAGAAAGCAGGCTTATTACCAGAAGAGTTAACAGCAGAAGAGCGCGCTTGGGCAACAGATTTAATCGCACTTTATCATGAACAAATGAGCTTTGGTGCTGAAATCGTGGACCTATCACGCCTATTCTTTAACGATCATATTGAATATGATGAAGAAGCAAAAGCCGTTTTAGCTGGCGAGCAAGTACCGGAAGTAATGGCTGCATTTAAAGCACAACTTGAAAATTTAGAAGAATTCACACCTGAAACTGTCAAAGCAGCTATCAAAGCTGTACAAAAAGAGACGGGTCATAAAGGTAAAAATTTATTTATGCCAATCCGTGTTGTGACGACTGGTGAAACACACGGTCCAGAGTTACCGAATGCGATTTGTTTAATTGGTAAAGAGAAAACAATTGACCGTGTAGAAAAATACGCGAAGTAATAGAATTTTATTGACAATTTATATTGTCGATGTAAAATGAATGTACATTGTGAAAGCGTTGATAAGGAGAAGTAAGTAGCGCATGCTCTAAAGAGAGGACCATCACCGGCTGAAAGTGGTCTGAGCCAAGGCAAAACCGAAATGCACCTTTGAGCATAGAGCTGAACATTAGTAGGCTCTATCGGTTCGTTCCCGTTATAGGACGTCCAAAGTGGAAGGCTTTTGCCTTCAATCAGAGTGGAACCGCGCAAATTTCAGCGTCTCTGTCATTCCTTTATGGGAATGATAGGGGCGCTTTTTTATTTTTCAAAAAAATTCAGTGTTAGATGTAAGAGGGCAATCATTACTAATAACAATAGGTTGTAAGGCTATTCATTGTGCGGGGGTGTAGGGTTTAAGGTCGCAAGGTTGAGGTCATGACACACATTGTAACGAAAAGGGGGAGCTTTAATGTTTAAAAGAATGAAGGAAGATGTAGATACTATTTTTGAGAATGACCCAGCGGCGCGCAGTGTACTGGAAGTGGTATTAACATATTCAGGCCTGCATGCTACATGGGCGCATCGTATTGCCCATTGGTTTTTTAAAAGACGTTTTTATTTTATCGCACGTGTAATTTCACAAATTAGTCGTTTCTTTACGGGAATTGAAATACATCCTGGTGCTAAAATTGGTCGACGCTTCTTTATCGACCATGGTATGGGCGTGGTTATAGGGGAAACTTGTGAAATAGGCGATAATGTTACCCTTTATCAAGGTGTTACACTAGGTGGTACAGGGAAAGAAAAAGGAAAGCGCCATCCAACATTAGAAGATAATGTGTTAGTTGCCACTGGTGCCAAAGTATTAGGTTCTATTACAATTGGTGAGAATAGTAAAATTGGTGCAGGTTCAGTCGTTTTAAAAGAAGTGCCACCAAACGCTACAGTAGTAGGGATTCCTGGTAAAGTTGTGATGAAAGATGGTGTTCGTTTAGAGAGAAAACTAGACCATCAAAATATTCCTGACCCTGTAGAGGAACGTTGTCAAGGTTTCGAGAAGCAAATCGCAGCATTGCAAGAAGAAATCGGGCGCTTACAAAAGGAGAGAGAAAAACAATGAGTATTCAAATTTTTAACTCATTAACAAGACAAAAAGAAACATTCGTACCGCTAGAAGAAGGAAAAGTTAAAATGTATGTTTGCGGTCCGACGGTTTATAACTATATTCATATTGGGAATTCACGTCCTGTAATTGTCTATGATACGGTTCGCCGCTATTTTCAATATAAAGGCTACGAAGTAAAATTCGTCTCAAATTTCACGGATGTAGACGATAAAATTATTAAAGCAGCTAATGAGCTCGGAGAAGAAGTTCATGAACTGACAGACCGTTTTATTGCCGCATATTTTGAAGATGTGACGGCATTAGGTTGCAAAAAGGCAGATGTCCATCCTCGTGTAACGGATCATATGGATGATATTATTGACTTTATTAAAGTGTTAATCGACAAAGGTTATGCATATGAGTCAGCGGGGGATGTCTATTACCGAACTCGAAAATTCAATGGTTACGGTAAATTATCTCATCAGTCGGTAGATGATTTAAAAATTGGTGCACGTATCGAAGCAGGCGAGAAAAAAGATGATGCATTAGATTTCGCATTATGGAAAGCAGCAAAGCCTGGTGAAATCTATTGGGAAAGTCCTTGGGGCAACGGACGTCCAGGATGGCATATCGAATGTTCTGTGATGGCGCGTGAGCATTTAGGTGATACAATTGATATACATGCAGGTGGTCAAGATTTGACTTTCCCGCATCATGAAAATGAAATAGCGCAATCCGAAGCGCATAACGATACAACATTTGCGCGTTACTGGATGCATAATGGATATATTAATATCGATAATGAAAAAATGTCAAAATCCCTTGGTAATTTTGTGCTCGTGAACGATATCCGTAAACAAATCGACCCGCAAATTTTACGATTCTTTATGTTATCTGTTCACTATCGCCACCCAATTAACTTTGCGAAGGACTTAGTAGATGCCGCAGCAACTGGTTTAGAGCGTATTCGTACTTCATACAACAATGTTAAGTATCGCCTATCTGCAACTGCAAGTCTCGGCGATTGCACAGAGGAATGGCTCCGTCAAATTGCTCAACAAAAAGCGCTGTTCGAGGAAGCGATGGATGATGATTTCAATACGGCGAATGCTATTTCAGTATTATTTGAATTAGCACGAATTGCTAATATTTACTTGAATGAGACAAATACGGATGAGAAAGTGTTATTAACATTTGTTGAAACTTTTGAAGTATTAGGTGACGTCTTAGGTATTGAATTTGCTAAAGAAGCAGAACTACTGGACGAAGAAATCGAAGCACTGTTGCAAGAACGCGTAGAAGCGCGCAAAAACCGCGACTTTGCACGTTCAGATGAAATTCGTGACCATTTACAAGCGCAAGGTATCATTTTAGAGGATACGCGTCAAGGGACAAGATGGAAACGAGGGTAAGTAACTTGGATAAACTCCGAAATGAAGATGTGAAGCAATTAAATGCATTAGCGCTTGCTTATCTGGGAGATGCGGTTTTAGAACAGAAGGTACGGGAGTATTTACTGCGTAGCGGACGCGTAAAACCGAACACACTCCATAGAGAAGCAACGCATTATGTATCAGCAAAGGCACAGTCAACAATTGTACATCGCATGATGGATGAAAACTTTTTAACAGAGCAGGAATTGGCAGTGTTCCGACGTGGACGCAATGCCAAATCCGGTTCTGTTCCCAAAAATACAGATGTACAAACTTATCGCAATAGTTCAGGCTTTGAAGCGGTACTTGGAAGCTTGTATTTACTAGGTGAATTAGAACGCGTTTATGCCATCATTGCATACGCTATTCAAATAATCGAGGAATTAAAAGGAGTGTCAAAATAATGGCAGAACAAAATGGTGAAATTATTGCCGGTAAAAACCCAGTGTTAGAAGCACTTCGTTCAGGCCGCGATATGAATAAAGTATGGATTGCAGAAGGTGTAAAAAAATCAGGGGTCAATGAACTGCTTGATTTAGCGCGCGAACGTGGCATCATTGTACAATTTGTACCGAAAAAAAAGGTCGACCAACTATCAGATGCTAACCATCAAGGGATAGTTGCATCTGTAGCAGCATATAGCTATGCAGAGCTAGACGATTTATTTGCAGCGGCACAAAAAAAACAAGAAGATCCGTTTTTCTTAATTTTAGATGAGTTAGAAGACCCACATAATTTAGGCTCTATTATGCGAACTGCAGATGCAATTGGCGTGCATGGTATTATTATTCCAAAGCGTCGCTCAGTGAGCTTAACAGCCGTTGTGGCGAAAGCGTCGACAGGCGCAATCGAGCACGTGCCTGTCGTGCGTGTTAATAACCTAGCCCAAACAGTAGATGAGTTAAAAGAACGTGGCGTCTGGATTGCTGGTACGGATGCAAAAGGCTCTGCGGATTATCGTAAAATGGATGCTACCCTACCACTTGCTATTATTATTGGTAGTGAGGGTAAAGGAATGGGGCGCCTGCTAAAAGAGAAATGTGACTTTTTATATCATCTGCCTATGGTTGGGCATGTCACATCATTAAATGCTTCTGTAGCTGCGGCGCTTTTAATGTATGAAGTGTACCGTAAACGTCAAGAAGCGAATGATTAACGATGAAGAACATTTTGCTTGTTGACGGTTATAATATGATCGGAGCTTGGAAAGAGCTACGTCCATTACGTGACACAAACTTTGAAGATGCCCGTAAGCGTCTAATTGAGCTTATGGCTGAATATAAAGCGGCAATAGGGTGGCGCGTGATAGTTGTTTTTGACGCCCATCTTGTGCCGGGTGTGGAGCAATCTTATATAGAAAATGGCGTCGAGATTATTTATACAAGGAAAAATGAAACAGCAGATGAACGCATTGAAAAGATGACACAAGAACTAAAAGCAAGACATATTCAAATTCATGTGGCGACTTCCGATATGGCTGAACAAAGTGTTATTTTTGGCAATGGTGCACTACGCAAATCGGCAAGAGAGCTTGAAATTGATCTAAGCATTATTCAACATAAAATTTCTCATGATGTAAAACGTAAGCAGGATAGCAAGCCACCTTCACGCATAGAGCTAAAGCCAGATGTGGCACTCGCTTTTGAAAAGTGGCGCCGTGGTTTGAAATGATTGATTGACTGATATTTTCCAATTCCGTTATACTGTTCCTAATTATCTGTTGCAGCTGAGGTGATACCATGTTTAAAAATAGTATTGTACAAGTGACACAAGATTTTGAACGATTCAATGATGAAGAGCTTATTGAAATGGTGCATCAAGGTAATACAGATGCGTTGGATTTTTTAATTACAAAATACCGTTTGCTAGTAAGAGCAAAGGCGAGATCCTATTTTTTAATTGGCGCTGATAAAGAAGACATTGTACAAGAAGGAATGATTGGCTTGTATAAAGCTGTCCGTGATTTTAAAGGGGACAAGCTAGCTTCTTTTCGGGCTTTTGCGGAGTTATGTATTACAAGACAAATTATTACCGCTATTAAAACAGCAACAAGGCAAAAACACATTCCACTCAATTCCTATGTTTCGTTAGACAAGCCTATTTTTGATGAGGAATCTGATCGTACATTAATGGATGTATTAACAGGTGCCATTATGGATGATCCAGAAGAGTTAATGATTCATAGAGAAGAGTTTGGTTATTTAGAAGAAAAAATGAGTGAGATTTTAAGTGAATTAGAGCTGCAAGTGCTAGCACTCTACTTAGATGGGCAATCCTATCATGAAATTTCCGCGAAATTGAATCGTCATGTGAAGTCAATTGACAATGCTTTGCAACGAGTAAAGCGGAAATTAGAGCGTCATTTAGTGCTCGAGGAAATGTCGTAGAGGTCACTTACCCTTGTTGACATTGACAATTTTAGGTGTTAGTCTTTAAAAGACAAAGTGCCAAAAAAGGTGATTACATGACAAAGAAAGTCGTGCTAAATTGTGAAAAATGCGGTTCGAGAAATTACACATTTCCTGCTAAGGGAGATTCTACTGTACGCCTCGAATTAAAGAAATTTTGCTCGCATTGCAATGAACATACAGTGCATAAACAAACGCTATAAAATATTTTGTAAATAGACAGATATGATTGATTCGGAGGTTAGGCTAGAATGGGTAAGATTAAAAGTTTTTTCAGCGACGTAATGTCGGAAATGCGAAAAACTAGCTGGCCAAAAAGTAAAGAACTGACGAAATATACAGTCGTTGTAATTTCAACTGTAGTAATTATGGCTTTATTTTTTGTGTTAGTAGACTTAGGTATTTCATCATTATTCCGCTGGTACTTAGATTTATAAATTAGAAAAGAGCATGTTAATACTTTTGAAAATAGCCCGTCCTTTCCAATAACGGGTTTTTTCGTTTGTTTTATGAAGTAAAGAGCAGTAAAATGTTCTCATTATGATAAGCGTGCTACTAGTAAAAGTATGTTGGTAGCGATAGATGACTATGCTAATTAGGTATTTATCATCGGGCTTTCGCTTGCTATGGCGAAAGCTATGTTTTTCTATTGAGAAGCTTGTGAAAAGAATAAAGGATGCAAAATTGCATATCGCGATCATTTTCACTTTTATTAGTAAGGGAGGGACGGACGAGTAGTCCTAGCAGTTATGGAGAAAAATTGGTATGTTGTTCATACGTATTCAGGGTATGAGAACCGTGTAAAAGCAAACCTAGAAAAACGTGTTGAAACAATGGGAATGCAAGATAAAATCTTCCGTGTTATCGTGCCTGAGCATGAGGAAACAGAAATGAAAGACGGCAAAAAGCGCACAATGATGCGTAAAGTTTTCCCTGGTTATGTCCTAGTAGAACTAATTATGACAGATGATTCTTGGTATGTTGTACGTAATACACCAGGAGTAACTGGCTTTATCGGTTCATCAGGTGGTGGAGCAAAACCAACACCTCTATTACCAGAGGAAGCGGATCGTTTATTACAACAAATGGGCATGACAGAAAAAGTTGTTGAAATTGATATCACAGTTGGTGAAGCGGTTGAAGTATTAGAAGGACCGTTTGCACACTTCCAAGGGCGTGTTGAAGAAATTGACGCTGAAAAAGGAAAACTGAAAGTATCTGTAGATATGTTTGGTCGCGAAACAATTATGGAACTGGATTTTGAGCAAATTCAAAAATTATAATTTAAAATTCTAGTAACTAATTCGTGTATGGTTGAGCGTATATCGCAAATTTTGTTAATTACTACTTGCTTAAAAAAATTAAAAGTGGTATCATTTCAAAGGTCAGACTGTCAAACTTCGGTTGACGTCTGTAATGATAATTTTAATGTTATCGGCACTTAGCTGACAGACAGATATTGAGTGGGAGGGGCAACCCAATTACCACATCACGGACTTAAGGAGGTGTGTCTCGTGGCTAAAAAAGTTATTAAAGTTGTTAAACTTCAAATCCCTGCTGGTAAAGCAAACCCAGCTCCACCGGTTGGTCCTGCATTAGGTCAAGCAGGTGTGAACATCATGGGATTCTGTAAAGAGTTCAATGCGCGTACTGCTGATCAAGCTGGTCTTATTATTCCAGTTGAAATTTCAGTATTCGAGGACCGTTCATTCACTTTCATTACGAAAACTCCACCTGCAGCAGTTTTACTTAAAGTAGCAGCTGGTATCCAATCTGGATCTGGTGAACCAAACCGTAAAAAAGTTGCAACGGTTAAACGTGATAAAGTTCGCGAAATCGCTGAAACTAAAATGCCAGACCTTAACGCTGCTTCAGTTGAAGCTGCTATGTTAATGGTTGAAGGTACTGCACGAAGCATGGGTATTGTTATCGAAGACTAATTCCCATTTACTTGATGTTTTTGTTTTTTGGAAGGTTGCGGAGTTTCTTTGTGAACGCGCAACCTTTATTCGTGGGAGGTAAAATCCGCTATAACCACAATCAAGGAGGAAATATATAATGGCTAAAAAAGGTAAAAAACTGCAAGATGCAGCGAAATTAATCGACCGTAACAACGTATACGGCGCACAAGAAGCAATCGAACTTGCTCAAAAAACTAGCACAGTAAACTTCGACGCTACTGTAGAAGTTGCTTTCCGTTTAGGAATCGATACTCGTAAAAACGACCAACAAATCCGTGGTGCAGTAGTGCTACCAAACGGTACTGGTAAAACTCAACGCGTATTAGTTTTCGCTAAAGGTGAAAAACTTAAAGAAGCAGAAGCTGCTGGCGCTGACTATGTAGGCGATGCAGAGTACATCCAAAAAATCCAACAAGGTTGGTTTGACTTCGATGTAATCGTAGCAACTCCTGACATGATGGGTGAAGTTGGTAAACTTGGTCGCGTATTAGGACCTAAAGGCTTAATGCCAAACCCTAAAACTGGTACAGTTACATTTGACGTAACAAAAGCAATCGAAGAAATCAAAGCTGGTAAAGTAGAATACCGCGCTGACAAAGCTGGTATTATCCACGCTCCTATCGGTAAAGTTTCTTTTGCAACAGAAAAACTTGTAGAAAACTTCTTAACTGTATTTGACGTTGTTCAAAAAGCAAAACCTGCTGCAGCTAAAGGTACTTACATGAAATCTGTAAATGTTACAACTACAATGGGCCCAGCTGTTAAAATTGACGCTGCTAACGTAGTAGTAAAATAATTTATTTATATAAATCGGTTGACAGCTATCCGCATCTTTGGTATGATGGATGCTGTTGTGAATCATCCATTTGTACCGTAGACAGTAGGAGTGACTTGTCACTTAATGTTCCTACCGAGGACATCGGAATTCGGATTCTTATTTTAAAGATGATGACTTTCAGCCTCTGTGTCTATATGACTCAGAGGCTTTTCTTTTGTCGGTATAAATGACCCATTCTAATAGGAGGTGTCATCATGAGCAAAGCAATCGAAAACAAACAATCTCAAGTGCAAGAAATCACTGAAAAATTCCAAAGCGCTGCTTCTGTAGTAGTAGTGGATTACCGTGGTCTTAACGTTGCACAAGTGACTGAACTTCGTAAACAACTTCGTGAAGCTGGTGTTGAGTTTAAAGTTTACAAAAACACTTTAACTCGTCGTGCTGCTGAAGCTGCTGGTGTTGAAGGAATCAATGAAGTATTAACTGGTCCTAACGCAATCGCGTTCTCAACTGAAGATGTTGTAGCTCCTGCTAAAATCATCAACGAGTTCGCTAAGAAAAACGAAGCTTTAGAAATTAAAGCAGGTATTATTGAAGGTGCAATCTCTTCTGTTGAAGATGTTAAAGCACTTGCAGAACTTCCATCACGCGAAGGTCTTCTTTCAATGCTTTTATCTGTACTTCAAGCTCCAGTGCGCAACTTCGCACTTGCAACAAAAGCTGTTGCAGAACAAAAAGAAGAACAAGGCGCGTAATTTCTTACGTAGCATAACTTCCGCGGCTTGACCGCAAAAAAACTAAAACATATCCAATTAGGAGGAAATTATAATGAACAAAGAGCAAATCTTAGAAGCTATCAAAGCTATGACAGTTCTTGAATTAAACGATTTAGTAAAAGCTATCGAAGAAGAATTCGGTGTAACAGCTGCTGCTCCAGTAGCAGTAGTTGCTGGCGGTGCTGCTGCAGCTGAAGAAAAAACAGAATTCGACGTAGTATTAGCATCTGCTGGTGCTGAAAAAATTAAAGTAATCAAAGTGGTTCGCGAAATCACTGGTTTAGGTCTTAAAGAAGCTAAAGAAGTTGTAGATAACGCTCCTAAAGCTCTTAAAGAAGGCGTTTCTAAAGATGAAGCTGAACAAATCAAAGCTAAACTTGAAGAAGTTGGCGCATCTGTAGAAGTTAAGTAATCTCGTATTACTTTTATACAAAAGGAAGCTCGTCATTATGGCGAGCTTTTTCTTCATTCTGAGGAGGCGTGAAAATGTCAGATCACTATTATACAAGTAAGCCTCAAACTGAAAGTAAACCTCGTCACTGGACGTTCAAGTTACTTGGGCATACGTTTTCCTTTGAAACGGATGCAGGTGTATTTAGTAAAAGCGAAGTAGATTTTGGATCCCGTGTATTAATAGATGCGTTTCAAATGCCAGATGTGGATGGTGCTATTTTCGATGTAGGTTGTGGGTATGGACCAATCGGGTTGTCTATTGCCAAAACAAATCCTGAGCGAATAGTATTCATGATGGATATTAATGAGCGGGCAGTTGCGCTTTCACAAAAAAATGCGCAAGTAAACGGTGTTCAAAATGTACGAATATTTGTAAGTGACGGACTATCGAATGTTGATGATGAGGCGAAAGCTGCAGCTATTTTAACCAATCCTCCAATTCGCGCAGGAAAGGAAACGGTTTTCCGCTTTTACGACGGTGCGTATGATAAGTTAGTGACTTCTGGAGAGCTATGGGTAGTGATTCAGAAGAAGCAAGGTGCACCATCAACGGTTAGCTATTTAGAGGAAAAATTTTCTGAAGTCGATATTGTGGAAAAGAAAAAAGGCTACTGGATAGTGCGTGCAAAAAAATAAATGAAATATGTATAAAATATTGACTTGACAAAACGGCTATGATAATATGATACAATGCAAAAATATTATTTTGAGGTCGTGTGCCCTTTTGGTATATGAATGATTTAATATGGGTATACTTGCCAAGATAAGTTTAGTTAACCGAAAATGAGATCTTTTGAAGACTCGTTTTCTTTTTGTCTTTCGAAATCATACACTATTTGGATGATTTTGCAAAGACCTAATATCGCTTTATTGAGGGGTGAATGAGTTGACAGGTCAACTAGTTCAGTACGGACAACACCGCCAGCGTAGAAGCTTTGCGCGTATTAAAGAGGTGCTTGAGCTTCCAAATCTGATTGAGATTCAAACGGCGTCTTACGAGTGGTTCCTTGAAGAAGGTTTACGTGAAATGTTCCGTGACATTTCGCCGATCGAGGACTTTACAGGTAATCTTTCATTAGAATTCATCGATTATTCATTAGGTGATCCTAAGTACGATGTCGATGAGTGTAAAGAGCGAGATGTTACTTACGCAGCTCCATTACGTGTGAAAGTACGTCTTTACAACAAAGAAACAGACGAAGTGAAAGAGCAAGATGTATTTATGGGTGACTTCCCATTAATGACAGAAACAGGTACGTTCATTATCAATGGTGCTGAACGTGTTATTGTTTCGCAATTAGTTCGATCACCAAGTGTGTATTTCCATGATAAAACTGATAAAAACGGTAAAAAAGGCTTCGGTGCAACAGTAATTCCAAACCGTGGTGCTTGGTTAGAATATGAAACTGACGCGAAAGATGTAGTATATGTACGTATTGATCGTACTCGTAAGCTACCAGTAACAGTGTTACTTCGCGCACTAGGCTTCGGTTCAGATCAAGAAATTATCGATATTATCGGTGATAACGAGTATTTACGTAATACGCTAGAAAAAGATAACTCTGAAAGTACAGAAAAAGCACTTTTAGAAATCTACGAGCGTTTACGTCCAGGTGAGCCACCAACAGTAGAAAGTGCGAAAAGTTTATTATACTCTCGTTTCTTCGATGCTAAACGCTATGATTTAGCGAATGTTGGTCGTTACAAAATGAACAAAAAGCTTCACATCAAAAATCGTTTATTCAACCAAACGATTGCTGAAACGCTTGTTGATCCAGAAACAGGCGAAATTTTAGTAGAGAAGGGCACTGTGCTAGATCGTCGTACTTTAGATAAGATTTTACCTTACCTAGAGGATTCTTCTAAAGGCATTGGCTACCGCACTTTATCACAAGTTGGCGGAGTACTTGAAGATGACGTAACAATCCAATCTATTAAAATTTATGCTCCAAAAGATGAAGCTCAAAAAGAAATCAATGTAATTGGCAATGCCTACATTGACGAAGAAGTGAAGAACATTACACCTGCTGACGTCCTATCTTCAGTAAGTTATTTCTTCAACTTACTTTACCAAGTAGGGGCAACAGATGATATTGACCATTTAGGTAACCGTCGTCTACGCTCTGTTGGTGAATTATTACAAAATCAATTCCGTATCGGTTTATCTCGTATGGAACGTGTAGTGCGCGAGCGTATGTCTATCAATGATACAGCCGCTATCGTACCGCAACAATTAATCAATATTCGTCCAGTAATTGCATCTATTAAAGAATTCTTTGGTAGCTCTCAATTATCTCAATTCATGGACCAAACAAACCCACTGGCAGAGTTAACGCACAAACGTCGTCTATCTGCATTAGGACCTGGTGGTTTAACACGTGAACGCGCTGGTTTCGAAGTGCGTGACGTTCACTATTCTCACTATGGTCGTATGTGTCCTATTGAGACACCTGAGGGTCCAAACATTGGTTTAATTAACTCATTATCTTCTTTCGCTAAAGTAAATAAATTTGGTTTCATCGAAACGCCATATCGTCGTATTGACCACGAAACTGGCCAAGTAACAGATCAAATTGATTACTTAACAGCTGACGAAGAAGATAACTACTATGTAGCGCAAGCGAACTCACTATTAAATCCTGATGGTACATTCGTAAACGATGAAGTTGTAGGTCGTTTCCGTGGGGATAATACTGTTTTCAACAAGTCACAAATGGACTATATGGACGTATCGCCTAAACAAGTAGTTTCTGCAGCGACTGCATGTATTCCATTCTTAGAAAACGATGACTCTAACCGTGCGCTTATGGGTGCCAACATGCAACGTCAAGCGGTTCCTCTTTTAAATCCAGAAGCTCCGTTCGTCGGAACTGGTATGGAACACGTAGATGCGCGTGACTCAGGTGCGGCTGTAGTAGCAAAATACGATGGTATTGTTGAGCATGTAGAAGCTCGTTCAATCCACGTACGCCGCATTGAAACAATCGACGGTAAAGAAGTTAAAGGCGATTTAACAAAATATAAATTACAAAAATTCATTCGTTCAAACCAAGGTACTTCATACAACCAACGTCCACTTGTAAAAGTTGGCGAACGTGTGAAACCTCGTGATATCTTAGCAGACGGTCCATCAATGGAAAAAGGTGAACTTGCATTAGGTCGTAACGTACTTGTTGCATTCATGACTTGGAACGGGTTCAACTATGAGGATGCTGTTATCATGAGTGAACGCCTTGTAAAAGACGATGTATATACTTCAGTTCATATTGAAGAATATGAATCAGAATCTCGTGATACAAAATTAGGACCTGAAGAAATTACACGTGACATTCCAAACGTTGGGGAAGATGCACTTCGTAACTTAGACGAACGTGGTATTATCCGTATCGGTGCGGAAGTACGCGATGGTGATATTCTTGTAGGTAAAGTAACGCCTAAAGGGGTTACTGAGTTAACGGCTGAAGAGCGCTTATTACACGCAATCTTTGGTGAAAAGGCACGTGAAGTTCGTGATACTTCATTACGCGTACCACATGGTGCGGGCGGTATCATCCTTGACGTGAAAGTATTTAACCGTGAAGACGGCGACGAGTTACCACCAGGTGTTAACCAATTAGTTCGTGCTTACATTGTTCAAAAACGTAAAATCCGCGTTGGGGACAAAATGGCCGGACGTCATGGTAACAAAGGGGTTATCTCTCGTATCTTACCGGAAGAGGATATGCCATTTATGCCAGATGGAACTCCTGTCGATATCATGTTAAACCCACTAGGCGTACCTTCTCGTATGAATATCGGACAAGTTTTAGAACTACACTTAGGTATGGCTTCTCGTTACTTGGGTGTTCATATGGCAACGCCAGTATTTGATGGTGCCAACGAAGAAGATGTGTGGGAAACAATGGAAGAAGCAGGGATGAACCGTGACGGTAAAACAATCCTGTATGATGGACGTTCAGGTGAACCATTCGATAACCGTGTATCTGTAGGGATTATGTACATGATCAAACTTGCACACATGGTTGATGATAAACTTCACGCACGTTCAACTGGTCCTTACTCACTTGTTACACAACAACCACTTGGTGGTAAAGCGCAGTTCGGTGGACAACGCTTTGGTGAGATGGAGGTATGGGCACTTGAAGCATATGGTGCTGCATACACACTTCAAGAAATTTTAACTGTTAAATCTGATGACGTTGTTGGTCGTGTGAAAACATACGAAGCTATCGTTAAAGGTGAAAGCGTTCCAGAGCCAGGCGTTCCAGAATCATTTAAAGTATTGATTAAAGAACTTCAGTCTCTTGGTATGGATGTTAAGATGTTAACAATCAATGATGAAGAAGTAGAGCTTCGCGATCTAGACGAAGAAGAAGATCTTCAACCTGCTGACGCACTTAACATTGCGCCACAGCCAGAAACAGAAGAAGAGCCAGTAGAGTCTTTTGAATAATGGATAAGTTCACATTCGTGTGAATATGGTCAAACTTATTTTTCAAATTAGTCGGGCAGGATTTAACGCCCTGCCCGACTTTCTTTACGAATGAAAACAATCTATTTTTAATCTTTTGTCAAAAGTATTTTGGCAAACGATTGTCGAGCTGCGTAAAAGAGTCTTTATAAAGACCTATAACTAGAGGGAGGTAGGCTCCTTGATAGACGTTAATGAATTTGAATATATGAAAATTGGTTTAGCTTCCCCTGACAAGATTCGTTCTTGGTCATATGGTGAAGTAAAAAAACCAGAAACAATTAACTATCGTACATTAAAACCAGAAAAAGATGGTTTATTCTGTGAACGTATTTTCGGTCCTACGAAAGACTGGGAATGTCACTGTGGTAAATACAAACGCGTTCGTTATAAAGGCGTAGTTTGTGACCGTTGTGGTGTTGAAGTAACACGTGCAAAAGTTCGACGTGAACGTATGGGTCATATCGAATTAGCAGCCCCAGTTTCTCATATTTGGTACTTCAAAGGTATTCCAAGCCGTATGGGTCTTATCTTAGATATGTCTCCACGTGCTTTAGAAGAAGTAATTTACTTCGCATCTTACGTTGTTATCGAACCAGGTGCTACAAACTTAGAAAGCAAACAATTACTTTCTGAAAAAGAGTATCGTGCATACCGTGAAAAATTCGGTAACACATTCGAAGCTGCAATGGGTGCAGAAGCAATTAAAAAGCTTCTTGGTAAAATCGATCTTGAAGATGAAACGCATTCTTTAAAAGAAGAGTTAAAATCTGCACAAGGTCAACGCCGTACACGTGCGATTAAACGTCTTGAAGTGGTAGAGTCATTCCGTAACTCAGGTAACTCTCCAGAGTGGATGATTTTAGATGTACTGCCTGTTATTCCACCGGAGCTTCGTCCAATGGTTCAACTAGATGGTGGTCGTTTTGCAACTTCTGACTTAAACGATTTATATCGTCGTGTAATTAACCGTAATAACCGTTTAAAACGTTTATTAGATCTTGGTGCACCAAGCATTATCGTGCAAAACGAAAAACGTATGTTACAAGAAGCAGTTGATGCATTAATCGATAACGGTCGTCGTGGTCGTCCTGTAACTGGACCAGGTAACCGTCCGTTAAAATCACTTTCGCATATGCTGAAAGGGAAACAAGGTCGTTTCCGTCAAAACTTACTTGGTAAACGTGTTGACTATTCTGGTCGTTCCGTTATCGTAGTAGGTCCAAACTTAAAAATGTACCAATGTGGTCTACCGAAGGAAATGGCGATTGAGCTATTTAAACCTTTCGTTATGAAAGAATTAGTAGAACGTGGTCTTGCACATAATATTAAATCTGCTAAACGTAAAATCGAACGTTTAAACAACGACGTATGGGACGTTTTAGAAGATGTTATCCGTGAGCATCCGGTACTATTAAACCGTGCACCGACACTTCACCGTCTTGGTATCCAAGCATTTGAACCAACACTAGTTGAAGGTCGTGCAATTCGTCTTCACCCGTTAGTATGTACAGCTTACAACGCTGACTTCGATGGTGACCAAATGGCGGTTCACGTACCATTATCAGCAGAGGCACAAGCTGAAGCTCGCCTTCTAATGCTTGCTGCACAAAACATCCTAAACCCGAAAGATGGTAAACCAGTTGTTACACCATCTCAAGACATGGTATTAGGTAACTATTATTTAACACTTGAGCGCGAAAATGCTCGTGGTGAAGGTTCAATTTTCTATGGACCAAACGAAGTGCTAATCGCATATGATACTGGCCATGTTCACTTGCATACTCGTATCGCGATCAAAGCAAGTTCACTGCACAATCCAACGTTTACAGAAGAACAAAATAATATGTTCTTACTAACAACGGTTGGTAAAGTAATCTTTAACGAAATCTTGCCTGAATCATTCCCGTTCATTAATGAACCGACTGATTTCAATTTAGAGCAAGTAACACCAGATAAATACTTCGTAAACTTAACAATTGACGA
This sequence comes from Lysinibacillus sp. FSL M8-0337, assembly GCF_038593855.1. Lineage (NCBI taxonomy): Bacteria > Bacillati > Bacillota > Bacilli > Caryophanales > Bacillaceae > Lysinibacillus > Lysinibacillus sp. FSL M8-0337. The sequence goes on along the minus strand of NZ_CP151996.1, from coordinate 4,414,364 downwards.
AGAAACTCTAGCAGAGCTTGAAGCAGATGCTGCTTACAATCAATTAGATGAAAAAGGTAAAGTTGACGCACAACGTTCAGCGGTCCTTCGCAAATACTTTGCATCTGTACCTGTTGTAAACCCATTCCGCAAGAAATTCTTAGGAAATATCATTGCAGAAGTGTTCAAACGTTTCCATATTACTGAAACATCTAAAATGCTTGACCGTATGAAAAACTTAGGTTTCAAATATTCAACTCGCGCTGGTATCACTGTTGGTGTATCTGACATCGTGGTATTACCAGATAAAGGTGAGATCTTAGCTGAAGCACAAGAGAAAGTAGATAAAGTTCAAGCGCAATTCCGCCGTGGTTTCATCACAGAAGAAGAGCGTTATGACCGTGTTATCTCTAGCTGGAGTGCAGCGAAAGATGAAATTCAATCAAAACTGATGAAGTCGCTTGAGAAAACAAACCCAATCTTCATGATGTCTGACTCAGGTGCCCGTGGTAACGCATCTAACTTTACACAGTTAGCAGGTATGCGTGGTCTGATGGCCAACCCGGCTGGTCGTATTATCGAACTTCCAATCAAGTCTTCATTCCGTGAAGGTTTAACAGTATTGGAATACTTCATCTCAACACATGGTGCGCGTAAAGGTCTTGCCGATACAGCCCTAAAAACTGCCGATTCAGGTTACTTAACACGTCGTCTTGTAGACGTTGCACAAGATGTTATTGTGCGTGAAGATGACTGTGGAACAGACCGTGGCTTAACAATCGGAGCGTTAATGGAAGGTACAGAACTAATCGAAGCGTTAGACGAACGTATTGTTGGTCGTCATACGAAGAAAACGATTTTCCATCCAGAAACAGGCGATGTTATTTTAGAAAAAGACGGCTTAATCGACCAAGATATCGCTCGTATTATTACGGAAGCTGGTATCGAAGAAGTAACAATCCGTTCTGCATTTACATGTAATACAAAACATGGTGTATGTAAAAAATGTTACGGCATGAACTTAGCAACTGGTGAAAAAGTAGAAGTTGGGGAAGCAGTTGGTATTATTGCGGCTCAATCAATCGGTGAACCAGGTACTCAGTTAACAATGCGTACATTCCATACAGGTGGGGTAGCTGGAGACGATATTACACAAGGTCTTCCACGTATCCAAGAGATTTTCGAAGCACGTAATCCAAAAGGTCAATCTGTTATTTCAGAGATTGCTGGTACGGTGTCAGATATCACTGAAATCCGTGAAGGTCTAAAAGAAATTACCGTTCAAGGTGATGTAGAAACTCGTAAATACCAAGCGCCTTATAATGCACGTCTAAAAGTCATCGAAGGTGACGCAATCGAACGTGGTCAAGTATTAACAGAGGGTTCTATCGATCCAAAACAATTATTAAAAGTAAAAGACGTTTCAACAGTTCAAGAATATTTACTAAAAGAAGTACAAAAAGTTTACCGTATGCAAGGGGTAGAAATTGGAGACAAACACATTGAAGTAATGGTACGCCAAATGCTTCGTAAAGTGCGCGTAATTGAAGCTGGTGATACAGAATTATTACCAGGCTCATTATTAGATATCCACCAATTCTCAGAGGCAAATGCAGATGCTGTGCTAAACGGCAAAAATCCTGCAACATGTCGCCCTGTAATTCTAGGTATTACAAAAGCTTCATTAGAAACAGAATCATTCTTATCTGCTGCATCATTCCAAGAAACAACTCGTGTGTTAACGGATGCTGCAATTAAAGGTAAACGTGATGAACTTCTAGGATTAAAAGAGAACGTAATTATCGGTAAACTTGTTCCTGCAGGTACTGGTATGCAACGTTACCGTCAAATCCGCATTGAAAAAGATGAGCTTGACGCAGAAGATCTAGTTTCTGCTGAATAACTAAAAGAAAGCTCCGAAGAGATGACAAAGCGCATCTCTTCGGACTTTTTAAAGATATTAGTTGACAGTAGAAATTGATAATGATAATATATTGAAGGTTGATAGTTAACTGTCTGTACTTCGGAGGATATGAAAATGTCTTATGATAAAGTAAGGGCTAGTCAAACAATCATTGGTACAAAGCAAGCAGTAAAAGCAATGCAAGCTGGTTTAGTGAAAGAGCTTTTTGTGGCACTTGATGCAGACAATTGGGTAACCGATTCGGCCATATCTTTCGCGAGAGAAATCGGTATACCAGTTATTCTTGTCGAGTCCAAAAAGGAACTGGGCAAAGCCTGTGGAATCCATGTTGGAGCTGCGGTAGTTGCTATTGCTGTAGATTAGTTTTTGTGTATAAAACACAAAGACTTTGTTTTTACCCAAAAAATGAACCACCTGGATGTGTGGTATTAATAGTGAATGAATGAAGGGAGGAAAAACCGATGCCTACAATTAACCAATTAGTACGTAAGCCTCGTCAATCTAAAATCACGAAATCAAAATCACCAGCGTTAAACAAAGGATATAACTCATTTAAAAAATCTTTAACTGATGTTAAGTCTCCTCAAAAACGTGGTGTTTGTACTCGTGTAGGTACAATGACACCTCGTAAACCAAACTCAGCGTTACGTAAATACGCTCGTGTGCGTTTAACTAACCAAATTGAGGTTACAGCTTATATCCCAGGTGAAGGCCACAACTTACAAGAGCACAGTGTTGTTCTTATCCGTGGCGGACGCGTAAAAGACTTAGCGGGTGTTCGTTACCATATCGTACGTGGTGCTCTTGATACAGCTGGTGTAAACGGTCGTTTACAATCACGTTCTAAATACGGAACAAAACGCCCTAAAGAAAAAAAATAATTTAACACGCTAAGTGTTAATGAATAACGAGCCTGATGTTGGTATCACCGATTTTCAATCATGCTAGCTGATGTGGAAATGTAGTGATAACGACATTTTAGGCGAAGTTTATAAAAAAAATCGATAATTATTCGAAAGGAGGAAAACACATGCCTCGTAAAGGTCCTGTTTCCAAACGTGACGTGTTACCAGATCCAATTTATAATTCAAAACTAGTAACTCGTTTAATCAATAAAATGATGGTTGATGGTAAAAGAGGTACTTCTCAAAAGATTTTATACGGTGCGTTCGAACTAGTTAAAGAACGTTCTGGTGAAAATCCAATTGAAGTATTCGAAGCTGCTCTAAACAACGTAATGCCAGTTCTTGAAGTACGCGCTCGCCGTGTTGGTGGTTCTAACTACCAAGTGCCAGTTGAAGTACGTCCAGAACGTCGTACAACTTTAGGTCTTCGTTACCTAGTTAACTATTCTCGTCTTCGTGGTGAAAAAACTATGGAAGAGCGTTTAGCTAACGAAATTCTAGATGCTTCTAACAACACTGGTGCATCAGTTAAGAAACGTGAAGATATGCACAAAATGGCAGAAGCGAACAAAGCATTCGCTCACTACCGTTGGTAATCTAAACATAGCATAAGCCCAATATGGAAGGAGAAATACCTAATGAAACGCGAATTCTCTCTAGAGAATACTCGTAATATTGGGATCATGGCTCACATTGATGCTGGTAAAACAACAACAACTGAGCGTATCCTTTATTACACAGGTAAGATTCACAAAATCGGTGAAACTCATGAAGGCGCTTCTCAAATGGACTGGATGGAGCAAGAGCAAGAACGTGGTATTACAATCACTTCTGCTGCAACAACAGCTCAATGGGCAGGCCACCGTGTAAACATCATCGATACTCCTGGACACGTAGACTTCACTGTAGAAGTAGAGCGTTCTTTACGCGTACTTGATGGTGCTGTAACAGTGCTAGATGCTCAATCTGGTGTTGAGCCTCAAACAGAAACTGTATGGCGTCAAGCTACAACTTACGGTGTTCCACGTATCGTATTCATTAACAAAATGGATAAAACAGGTGCAGACTTCTTGTATTCAGTAGGTACTCTACACGAACGTTTACAAGCAAACGCTCACCCAATCCAATTACCTATCGGAGCTGAAGATCAGTTCTCTGCTATCATTGACTTAGTTGAAATGAAAGCAACTTTCTACGGCGATGAAAAAGGTACTGCAGTAACTGAAGGTGAAATTCCTGAAGAGCACCGCGAAATCGCTGAAGAATACCGTGAAAAATTAATCGACGCTGTTGCAAGTGTTGATGAAGAAATCATGGAAAAATATTTAGAAGGCGAAGAAATCACTGTTGCTGAGCTTAAAGCGGCTATCCGTCGTGCTACAATCGCAGTAGAATTCTACCCAGTAATCTGTGGTACAGCATTCAAACATAAAGGCGTACGCCCAATGTTAAATGCAGTTATCGATTACTTACCATCTCCAGTTGATGTACCAGCAATCAAAGGTACTTCAGTTGATGGTGACGAAGAGTTAGAACGTAAATCTTCTGATGAAGAGCCATTCTCAGCTCTTGCATTCAAAGTTATGACTGACCCATTCGTAGGTAAATTAACTTTCTTCCGTGTGTACTCTGGAACATTAGATGCAGGTTCATACGTACAAAACTCTTCTAAAGGTAAACGTGAACGTGTAGGTCGTATCCTACAAATGCACGCTAACTCTCGTGAAGAGATTTCTAAAGTGTTCGCTGGGGACATCGCAGCAGCAGTAGGTCTTAAAGATACTACTACTGGTGATACTCTATGTGACGAGAAAAACCTAGTTATTCTTGAATCAATGGAATTCCCTGAACCAGTAATTTCTCTTTCTGTAGAACCAAAATCAAAAGCTGACCAAGACAAAATGGGTCAAGCTTTACAAAAACTTCAAGAAGAGGATCCAACTTTCCGTGCTCACACTGACACAGAAACTGGCCAAACAATCATCTCAGGTATGGGTGAGCTTCACCTTGATATCTTAGTTGACCGTATGCGCCGTGAATTTAAAGTAGAAGCTAACGTAGGTGCTCCAATGGTATCTTACCGTGAAACATTCCGTAGCTCTGCAAAAGTTCAAGGTAAATTTACTCGCCAATCTGGTGGTCGTGGACAATATGGTGACGTAACGATTGAGTTCTCTCCAAATGAAGAAGGTAAAGGCTTCGAATTCGAAAACGCTATCGTTGGTGGTGTAGTTCCTCGTGAATACATCCCTGCAGTTGAAGCAGGTCTTCGTGACTCTCTTGACCGCGGTGTAGTAGCTGGTTACCCACTAATCGACATCAAAGCGAAATTAGTATTCGGTTCTTACCATGACGTTGACTCGAATGAGATGGCGTTTAAAATCGCAGCTTCTATGGCTCTTAAAGAAGCAGCTAAACAATGTGATGCTGTAATTTTAGAACCAATGATGAAAGTAGAAGTTGTAATTCCAGAAGAGTACCTTGGTGATATCATGGGTAACATCACTTCTCGTCGCGGACGCGTTGAGGGTATGGACGCTCGCGGTAACTCTCAAGTTGTTCGTGCAATGGTTCCACTTTCGGAAATGTTTGGTTACGCAACAACTCTTCGTTCAGCAACTCAAGGTCGCGGTGTATTCTCAATGACATTTGATCATTATGAAGAAGTACCAAAATCAATTGCTGCTGACATCATCAAAAAAAATAAAGGTGAATAATTGAATTTTCATCTTGCATAAAGTATAACTAATTTGTAAGCTATGATTGCAGGATAGAGGATGGGCCCGTTCTCTATCAGCATTCATTCTATAAATTTTCAAATAAAACATACAATTTCGAGGAGGCAATCTCTAATGGCTAAAGAAAAATTTGACCGTTCAAAAACGCATGCTAACATTGGTACAATCGGACACGTTGACCATGGTAAAACAACTTTAACTGCTGCAATCGCTACAGTTCTTTCAAAAAAAATGGGTGGTACAGCTAAATCATACGCTGATATCGATAACGCACCAGAAGAAAAAGAACGTGGTATCACAATCAATACTTCTCACGTAGAATACGAAACAGAATCTCGTCACTATGCACACGTTGACTGCCCAGGACACGCTGACTATGTTAAAAACATGATCACTGGTGCTGCACAAATGGACGGCGGTATCTTAGTAGTATCTGCTGCTGATGGCCCAATGCCACAAACTCGTGAACACATCCTTTTATCTCGTCAAGTAGGTGTTCCATACTTAGTAGTATTCATGAACAAATGTGATATGGTAGACGACGAAGAATTATTAGAATTAGTAGAAATGGAAATCCGTGACCTACTTTCTGAATATGACTTCCCAGGCGACGATATCCCAGTAATCAAAGGTTCTGCTCTTAAAGCTCTTGAAGGTGAACCAGAATGGGAAGAAAAAATCGTTGAATTAATGGACGCTGTAGATTCTTACATCCCAACTCCAGAACGTCAAACTGACAAACCATTCATGATGCCAGTAGAGGACGTATTCTCTATCACTGGTCGTGGTACAGTTGCAACTGGCCGTGTTGAACGTGGTCAAGTTAAAGTTGGTGACGTAGTTGAAATCGTAGGTATCGCTGAAGAAGCTAAATCTACAACTGTAACTGGCGTTGAAATGTTCCGTAAATTATTAGACTACGCTGAAGCTGGTGACAACATCGGTGCTTTACTTCGTGGTGTAGCTCGTGAAGAAATCCAACGTGGTCAAGTATTAGCTAAACCAGGCTCAATCACTCCACACACAAACTTCAAAGCTGAAGTTTACGTTTTATCAAAAGAAGAGGGTGGCCGTCATACTCCATTCTTCTCTAACTACCGTCCTCAGTTCTACTTCCGTACAACTGACGTAACAGGTATCTGTAACTTACCAGAAGGCGTTGAAATGGTAATGCCTGGCGATAACATCGAAATGACAGTAGAACTTATCGCTCCAATCGCTCTTGAAGAAGGTACTAAATTCTCTATCCGTGAGGGTGGCCGTACTGTAGGCGCTGGCGTAGTTGCTTCTATCCAAAAATAATATTTAGCTTAGGCTAATTTCAAAACCAATCTGTAGGGACGCTTACAGATTGGTTTTTTATGTTAAAATATATAAGTGAAAGGAGCGTCAGCGTATGGAAATGAAGGTTTTACTGATAGAAGATGATCCATCAATTTTTGCAATGATCGAAGAGCGCTTTATGCAATGGTCATTACGTGTTGTAGGTCCAACTGATTTTCAAAAGGTGATGGATGATTTTATCGAAGAGAAGCCACAGCTAGTTTTAATAGATATTCAACTACCGGCATATGATGGCTTTCATTGGTGCCGTGAAATACGACATATTTCAAAGGTGCCGATCCTCTTTCTATCTTCACGAGATCATCCAATGGATATGGTAATGGCGATGCAGATGGGTGCCGATGATTTTATACAAAAACCCTTCCATATGGAGGTGTTACTTGCAAAGGTTCAAGCTATTTTACGCCGTACTTATGACTATGTTGAAGAAACAATGGATGTGACGCGTTTCAATGGGGCTGTTTTGGATTACGCGCGTAGTGAGATTATGTATAATGGGCAGCTTGTTTCCTTAACTAAAAATGAACTGTTTATTTTACGAGTTTTATTGGAAAAGGCTAATCATATCGTTTCTAGAGAGGACTTAATGAGAAAACTATGGGACGATGAGCGCTTTGTGAATGATAATACATTGTCAGTCAATGTTAATCGATTACGTGCTAAGCTAGAGGATATCGGCTTACAGGATGTTATTGTGACAAAAAAGGGGCTCGGCTATATAGCAGTGACGCAGGTAACGTGAGTGAGAATGCTATTTTTATTTATAAGAGAACGGCTAGCATGGATTGGCTTTTTTGTTTTTCTTCTTGTCGTGCTTAACCTATTATTTTCTTTGGACGTTGGTTTAGTTGGCATCTCTATTTGGTATGTCAATATGATTATGGTTGTGACGTTTTTTATTTTTTTATTATGGCGGTATACAAAGGAAATTGGTCAATTGAAAGATTTCCTGGGAAATGTAGATAGCCGGCTGGATGATGCTCATGCTAGAAGTTTAGCTCTATCTCCTTTTCAGGAGGCATACTACCGAAAAATTGAAGACGTCTTCTATGATAAGGATGCAGAGCTGAATCATGCGAAGGTGCAGCTACAGGAGTATTCAGATGAGCTGCTAGCATGGGTACATGAAGTGAAGGCTCCTTTAACAACTATAAATTTAATGTTAGATCGTATTGAAGACTCGACTTTGCGGAGGAAACTAGAGACCGAATGGTTAAGGTTGCATTTGCTTGTCGATCAGCAATTACACCAAACACGTCTTGCAACGATTGAAAAGGATAATTTTTTAAGTGAAATAGAACTGCGGGCGGTTGTTTACAAAGAAATCCGCGCGATGCAAGCATGGTGCTTAGAAAAGGATATCGGCTTTGATGTCGGTGAATTAACAGAAGTGGTTTTAACCGATAGTAAATGGATAGCGTTCATTGTAAGGCAAATTCTATCAAATGCTATTAAATATAGCCCTATCAATACAGAAATCTTTATTTTTACTGAAGTCGAATCATCTGGTGCAACATTGTTACATATTAAGGATAATGGCATTGGGATTAGACCAGATGATATGCCACGGATTTTCCAAAAATCGTATACAGGAACGGCAGGCAGAGAATCTGCACAGTCTACGGGTATGGGCTTGTATTTAGCACATAACATTGCTCAAAAAATTGGCGTTCGTATTAGTGTACAATCAGTAGTAGGGGAAGGGTCAATCTTTACGCTACGATTCCCATTACAAAATGAATATGCCAAACTAACAGGTAGATGACGAAATTGTCACCTACCTTTTTATATTGTCATGTAAAACGCACGAATTGAACGTGTAGACAGGGTACACTTGTAGTATAGAAAGGGGCGTTAACCTGTGGCAGTTTTAATTGGACGTAAAGTAAAAAAAGTATATGGTAAAAAATCGACGGCACAAGAGGTGTTGAAGGGTATAGATTTAGAAGTGAATGAAGGAGAGTTTGTTGGCATTATGGGTCCGTCAGGCTCAGGGAAGACGACATTATTAAATGTGTTGTGTTCGATTGATTTTGCAACGGAAGGTGTCATTGAAATAAATGGTCAAAGCTTACGAGGGATGAAAGAAAAGGCTTTAGCTAATTTCCGTCGCGAACAGCTAGGGTTCATATTCCAAGATTATAATTTATTGGACACTTTGACAGTGAAGGAAAACATCTTGTTGCCATTAGCGATTAGTAAGTTACCGAAAGCTGTAGCAGAAAGTCGTGTCAAAGAGCTTACTTATTTACTCGGTATTGGAGATATATTAAATAAATACCCAAATGAAATATCTGGCGGTCAAAAGCAACGTACATCGGCTGCGCGTGCATTAATTACAAATCCATCAATGGTCTTTGCAGATGAACCTACAGGTGCACTTGATTCGAAATCAGCAACAGCTCTGTTGAAAAATTTGCAAAGTATTAATGAAACCAAGAAAGCGACAATTATGATGGTGACGCATGATGCAGTGGCAGCGAGTTTCTGTACACGTGTTTTGTTTTTAAAAGATGGGCTAATTTACAGTGAACTATACAAAGGTGATAAAACAAGACAGGCGTTTTTCCAAGAAATCATGCATACGCAAAGTGTGCTAGGCGGTGACGGTTATGAGTCTTAGTAAGCTTGTATTCCGAAGTATGAAGAAAAATATGAAACATTATTATTTATACTTCTTTGCACTTATATTTAGTGTGACACTCTATTTTTCTTTTGTGACATTACAGCATAATGGTGAAGTTTTCAATACCGTTCAAAAGAGTGGCACAGCATCAGCAGGATTTGGAGCTGCAACTTATATTTTGTATTTTATTATTTTATTTTTCGTGTTGTATGCGAACCATCTATTTATGAAACGTCGCAGTAAAGAAATTGGCTTATATCAGCTAATAGGAATGACAAAGGGACTAATTGTGCGCTTATTGGCTTTAGAAAGTATTCTATTATTTGTAGGAGCTGTCGCTGTAGGGATACTCGTTGGTTTCTTTAGCTCCCGCCTAATTTCCATGATTTTATTGCGTATCCTTGAAAAAGAGACGCTTGTCAAAATGACCTTTAGCACACAAGCATTACAGCAATCAATCGTTGTTTTCGCTATATTATTAGTAATCGTTTTGTTGCAAATGACGTGGATGATTCACCGTGTATCGCTTCTATCCTTATTTAGCGCGGCTAAACAAGCAGATGAGCGTGTGAAACGTTTCAACCCATTACAAATGGTTATTGGCTTTTTAGGGCTTGTGCTTATTGTATATGGCTACTATGCATCAACGAAATTATTTGATATTAATAATGCAGGCAATTTATTTCTTAATATGATCATTATTTTGGCTACAACAATTGGGGGAACATTCCTAGTTTTCCGTTTCTCTGTAGCATTTATATTGAATGTTGTTCGTTTAAAGAAAAATGGACATTTGACTGTCCATGATGTTTTAGCGTTAACACCCATTATGCACCGCATGAAAAGTAATGCTAAATCATTGACCCTGATTACAGTTTTAACGGGTGTATCACTTGGGATTACCACATTATCATATATTGCGTATTATTCTTCAGAAGCGTCAGCCTATAGTCGAATACCTGGAGATTACATTTTACATGAAGAGCAAGGACAGGACTTTTTAAAGAAACTAGAGGCAAATAATATCGCTTATGATAAGGTTGAATATCGTTTACAAGGAGTTACAGCTACCATCGCTCAGTTAATGGCTGAAGAACAAAAAGATAGTCCATTTTATAACATGGAAGGCACGATTTATACCATTCCCCTTTCTGATTATCAACGTAGAAATCCAAATACAACAATTACGGGTAATGATGTTATTTTAACAAACTATGGTGGCTATATGGCGGAGATGTTCCCATTAGAAAAGGATCGTAATCTAGTCGTATCAGCAGGTAAACTTAAAGAAACATTGCATGTCAAAGCTATTCATGATGAAAGTATTATTAGTGGTACAGTAACGTCTGGTGGCGGAGGTCCAATTTTTGTAGTGTCTGACGCGTTGTTTGAAAAATTGTCAACGCAAGCAAAACTATTCCCTTGGCATAAACAAACTTCGATTACACTAAAGTCAAAAAAAGACCTGGCACTAGCTGAAAGATTATATGAAGAATCAAGCGCAAATGCAATTACTATTTTTGATAGTGATGGCAATACGCAAAATTATAAAATCAAGTCATTTGAAGCTGAACGCAAAGGAAATATTGAATCACTTGGGTTAACAATTTTTACGACGGCGTTTTTAGGCTTAGCATTTTTAATGACAACTGGTAGCATTCTGTACTTCAAACAAATGTCTGAAGCAGAAGAGGAACGAGGAGCTTATACGATTTTAAGAAAGATTGGCTTCTCAGAACGGGATATCATGAAGGGAATCTTTATGAAACAAGCGTTCAATTTTGGTGTTCCTTTACTGATTGGTCTACTTCATAGTTATTTTGCAGTGAAATCAGGATGGTTTTTATTTGGCTCGGAATTAACAACGCCATTATGGATTGCTATGAGCTGTTACATCGCATTATATGCAATTTTTGCAGTCCTTTCGGTAGGTTATTATAAAAAAGTAATAAGAGAATCATTATAACTATTAAATAGGAAGAAACTCTGAAAAACAGTATGATCTAATACAGGTCATGCTGTTTTTTGAAGTTTCAATTTAATGAAATATTTCATAACAGCTTGACTTTCGTTTGTCAGAATATTAAAGTTTAACATATTAATAATCTAGTGTACGAAAGTGAAGTGTCTTTATGAATGCAGTAATTGTGGCAGTAGCTGTCATGTTAATATTAAGTTTGCTTCGAATCAATGTCGTCCTTTCGCTTGTTTTAGGAGCCTTTGCAGGGGGCTTAACAAGTGGTATGGGTATTCAAGCAACTGTTAAGTCGTTTACAGAGGGGTTAGGGGCAGGTGCTACTATTGCACTTAGTTATGGTCTACTTGGTGGATTTGCTATAGCTATCTCGAAGACAGGTATACCTGACTTATTGATTGCGGGTATGTTAAACGTGTTAAATAAAAATGGTTCAAGTAATAGGAAGGGCTTAGTAAAAGTATTAATTTTTCTCCTTATTTTTATCATGGCGATTTTTTCTCAAAATTTAATTCCAATTCATATTGCCTTTATCCCTTTACTAATACCACCGATTTTAAAAGTTTTAAATATGCTTGAAGTGGATCGTAGAATAATAGCAACGCTAATTGCGGTTGGCTTAATTGGTACCTATAGTTTTGTACCAGCAGGCTTCGGAGCAATCTTCCAAGAAATTGTGTCAACGCAAGTTACAAATGCCGGAATGGTTGCACAAGCAAGTGATGTACCTGTAGCAATGGCTATTCCTATTATCGGTATGTTAGTAGGACTAGGGATTGCATTCTATGTATATCGCAAACCACGTAAATACAAAAATACAGATGTAGAAACAGCGACTTTAAATGTGAATGTTAGTAAAACAGTTATTATTTCTACGGCACTAGCATTAATTGTTTCACTTATCGCGCAAATCGCAACAGATTCCATGATTGTTGGCGCCTTTGCAGGGATCATGATTATGTATTTTACGGGTGCTCTAAAATGGAGAGAGGCCGATGAAATTCTATCTGAAGGTATGAAGATGATGGCATTCATTGGCTTTGTAATGATTGCCGCCAATGGATTCGCCTCCGTTATCAATGCAACGGGTGATGTAGATAATTTAATTACAAGCTCTCTGGCATATCTTGAAGGCAATAGAAGTTTGGCGGTATTTATTATGCTAGTGATTGGATTAGTTGTCACAATGGGCATTGGCTCTTCTTTTGCGACAGTACCGATTATTGCGACTTTATTTGTTCCGTTAGCACAAGGATTAGGGATGAGCCCTTTAGCAATATTGTGCTTAATTGGCACTGCTGGCGCATTAGGTGACGCAGGTTCACCAGCATCAGATTCAACATTAGGACCAACTGCTGGCTTAAATGTTGATGGACAACATAATCATATTTGGGATACATGTGTACCGACGTTTATCTTTATTAATATTCCACTTGTCCTATTTGGATGGATTGCCTGTGTATTCTTTCTATAATGTTGAGAAGCAGTTTCTAAATTTTAGAGACTGCTTTTTTTGTTAATTGTTCGAAATGTTCGAAAACGTAGATAGCACAGGTTATGTGTTGCAAAATCAACGAAAATTATATATACTAGTAAACGGCTTAAATAAGCGAGAAATATTAGTAGTAAAGAATATCTACAACATTTAAAAGAATTTAGCGAAAAGACTTGCTTATTCTTTTTTTATTGTATATAATGTTGAATGTTGGTCTTTGACTGCGATGAAACGAGAGGTTGCCGACACACCCGGCCGCTTTGCCATGGCGGTGCGTTGGAGAATTTTCGTGGAGAATGTCTAGAAAATAGGCGAGAAGGAGGGAAAATAATGGCAAAACAAAAGATTCGTATTCGTTTAAAAGCGTATGATCACCGTATTTTAGATCAGTCTGCTGAGAAAATTGTGGAGACTGCAAAACGTTCAGGTGCAAGTGTATCAGGTCCGATTCCACTTCCAACTGAGAAGTCTGTGTACACAATTCTACGTGCTGTTCACAAGTACAAAGACTCTCGTGAACAATTCGAGATGCGTACGCATAAACGTCTGATCGATATCGTTAACCCAACACCACAAACTGTTGATGCGTTAATGAAACTTGATTTACCATCTGGCGTTGATATCGAAATCAAACTTTAATGGTAAAAACAATATAACTTTTTAAAACTTACAGGAGGTGTGACAAATGGCTAAAGGAATCTTAGGTAGAAAAATTGGTATGACACAAGTTTTCGCTGAAAACGGCGATTTAATCCCGGTAACAGTTATCGAAGCTACTCCAAACGTAGTTCTTCAAAAGAAAACTGTTGAAACTGACGGCTACGAAGCTATCCAAGTTGGTTTCGAAGATAAGCGCGTTAAGCTTTCTAACAAACCAGAACAAGGTCACGTAGCAAAAGCGAATACTGCTCCTAAGCGCTTCATTCGTGAATTCCGCAACGTGAACGTTGAAGAATACGAAGTTGGTCAAGAAGTCAAAGTAGAAATTTTCGCAGAAGGCGATGTAATTGATGTAACAGGAGTTACTAAAGGTAAAGGTTTCCAAGGTGTTATCAAACGCCACGGACAATCTCGTGGTCCTATGGCCCACGGTTCTCGTTACCACCGTCGTCCTGGTTCAATGGGTCCAGTTGCTCCGAACCGCGTATTTAAACAAAAGAAATTACCTGGTCAAATGGGTGGCACAGTAGTTACAATCCAAAACTTAGAAATCGTAAAAGTTGATGCAGAACGTAACTTACTACTTGTTAAAGGTAATGTTCCTGGTTCTAAAAAAGCTCTAGTTACAGTTAAAACTGCAATTAAAGCTAACTAATCACTTCAAGAAAGGAGGAAACAGGAATGACAAAAGTATCTGTACTTAGTCAAACAGGTGCTTCAGTTGGTGAAATCGAGTTAAACGAAGCGATCTTCGGAATCGAGCCAAATGAAGCAGTATTATTCGACGCAGTAGTTGCACAACGCGCTTCTCTTCGTCAAGGTAATCATAAGGTTAAAAACCGTTCTGAAGTTGCTGGTGGTGGTCGTAAACCATGGCGTCAAAAAGGAACTGGTCGTGCTCGTCAAGGTTCTATCCGTTCTCCACAATGGCGCGGCGGTGGTATCGTATTCGGTCCAACTCCACGTAGCTATTCTTATAAATTACCTAAAAAAGTTCGTCGTTTAGCTCTTAAATCTGCTTTATCAGCTAAAGTAGTAGAACAAAACTTCTTAGTTCTTGATGCTCTTACACTAGCAGCACCAAAAACAAAAGAATTTACTAAAATCCTTAAAGATCTTTCTTTAGAGAAAAAATCTTTATTCGTAACTGCTGACCTAGATGAAAACGTAGCATTATCTGCTCGTAACATCCCTGGTGTAACAGTTTTAACTGCAAACGGAATCAACGTTCTTGATCTTTTAGGTCATGAAAAAGTTGTATTCACTAAAGCTGCAGTAGAAAAAGTTGAGGAGGTGCTTGGATAATGGAAGCACGTGATATTTTAAAACGTCCGGTCATTACTGAGCGTTCTTCAGAACTTATGGCAGAGAAAAAGTATACTTTCGAAGTAGACACTCGCGCTAACAAAACTCAAGTAAAAGACGCTGTAGAAGAAATCTTTGGCGTAAACGTTGAGAAAGTAAATGTTCTTAACTACAAAGGTAAATTCAAACGCGTTGGCCGTTACGGTGGTTACACAAACAAACGTCGTAAAGCGATTGTTAAACTAACTGCGGACAGCAAAGACATCGAATTATTCGAAATGTAATCCTTTAAGGATTTATGATTTGAACAATCAAGAAGGAGGGAAACACAATGGCGATTAAAAAGTATAAACCTACCTCTAATGGTCGTCGTAATATGACGTCTTTAGACTTTGCGGAAATTACAACTAACAAGCCTGAGAAATCATTGCTTGAACCAACTAAACGCAAAGCTGGTCGTAACAACCAAGGTAAAATCACTGTTCGTCATCATGGTGGTGGTCATAAGAAGCAATATCGTGTTATCGATTTCAAACGTGTTAAAGATGGCATTCCAGCGAAAGTTGCTACTATCGAATATGATCCAAACCGTTCTGCGAATATCGCATTAATTAACTACGCTGATGGAGCAAAAGCTTACATCTTAGCACCAAAAGGTCTAGAGGTTGGTCAAACAATCGTATCTGGTCCAGATGCTGATATTAAAGTAGGTAACACATTACCATTAGCAAACATTCCAATGGGTACAACAATCCATAACATCGAGTTAAAACCTGGTAAAGGTGGACAATTAGTACGTTCTGCTGGTACTTCTGCGCAAGTACTTGGTCGTGAAGACAAATACGTAATCGTTCGTCTACAATCTGGTGAAGTACGTTTAGTTCTTGCTACTTGCCGCGCTACAATCGGTCAAGTTGGTAACGAACAACATGAACTTGTGCACATCGGTAAAGCAGGTCGTAGCCGTTGGTTAGGTAAACGCCCAACTGTTCGTGGTTCTGTAATGAACCCTAACGATCACCCACACGGTGGTGGTGAAGGACGTTCTCCAATCGGACGTAAATCACCGATGACACCTTGGGGTAAACCAGCACTTGGTTACAAAACTCGTAATAAGAAAAACAAATCGGATAAATTCATCATCCGTAGTCGTAAAAAATAAAGTGGTTAAACTACGGTTCTATGTGAGAGCCGTGGTGGAATCACGGAGGGAGGTTCCTACATGGGTCGCAGTTTGAAAAAAGGACCTTTTGTTGATGACCACTTAATGAAAAAAGTGGAAGCACAAGAGGCTTCTGAGAAGAAACAAGTTATTAAAACTTGGTCTCGCCGTTCTACAATCTTCCCGAACTTCATCGGACTAACAATTGCTGTATATGATGGACGTAAACATGTTCCTGTATACGTAACAGAAGATATGGTAGGCCACAAACTTGGTGAATTCGCACCGACTCGTACTTACAAAGGTCACGGTGCAGACGACAAGAAAACAAGACGCTAATTTTGAGAGGAGGTAAATCCTAATGACACAAGCTAAAGCTATCGCTCGCACAGTACGTATCGCTCCTCGTAAAGTTCGTCTAGTTGTAGACTTAATCCGAGGTAAGCAAGTAGGTGAGGCAGTTGCAATTTTACGTCATACTCCAAAAGCGGCGTCTCCAGTCGTTGAGAAAGTATTAAAATCTGCAGTTGCTAATGCTGAGCACAACTACGATCTAGATATCAACTCTTTAGTAGTTTCTGAAGTATTCGTTGATGAAGGTCCAACATTAAAACGTTTCCGTCCACGTGCACAAGGACGTGCAAGCGCAATTAACAAACGCACAAGCCACATCACTTTAGTGGTATCTGAGAAGAAGGAGGGTTAATCCGTGGGTCAAAAAGTACATCCAATAGGACTGCGCGTTGGTATTATTCGTGACTGGGAGTCAAAATGGTACGCTGAAAAAGACTATGCAACTCTACTTCACGAAGACATCAAAGTGCGTAAATATATTGAAACGGCTCTTAAAGACGCTTCTGTTTCTAAAGTTGAAATCGAACGTGCTGCAAACCGTGTAAACATTACAATTCACACTGCTAAACCAGGGATGGTAATCGGTAAAGGTGGTACTGAAGTTGAAAACCTTCGTAAATACCTTGGCGAATTAACTGGTAAACGTGTACACATCAACATTATCGAAATTAAACGTGCTGATCTTGACGCTCGTCTAGTAGCTGAAAACATCGCTCGTCAATTAGAAAACCGTGTTTCATTCCGTCGTGCGCAAAAGCAAGCGATCCAACGCACAATGCGTGCTGGTGCAAAAGGAATTAAAACACAAGTATCTGGTCGTTTAGGTGGCGCTGATATCGCGCGTGCTGAACACTATAGTGAAGGAACTGTTCCACTTCATACTCTACGTGCTGACATCGACTATGCACACGCAGAAGCTGACACTACTTACGGTAAATTAGGCGTTAAAGTATGGATCTACCGTGGTGAAGTTCTTCCTACGAAGAAATCTGTGGAAGGAGGCAAATAATATGTTATTGCCTAAACGCGTAAAATACCGTCGTGAACACCGCGGAAACATGCGTGGCGAAGCGAAAGGCGGTAAAGAAGTATCTTTCGGCGAATGGGGCCTACAAGCTCAAACTGCTAGCTGGATTACTAACCGTCAAATCGAATCTGCACGTATCGCGATGACTCGTTACATGAAACGTGGCGGTAAAGTTTGGATTAAAATCTTCCCGCACAAACCTTACACGAAAAAACCTCTAGAAGTCCGCATGGGTTCTGGTAAAGGTTCTCCTGAAGGTTGGGTAGCAGTTGTTAAACCAGGAAAAGTAATGTTCGAAATTGCTGGTGTATCTGAAGAGATCGCACGTGAAGCACTTCGTTTAGCATCACATAAGCTTCCTGTTAAATGTAAGATCGTAAAACGTCAAGAAACTGGTGGTGAATCTAATGAAAGCTAATGAAATCCGTGACCTTGCCACTTCTGAAATTGAATTAAAAGTGAAATCACTGAAAGAAGAGCTTTTCAACCTTCGCTTCCAATTGGCGACTGGTCAATTAGAAAACACAGCTCGTATTCGTGAAGTGCGTAAAGCAATCGCGCGTATGAAAACTGTTATTCGTGAAAGAGAAATCAGTGCAAATAACTGATAAAGGAGGTTTTCAAGTATGACTGAGCGTAATCAACGCAAAGTTTACACGGGCCGTGTCGTTTCAGATAAAATGGACAAAACAATTTCTGTTTTAGTTGAAACTCACAAAAAGCACAAGCTTTATGGTAAACGTGTAAAGTACTCTAAAAAGTTTAAAGCTCATGATGAGCAAAACCAAGCGAAAATCGGTGATATCGTACGTATCATGGAGACTCGCCCGCTATCAGCTACTAAACGTTTCCGTCTAGTTGAAGTTGTAGAAAAAGCGGTTATTATTTAATAACTATTTCGGAACAACCAATTTCCGAAGGGAGGTAACCTAAGTGATCCAACAAGAAAGTCGTATGAAAGTTGCTGACAACTCAGGTGCACGTGAAGTTCTTACAATTAAAGTGCTTGGTGGCTCTGGCCGTAAAACTGCTAACATCGGTGATATCGTTGTTTGTACAGTTAAGAAAGCAACACCAGGTGGCGTTGTCAAGAAGGGTGACGTTGTTAAAGCTGTTATCGTTCGTACTAAATCAGGCGTACGTCGTAAAGACGGTACTTACATCAAATTTGATGAAAATGCTTGTGTAATTATTCGTGATGATAAATCACCACGCGGAACTCGTATTTTCGGACCTGTTGCACGTGAATTACGTGACAGCAACTTCATGAAAATCGTTTCTCTAGCTCCAGAAGTTCTTTAATTTCATGACAGTGCCAATCAAGGAGGTGCGACAGCATGCATGTAAAAAAAGGTGACAAGGTTAAGGTTATCACTGGTAAGGACAAAGGCAAAGAAGGAGTAATCCTAGCTGCTTTCCCTAAACAAGACCGCGTTCTTGTTGAAGGTGTAAACATCGTGAAAAAACACGTTAAACCTAACCAATTGAATCCACAAGGTGGGATTGTAAGCCAAGAGGCTGCAATTCACGTTTCGAACGTAATGCTAATCGATCCTAAATCTGGCGAGCCGACTCGTGTAGGTTATAAAATCGAAAACGGTAAAAAAGTTCGTGTTGCAAAAAAATCAGGTGCAGTAATCGACTAATTAGTAAATAAAAGAAGGGAGGTACACACATGAGCCGCCTAAAAGAAAAATATTTAAATGAAGTTTCTCCTGCTCTAATGAGCAAATTTGGATATAAATCAGTTATGCAACTTCCAAAAGTTGATAAAATCGTTATCAACATGGGTGTTGGCGATGCAGTTCAAAACTCTAAAGCGCTAGATGCAGCTGTAGAAGAATTGACAATTATCACTGGTCAAAAACCAGTAGTAACTAAAGCGAAAAAATCGATCGCAGGTTTCCGTCTACGTGAAGGTATGCCTATCGGTGCTAAAGTTACATTACGCGGTGAGCGTATGTATGAATTCTTGGATAAATTAATCGCAATCGCATTACCTCGTGTACGTGACTTCCGTGGTGTTTCTAAAAAAGCATTCGATGGTCGCGGTAACTACACTCTTGGTGTTAAAGAGCAATTAATTTTCCCAGAAATCGATTACGATAAAGTTTCAAAAGTACGCGGTATGGACATCGTGATCGTAACGACAGCGAACTCTGACGAAGAAGCTCGCGAGTTATTGACACAATTCGGTATGCCGTTCCAAAAGTAATTAAACAAGGAGGGCGAAAACGTGGCTAAAAAATCTATGATCGTTAAACAACAACGTAAGCAAAAGTTTAAAGTGCAAGAATATACACGTTGTGAACGCTGTGGTCGTCCACACTCAGTATATCGCAAATTCAAACTTTGCCGTATTTGTTTCCGAGAACTTGCATATAAGGGACAAATTCCTGGCGTTAAAAAAGCCAGCTGGTAATCCCCTAATTTGGGAAGGAGGTAAATGTAATGACAATGACTGATCCGATTGCAGATATGCTTACTCGCATTCGTAATGCGAACATGGTTCGTCACGAGAAGTTAGAAGTACCAGCTTCCAACGTGAAAAAAGAAATCGCTGAAATTTTAAAGCGTGAAGGTTTCGTACGTGACGTAGAATACGTGGAAGACAACAAACAAGGTATCATCCGTATCTTCTTAAAATACGGTAAAGATAACGAGCGCGTTATCACTGGCCTAAAACGTATTTCTAAACCTGGTCTACGTGTATATGCTAAAACAAATGAAGTTCCTAAAGTACTGAACGGTCTTGGTATCGCTTTAGTGTCAACTTCACAAGGTTTATTAACAGATAAAGAAGCTCGCGCTAAACAAGTTGGCGGCGAAGTTCTAGCATACGTTTGGTAATTAGCAATAAATGAATGGAGGTGCAACTAAATGTCTCGTGTAGGTAAAAAAATTATCGAGGTACCAGCTAACGTAACTGTTACTGTCGCAGCTGACAACACTGTTACTGTTAAAGGTCCTAAAGGCGAACTTGTTCGTTCTTTCCACCAAGATATGAAAATTGAGCAAGAAGGTAATGTGATCTCTGTATCTCGTCCTTCTGATTCAAAAGAACACCGCACAAACCACGGTACAACTCGTGCGCTTTTAGCGAACATGGTTACTGGTGTTTCTGCAGGTTTCGAAAAATCATTAGAACTTATCGGTGTCGGTTACCGTGCGCAATTACAAGGTAAAAAGCTTGTACTTAACGTAGGTTACTCTCACCCAGTTGAGTTCACACCAGAAGATGGTCTTGAAGTAGAAGTTCCGACTAATACAAAAATCATCGTTAAAGGTATCAGTAAAGAACGCGTTGGCGCTCTTGCATCTAATATCCGTGACGTTCGTCCACCAGAGCCTTATAAAGGTAAAGGTATCCGTTACGAAGGCGAATACGTTCGTCGTAAAGAAGGTAAAACAGGTAAATAATGCTGCTTAAGCATTAGAAAGGAGTGACCCTTGTGATTACGAAACAGGATAAAAATCAAGTTCGTAAAAAACGTCATGCGCGAGTTCGTTCTAAAATCGCGGGTACTGCTGAGCGTCCACGCTTAAACGTATTCCGTTCTAACAAGAACATCTACGCTCAACTTATCGATGACGTAGCAGGCGTAACACTTGTTAGCGCATCATCTCAAGAAAAAGGTTTTGAAGGTGCTGGTAACAACGTAGAAGCTGCATCAAAAATCGGTGAAACAATCGCGAAACGCGCTGCGGAAAAAAACATTACTGCAATTGTATTTGACCGTGGTGGTTACTTATATCATGGACGTGTAAAAGCTTTAGCTGAAGCTGCACGTGAGAACGGTTTAGAATTTTAATAAGAAGGAGGGACACATTTCATGAGTCGAATTGACGCAAACAAACTTGGAGAACTTGAAGAACGCGTAGTTACTATTAACCGTGTTGCTAAAGTTGTTAAAGGTGGACGTCGCTTCCGCTTCACAGCATTAGTTGTAGTTGGCGATAGAAACGGACATGTTGGTTTCGGTACTGGTAAAGCTCAAGAGGTGCCAGATGCTATCCGTAAAGCTGTTGAAGATGCGAAGAAAAACTTAATCGAAGTGCCACGTGTAGGTGGAACAACTCCACACTTAGTGCTTGGTCGCTTCGGTGCAGGAGAAATCCTAATCAAACCTGCTGCTCCTGGTACAGGGGTTATCGCTGGTGGTCCAGTACGTGCCGTACTAGAACTTGCTGGTATTACTGATATTCTTTCAAAATCACTTGGATCTAACACACCAATCAATATGGTGCGTGCTACTGTTCAAGGTTTAACTGAATTAAAACGCGTAGAGGACGTTGCAAAATTACGTGGCAAATCAGTGGAAGAAATATTAGGATAAGGGGGGAATAATAATGGCTAACAAATTAGAAATCACCCTTACAAAATCTGTGATCGGTTCTAAACCGGCACAACGTAAAACTATTGAAGCTCTAGGATTACGTAAATTAAATCAAACTGTTGAGAAAGCTGATAACGCAGCTACTCGCGGTATGCTTGATAAAGTAGCTCACTTAGTTACTGTAAAAGAAAATTAATTTTTAATTAATGAACAAGGAGGTGCCACCCACTATGAAACTGCATGAGTTAAAACCAGCAGAAGGTTCTCGTAAACAACGCAATCGCGTTGGTCGTGGTATCGGTTCTGGTAACGGTAAAACAGCAGGTAAAGGTCATAAAGGTCAAAACGCTCGTTCTGGTGGCGGTGTTCGCCCAGGCTTTGAGGGCGGTCAAAACCCGTTATTCCGTCGTTTACCTAAACGTGGATTTACGAACATTAACCGTAAAGAATACGCTATCGTTAACCTTGACACATTAAACCGTTTCGAAGACGGTGCAGAAGTAACAACTGCATTATTACTTGAAACTGGTCTTGTGAGCAATGAAAAAGCTGGAATTAAAGTTCTTGGTAATGGAACACTTAACAAAAAGCTTACAGTAAAAGCTCATAAATTCTCAGCTTCAGCAAAAGAAGCAATCGAGAATGCCGGCGGAACTACTGAGGTGATTTAATGTTTCAGACAATCTCTAACTTTATGCGTGTTCGAGATATAAGAAATAAAATCATCTTCACTCTTTTAATGTTAATTATTTTCCGTATTGGTACTTTCATACCAGTACCGAATGTTGACGCAACTGTATTAAAGGCAACTGATGAGTTTAACCTCGTTGGTTTCCTCAATACTTTTGGCGGTGGTGCGTTGCAAAACTTCTCTATCTTCGCGATGGGAATTATGCCATACATCACAGCCTCAATCATTGTTCAGTTATTGCAAATGGACGTAGTACCGAAATTTGCTGAATGGGCAAAGCAAGGTGAAGTCGGAAGACGTAAACTTGCACAATTTACTCGCTACTTTACAATTATTCTTGCTTTTATCCAATCATTCGCCATGTCATTTGGCTTCAACAAAATGTACGGTGGATCTTTGATTAAAGAAGAGGGAATTCTAACTTATATTACAATTTCAATTGTATTGACAGCAGGTACAGCATTCCTTGTATGGCTTGCTGAACAAATTACCGCACATGGTGTTGGTAATGGTATTTCTGTTGTAATCTTTGCAGGTATCGTGGCAGCATTACCTACAGGAATAAACCAAATCTATGCACAACAAATTGAGGGTGCAGGCGATAAACTGTTTATTAACATTATCATCCTTGCATTACTTGCTTTGATTTTACTTGCAATTGTCGTTGGTGTTATTTACGTGCAACAAGCACTTCGTAAAATTCCAATTCAATATGCAAAACGAGTTACTGGACGCAATCAACAAACTGGTGGTCAGCAAACGCACTTACCGTTAAAAGTAAATGCTGCAGGGGTTATTCCGGTAATCTTCTCAGTAGCGTTCCTTGTCACACCTCGTACGTTAGCAGCGTTCTTTGGTCAAAACGATATCACAGCATTCATTGAAAACACGTTCGATTATCAGAAACCTGTTGGAATGTTGATTTATGTTGCATTGATCGTCGCATTCACATATTTCTATGCATTCGTACAAGTGAATCCAGAAAATGTGGCAGACAACTTGAAAAAACAAGGTGCTTACATTCCAGGTATTCGCCCGGGTGAAAACACTCAAACGTATTTAACAAGCGTGTTATATCGACTAACATTTGTTGGTGCGATATTCTTAACTGTAATTGCAGTAATGCCGATTATATTCATCAACCTTATGAATCTACCTGCCTCAGTGCAAATCGGTGGTACTAGTATTATTATCGTAGTCGGCGTAGCGCTAGAAACGATGAAACAGCTAGAATCACAACTTGTTAAACGTCACTACAAAGGCTTTATGAAATAATGTTGATTTTTAGGGAACGTTCTTCGTTTCCTGAAATCAGCAAACCTTTTGTGGGAGGACTATTTCCGATGAATATCGTTTTAATGGGTCTGCCAGGTGCTGGTAAAGGTACACAGGCAGATAAAATTGTTGAGAAGTACGCAATTCCTCATATTTCTACAGGAGACATGTTCCGTGCCGCTATTAAAGATGGTACAGAGCTAGGCTTACAGGCTAAATCGTTCATGGATCAAGGTGCTCTAGTACCTGATGAAGTAACGATTGGTATTGTTCGTGAGCGACTTGCTAAAGCTGATTGTGATAAAGGTTTCCTATTAGATGGATTCCCACGTACAGTTCCTCAAGCGGAAGCGTTAGACAGCATTTTAGCTGATCTTGGTAAAGCTATTGAACATACGTTAAACATTCAAGTTGAAAAAGATGAGCTAATTGCTCGTTTATCAGGTCGTCGTATTTGTAAAACTTGCGGTACATCTTATCATTTAATTTTCAATCCACCAGCTGTGGAAGGTAAATGTGATAAAGATGGCGGCGAATTATACACACGTGCGGATGATAATCCTGAAACGGTTGCAAACCGTCTTGAAGTAAATATGAATCAAGCACAACCTTTATTGGACTTCTATGAAGCAAAAGGTGTGTTAACAAATATTGATGGACAGCAAGATATTAATAAAGTGTTTGCTGATCTTGATGCTCTTTTACAGGGCAGCCGCAGCTGATACCCGGCTCCGGGCGCAGAATACTGCTTCCGCGGGAGGCATGCGGGAGCAACACCGAAACATAATTTTTTTGAGAGTTGCAAAAGCATATTGTGCCCGGTATATATTTCTTTTAAAAAGTGCAACATGACTTTTGAGAGAGTATAATGGGTTTCGTGGAAGCATCTGTGTAACGGGTATGAATATCTCATCAAAGACATTCCGGTATTCGTGTAAACATGGGAGATTCAGTGCCCATACTGGTCCTGTATATTCCGTGGATTGTGTGAAGCGAAACCAGACGAGCGTCTTTCAAACATCTCTCATACAATCCAAACATATGTTGAAACGAGGTTGCTTCTATAGTTGCAGCAGATATCCGTTTGATGTAACGATGAGAACTTTAATTTGCATATAGAGAGGAGAGACAGAGTAGATGGCGAAAGATGATGTAATTGAAGTCGAAGGGACAGTTGTTGAGACTTTGCCAAACGCGATGTTTAAGGTAGAATTAGAAAATGGACATGTGATTTTAGCACACGTTTCTGGTAAGATTCGTATGCACTTTATCCGTATTCTACCTGGAGATAAGGTTACTATCGAGTTATCTCCTTATGATTTAACTCGCGGTCGTATCACATACCGTTTTAAATAATCTTTTGCGCTCCGGACTACTAAGGAGGTTAGGTTAGATGAAAGTGAGACCATCTGTGAAACCGATCTGCGAAAAATGTAAAGTAATTCGCCGACGCGGTAAAGTAATGGTAATCTGTGAAAATCCTAAACACAAACAAAAACAAGGTTGATTCTAAAGGAGGTGCACAACGTACATGGCACGTATTGCTGGTGTTGACATTCCTCGCGACAAACGCGTGGTAATTTCATTAACTTACATTTACGGTATTGGTAAAACTACAGCTCAGAAAGTATTAGCTGGCGCAGGTATTTCAGAAGATACACGCGTACGCGACTTAACTGAAGATCAGTTAAACTTAATCCGTGAACAATTAGATTCTTACAAACTTGAAGGTGACTTACGTCGCGAAACTTCATTAAACATTAAACGTCTGATGGAAATCGGTTCATTCCGTGGTATCCGTCACCGTCGTGGTTTACCTGTTCGTGGTCAAAATACGAAGAACAATGCGCGTACGCGTAAAGGTCCTCGTAAAACAGTTGCGAACAAGAAAAAATAATACGTAAAGGAGGTTCCTTCTTAACATGGCTCGTAAACAACAAACTCGTAAACGTCGTGTGAAAAAGAATATCGAATCTGGTATTGCACACATTCGTTCTACATTTAACAATACAATTGTAACGATTACAGATATGCAAGGTAACGCTGTATCTTGGTCAAGTGCTGGTGCTCTTGGTTTCCGTGGTTCACGTAAATCTACACCATTCGCTGCTCAAATGGCTGCAGAAACTGCTGCTAAAACATCCCTTGAACATGGTCTGAAAACGTTGGAAGTAACTGTTAAAGGTCCTGGTGCTGGTCGTGAAGCTGCAATTCGTGCACTTCAAGCTGCTGGTTTAGAAGTAACTGCTATTAAAGACGTTACTCCAGTTCCTCACAATGGTTGCCGTCCGCCAAAACGTCGTCGCGTGTAATGGGTGCTTCTCATAGTGTATGAGAACATCATTTTTTGTACAGACTGTCTTGTGCAGATAATAAACGATACGTCAATGACGATCGAATCTATGATGGAAAGAACCTATACATTCGATGTTTTGAAGGAGGGTAAATGAAATGATCGAAATTGAAAAACCAAAGATTGAAACGGTGGAGATCAGCGAAGATTCCAAATATGGAAAGTTTGTTGTAGAACCGCTTGAACGCGGATATGGAAACACTTTGGGTAATTCTTTACGTCGTATCCTTCTGTCTTCATTACCAGGAGCTGCTGTCACTTCAATCCAAATTGATGGCGTTCTTCACGAATTCTCAACTGTAGAAGGCGTTGTGGAAGATGTAGCTTCAATTATTTTGAACGTGAAAAAGCTTGCTCTTAAAATCTACTCTGACGAAGAAAAAGTTATTGAGATTGATGTAAAGGGCGATGGAACAGTTACGGCTGCTGACATTACACATGACAGTGACGTAGAAATTTTAAACCCAGATCTATATATTGCAACAATCGCTAAAAACGGTCATTTACGTATGCGTATGTACGCTCAACGCGGCCGTGGTTACACTCCTGCTGATCAAAACAAACGTGAGGATCTTCCTATCGGCGTGATCCCGATCGACTCTATTTACACTCCAGTATCACGCGTCAATTTCCAAGTGGAAAATACTCGTGTAGGTCAGTCTTCTGACTACGACAAACTTTCTCTTGATGTGTGGACAGATGGTAGCATCGGTCCGAAAGAGGCGATTTCGCTCGGAGCAAAAATTTTAACCGAGCATCTAAACATCTTCGTTGGCATGACAGATGAGGCTCAAACTGCTGAAATCATGGTCGAAAAAGAAGAAGATCAAAAAGAAAAAGTTTTAGAGATGACTATCGAAGAACTTGATCTTTCTGTTCGTTCTTACAACTGCTTAAAACGCGCTGGTATTAATACAGTACTAGAACTTGCGAATAAGTCAGAAGACGATATGATGAAAGTTCGTAACCTTGGACGT
This sequence comes from Lysinibacillus sp. FSL M8-0337, assembly GCF_038593855.1. Classification (NCBI taxonomy): domain Bacteria; kingdom Bacillati; phylum Bacillota; class Bacilli; order Caryophanales; family Bacillaceae; genus Lysinibacillus; species Lysinibacillus sp. FSL M8-0337. The sequence goes on along the minus strand of NZ_CP151996.1, from coordinate 4,387,237 downwards.
AAGTCATTAGAAGAGGTAAAAGCGAAGTTAGAAGAGCTTGGTTTAGGGTTACGCAAAGAAGACTAAGCGATTTAAACAAAACTTATAAGATCAGATATTTTTTATAAAGGAGGGAAACATCCATGGGTTACAGAAAACTTGGTCGTACAAGTTCTCAACGTAAAGCGATGTTACGTGACTTAGCTACTGATTTAATCATTAACGAGCGTATCGAAACTACTGAGGCTCGCGCTAAAGAAGTACGTAAAGCTGTTGAAAAAATGATTACTTTAGGTAAACGCGGAGATTTACACGCACGCCGTCAAGCTGCTGCATTCATCCGTCGTGAACTAGTAACAACTACTGACGAAGAAGGTAACGAAACAACTTCATTTGCGCTACAAAAGCTATTTGATGATGTTGCACCACGTTACGCAGAACGTCAAGGTGGTTACACTCGTATTCTTAAAGTAGGTCCTCGTCGTGGTGACGGTGCACCTGTTGTTGTGATTGAATTAGTTTAATCATAAGAGAAAACAAGTGGTGAAGAGGGTGGAACCACCACCCTCTTTCTTTATAAACGATTTATACGACAAATAATTAAGCTGAGCGTTATGATGAGCGGACACTGTTGTGTGGCGTCTCGTTTAGCTCTCCGCACCTCATTCAAAAGAGGCTAGGGCTTGAGCACCCGTGTTTCTTGTAAATGTAACGACTAGCGCATTTCTATCGAATGAGGTGCGCGCTTTTTTATTATTATTTTAATGAACAACGAAACAGCGCCAATTGATGGTGCTTTTTTTAATATAAAAGAATAAGCGCGTAGGCACTTTTCTTATACCGACATATTGATTGTAGTAGAATTCATACATAAAAAAGTGTAAGTTAGTTAGTATAGCTGAGCATGTAGAGAGGAGTTCTAGAAATGCCCGAAATTTTATCGTTAAATAATGTGACGTTTTCATATACACCTGAAAATCAAGAGCTGCGAAACGCTGTTGAAAATGTAAGCTTTGCCGTCCAAGAAGGTGAGTGGATTGCCATCGTTGGTCATAATGGTTCAGGGAAATCTACGATCGCCAAATTAATGAATGGTTTATTATTCCCGCAGCAGGGGGATGTTCGTATACTGCGTGAAGTCTTAAATGAAGATAACCTATGGGAATGCCGCTCACAAATGGGCATGGTGTTTCAAAATCCAGACAATCAATTTGTAGGGGCAACCGTGCAAGATGATGTTGCCTTTGCACTTGAAAATAACGGCATACCGTTTGAAGAAATGGTAAAACGTGTACATGCCGCGTTGGAACAAGTGAAGATGAGTAACTTTTTAGATCATGAGCCACATCATTTATCGGGTGGACAGAAGCAACGTGTTGCGATTGCAGGGGCATTAGCATTAAAGCCAAAGTTGCTTATATTAGATGAAGCCACATCTATGTTAGACCCACAAGGCCGTGTCGAAGTATTACAAACTGTCCAAACATTACGCGCAGAAACAGGGCTAACGGTGTTATCCATTACCCATGATTTAGAAGAGGCCATGTTAGCTGATCGTATACTATTTATGAACGATGGTAAGAAGTTTGCGGAAGGATCACCTGCTGAAATTTTTTCACTGGGGGACAAATTAACGGAGCTAGGGCTTGATTTACCATTTGCCATGAAGTTATCAAAGTTATTGCAAAAGGAAGGTGTTCCGTTAATGGGACAACATATGACAGAAGAAGAGTTGGTGAATGATCTATGGACATCAAACTTCAACAAGTAAGCTATGCCTATTCTCAAGGTACACCTTTTGAAAAACGGGCATTATTCGATGTGAATTTTGAGATTCCATCCCATACGTACCAAGCAATTATTGGTCATACGGGTTCTGGTAAATCGACCATTCTTCAACATTTTAATGCGCTGTTAAAGCCCACAACGGGCATTGTGCAATTAGGCGATCGCACAGTGGAGGCAGGTAAAAAGGCTAAGGATTTAAAAGCAGTTCGCCAACGTGTGGGTATTGTATTTCAATTTCCAGAGCATCAGTTGTTTGAAGAAACGGTATTAAAGGATATTATGTTCGGGCCGATGAACTTTGGTGTATCTGCAACAGAGGCTGAGGCGCGTGCTAGAGAGCTTGTCCGTTTAGTCGGCCTACCTGAAAATGTGTTGGAAAAGTCACCATTTGATTTATCTGGTGGACAAATGCGACGTGTAGCAATTGCAGGAGTTTTAGCAATGGAGCCAGAAGTTATTGTTTTAGATGAACCAACAGCTGGGCTAGACCCCCGTGGTCAAAAGGAAATTATGGATATGTTTTATACATTACATCAAGAGCGTAATTTAACGACGATTCTTGTGACACACAGTATGGAAGATGCAGCTCGTTATGCGGACAATCTTATCATTATGCATGAGGGCAAAAATGTATTGAGTGGAACACCGCGTGAGATTTTTAAAGATATTGAGACATTGAAACAATTCCGTTTAGAGCCGCCTCGGATTGTGCGCTTTCAGCAAAAAGTTGAAAAGATGATTAATACATCTTTGGCAAAGGTATGTTTAACTGAAGAGGAGCTAGCGATTGAAATGGCTCGATTATTAAGAGAGGAGCGTGGAGAGTCATGATGGAGAAAATGATATTCGGGCGCTTCTTGCCAGGAGATTCTCCTGTTCATAAGCTTGACCCACGCTCTAAACTCGTTTTCGTATTTGCATTTATCATTATCGTATTTTTAGCGAATAATACGATAACATATGCAATGCTCTTAGCTTTTACGTTACTCATTGTTCTAGTATCTCGTATACGTTTGTATTTTTTAATAAATGGTCTAAAGCCCGTGCTGTTTTTAATGGCGTTTACATTCTTGCTGCATATTTTTATGACCAAGGAAGGCGACCTACTATTTCATTGGAAGTTTATCTCCATCTATGAGGGCGGTGTTCGCCAAGGGATTTATATTTCCACACGTTTCCTTGTACTAGTGTTTATGACATCCATTTTAACGCTGACAACATCACCAATTTCCATTACAGATGGGATTGAAGTATTGCTTAATCCATTGAAAAAAATCAAGGTTCCTGTCCACGAGCTAGCATTAATGATGTCCATTTCACTGCGTTTTATTCCAACGTTGATGGATGAGACAGATAAAATTATGAAGGCACAAATGGCGCGTGGTTCGGATTTATCTTCCGGCCCAATAAAAGACCGTATTAAAGCCGTTGTTCCATTGTTAGTACCGCTCTTTGTAAGTGCCTTTAAACGTGCAGAGGACTTAGCGACCGCGATGGAGGTGCGAGGATATCGAGGCGGCGAAGGTCGTACGCGTTATCGTCAACTCAAGTGGGATATGGGCGATACATTTGCGCTTGCCTTACTCGCGGCAATGGCGGTTTTATTATTTTTCTATAGAAGTTAAAGGAGTAGCTTGATGCGACGATTAAAAGCAATTATTAGTTATGATGGAACGCAATTTTCTGGTTATCAAGTGCAACCAGGAGAGCGTACAGTACAAGCTGAAGTAGAGCGTGTACTTGCCGTTATGCATAAAGGTAACAAGGTCAAAGTAACGGCAAGTGGTCGCACGGATGCAAGAGTACATGCAACTGGACAAACACTGCATTTTGATACGCCACTTGCAATACCGGTAGAAAAATACATGAAAGCGTTGAATGTACAGCTTCCTAGAGATATTCGTGTCTTATCCATTGAGGAAGTGGCAGCTGACTTTCATGCGCGTTATAGTGTAACAGGAAAACGCTATCGCTATATATGGTCGTGTGAGCCTGTACAAAGCCCGTTTCGTCGATATTACACAGTAGAGACCAATGGGGTTAAACCAGACGTTACAGCGATGCAGGAGGCGGCTAAGGCGATTATCGGGACACATGATTTCTCATGCTTCTGTGCAGCCAATACAAGTGTCCAAGATAAAGTGCGCACCGTTCATAAGCTCGATTTTGAATGGCATGGTGAAGAGCTACATATGGTGATTGAAGGTAGTGGCTTCTTATACAATATGGTACGCATTATTGCCGGAACTTTATGGGAAGTGGGCATAGGACGTCGAGAAGTGCAAAATGTCGAGCTAGTCGTTGCTTCAATGAATCGCGATAAGGCTGGCAAAACGGCGCCACCACAAGGTTTATACCTTGAAAAAGTGTTTTATTAAGGTCGATTGTTTAATAGAATACGGTATGTTTTATAGAAGCGGCAATTCGCTTTAAAGAGAAAAAATTTTAGGTGAAAAGGGACAATGCAAATGCCAAACGTTACCCTGTACAACTTCACCAGGTGTTTAATGAAATTACTTGACTTTAAAAGTCATTCATTATATGATAACAGATGGTATTTTCATTACCACCACAAATAAGCCCCGAAACTTATAGTGTAGACTAATGAAAAATAACGGTAATCGAATCGATTAGGAGGATATATACATGCGTACAACATTCATGGCTAAAGGTCACGAAGTAGACCGTAAATGGTTAGTAGTTGATGCAGAAGGCCAAACTCTTGGACGTTTAGCTTCTGAAGTAGCTGCAATCTTACGTGGTAAACATAAACCAACATTCACACCAAACGTTGACACAGGTGATCACGTAATCATCATCAACGCTGACAAAATCCATTTAACTGGTAACAAATTAGAGGGTAAACTTTACCGTCACCACACTCAATTTGCGGGTGGTTTAAAAACTCGTACTGCTGGTGAAATGTTAGAAAAGTACCCAACACGTATGATCGAATTAGCTGTAAAAGGGATGCTTCCTAAAAACTCTTTAGGTCGTAAAATGTTCGGTAAACTTAACGTTTACACTGGAACTGAGCACCCACATGCTGCACAAAAACCAGAAGCATATGAGCTTCGCGGATAATATAAATTAAGAGGAGGATATTACTTTGGCACAAGTTCAATACATCGGCACTGGTCGCCGTAAAAGCTCTGTAGCTCGCGTACGTTTAGTACCAGGTACAGGTAAAATTGTTATCAACAAACGTGAAATCGAAGAATACGTACCATTCGCTGCATTACGTGAAGTAATTAAACAACCATTAGTAGCTACTGAAACTACAGGAAGCTATGATATCCACGTAAACGTTAACGGTGGTGGATACACTGGTCAAGCTGGAGCTGTACGTCATGGTATCGCTCGTGCTCTACTTCAAGTAGACCCAGATTTCCGTGCTGCACTTAAATCAGCTGGATTACTTACTCGTGATTCACGCATGAAAGAACGTAAAAAACCAGGTCTACGCGGCGCTCGTCGTGCACCTCAGTTCTCAAAACGTTAATCAACCGATTCTATACGTTTTCAAAACCCTTTCCCACTTTTGTGGGAGAGGGTTTTTTGTGTTTAGAAAATTGTATATGAAATTGAATTATTAAAAATATTGAAAAAGATTCGCCACCTTTAGTAAAATCTAAAAAAAGAATATTAGATGCTAGGAATTTAGGGATTAAAAATTTACGTAGACAAGGATGTGGAAACATTCTTATGAATATGGAAAAGAAGCGAGACGTTGCTGCAAAGTGTTTACTAGTATGCTTTGTTATTTTTAATTTCTTAACTACTGAAATTTTTGCTACATCAAAACAGTTTAGATATACAGGCTACTTCATTTGTTTCCTCATTGCTTTATTTTTACGTAATAAATTTAAAGATAAAAAATCGGACTAACTTATATAAAAGTACAAAAACCATCTTTCAAAACTTTTTTAGTGTTTGAGGGGTGGTTTTTGGTGTTTACATTACTTGTAATAGCGTTGAGACAAACAACTATTATCTGAAATATATTCAAAATGTATTAATGAAAATTTTTTTCATACAATTCTAATTATTGAAAATTATTTCTTTTTATATTATTTTAATTTTGAAAGCACTTTTATGTAATGAATGTTTAGATAGGGGGTGTATACATATGAATCTTTTGGATAGAATGCGAGATCAATTTCATTCCTTTACGGAAAAAGAACAAGTTATTGCGAGTTACATCATTCAGAGAACAAGCATACAGAATGAAAATATAACTGTATTGGCAAAAGAATTGAATACTTCACCTGCAACTATAACTCGCTTTTGTAAAAAAGTAGGCTGTAAAAGTTTTATTGAGATGAAGATGGAGTTAGAAAGAGGAGCTGCTATACACAAAAGTTTAAACAATCAACGAACATAAAAATGTATCTTAATTTGTATGGAACTTTGGCTTGGGCATTTTTCATCCGTAAATTTATGGGCATATGGTGTGAAAACAATTATTGATGAAAGCGTTTTAATCGTCTTAAACAATCATACGAAAAAGTGAGGTTAAGCAAAATGAAAAAAATATTATTCTGCTCAATACTACTTATTTCAATTATTATAGCAGCGGGCTGTAAATCTAAAAGTGAAAGTGAAGCGACAGAATCCTCTGAGGAAGCATCAGTAGAATCCTCCGAAGAATTATCAGGAGATATTGTGATGTGGCATTCATTTACACAAGGACCTAGACTAGAAAGCATACAAAAAACAGCATATGAATTTATGAAGGATCATCCAAAAGTAAACATAAAAATTGAAACATTTTCATGGAATGATTTTTATACAAAATGGACAACAGGTTTAAACTCAGGAAATGTACCGGACATAAGCACAGCGCTCCCTAATCAAGTTATAGAGATGGTAAATTCAGATGCATTAATCCCGCTCAACGATACGATTGACAAAATAGGTAAAGAAAAATTCAGTAGCAATGCATTAGATGAAGCAAAAGTGCAAGACAACTACTATTCAATACCACTGTACTCACATGCACAAGTAATGTGGGTTAGAACTGACTTATTGGAAAAATATAATTTAGAAGTGCCCAAAACTTGGGATCAATTATATGAAGCAAGTAAGAAAATGAAGGAAGACGGAGTTTATGGAGTGTCTGTTCCGATGGGGACGAATGATTTTATGGCAACAAGATTCCTCAACTTTTATGTAAGAAGTGCTGGCGGAAGCTTACTAACGAAAGATTATAAAGCTGATTTAACAAGTAAGATTGCACAGGACGGTATTAAATACTGGATCAAAATGTATGAAGAAATATCCCCGAAAGACTCCTTAAACTTCAATGTTTTACAACAAGCTACGTTATTTTACCAAGGAAAAACAGCATTTGATTTCAACTCAGGTTTCCATATTGGCGGCGTTCAAGCTAATAGCCCACAATTGTTAAATTCTATTGATGCGTATCCTATTCCAAAAGTAAATGAATCTGACCCTGATTACGGGATTGAAACATCCAACGTACCTTTGGTTATTTGGAAAAAATCAAAGCACGCTGATGTCGCGAAGGCATTTTTAGAAAAGCTATTTGAAGAGGGCAACTATCTTGAGTTTTTAGATGCAACACCTGTCGGCATGTTACCAACGATTGATAATGTTACAGATAATCCTGCTTATAAAGAAAATGAAATAAGAAAGCAATTTGAACAAGCTGAAGAAGTAATTACTAAAGCTGTAAAAGAAGGAACAGCTATTGGCTATGAGAATGGTCCAAGTATTCAAGCGGGTATTATGACGAACCGACATATTATTGAAGAAATGTTCCAAGATATTATTTCAAATGGCACAGATCCGATGGAAGCAGCAAAAAAAGCGGAAATGAAGCTCAATGATCTATTCGAAACAGTAGCTGTAAATTAGAGGGAAGTATAAGAAAGCGACGACTCAAGTGGGACAAGCAAGGAAAGAAAATCTACGGCTAAGTTAGCGAGAAAGCGGCTCTGCTTGCCCACGATCGTCTGCCGATTTCCAATAGACATGTTGGAAAGAAAAATGGAGTTGAATGTTCGTTGGACATAGTAGTCACGCAAAAGTAAAAAGTAGTTTCACTTTTTGCTTTGAAAGAAAGGAGTCAACATGCTAATAAAGAAATTTGATTACGCCCGCTGGCTATTTGTAATGCCAGCAATAATAGTTGTCGGTTTACTATTTGTCTACCCATTTTTATCTAGTATTTATTTCAGCTTTACAACGAAAAATTTATTATCATCGAACTATCAATTTGTCGGTCTTGAGAATTATAGAAAAGTATTAGCTGACCCAGATTTTTGGAACTCATTTTTTAATTCATTAAAATGGACTTTCTTTTCTTTAGTTGGTCAAGTTTTAGTTGGCTTTATTTTAGCTCTAGCTATACATAGAATAAAGCGATTTAAATGGTTATATCGAACACTGCTTATTATACCTTGGGCATTTCCAACGATAGTTATCGCCTTTTCATGGCAATGGATATTAAACGGAGTGTACGGTTATTTGCCAAATTTAATCGTAAAATTAGGATTGATGAATAATCCACCTGCTTTTTTTACCGATAGTACGTGGGCGTTTGTTTGTTTAGTAGGAATCAATATTTGGTTTGGTGCACCTTTAATCATGGTGAATGTATTATCGGCATTACAAACCGTTCCTCAAGAACAATTTGAAGCAGCTAGAATTGATGGTGCTTCCTCTTGGCAAGTATTTAGGTTTATCACGTTACCCCATATTCGGGTAGTCATTGGCTTATTAGTCGTATTAAGAACAATATGGATATTTAACAACTTCGATATTGTGTACTTACTAACAGGAGGGGGACCTTCAAATGCCACAACGACACTTCCTATCTTTGCCTATAACCTTGGTTGGGGAACACAGTTATTAGGACGTTCCTCAGCAGTAACGGTATTGCTATTTTTATTCCTTTTAACAATTTGTTTACTTTATTTCTATATTATTAGGAAATGGGAAAAGGAGTCGAAATAAAATGGTTAAAAATAAAAAAACAATTGTAAGTTCGTTTCTGTCTCATGCATTGCTAGTGATAGCTACTATTCTTGCCGTATTCCCTTTAGTATGGATTTTCCTCTCCTCGGTTAAAGGCAAAGGTGAGTTAACGCAATTCCCAACAAGATTTTTTCCAAAGGACTTTACATTAGAGTATTTTATCCACGTTATTAGAGATTTACATTTTATAGATAATATCAAAAATAGTGTGTTAATTTCCTTAAGTACAACGATCATTGCTATTATTATTTCCTCAACAGCAGCGTATGGAATAGTGAGATTTTTTCCGAAATTGGGTTCGATTATGTCCAAATTATTAATCACTACTTATATTTTCCCACCTATATTGTTAGCCATTCCATACTCTTTAGTAATGGCAACCATTGGTCTAAGTAATAGTCTAATTGGTTTAATTATCGTTTATCTATCATTTAGTGTCCCGTATGCGGTATGGCTATTAGTTGGGTTTTTTCAAACAGTACCCATTGGCATAGAAGAGTCTGCCCAGATTGATGGAGCAAATAAATTTACTATATTTTTTAGAGTTGTGTTACCTATCGTAGCTCCTGGGATTGTCGCTACGGCCATTTATACGTTTATCAATGCATGGAATGAATTTTTGTATGCCTTAATCTTAATTAATGATACTAGCAAAATGACCGTTGCAGTTGCTTTAAGATCATTAAACGGTTCGGAAATTTTGGATTGGGGAGATATGATGGCAGCTTCTGTCATCGTTGTGTTGCCATCGATTATCTTTTTCATTTTTATTCAAAATAAAATTGCAAGTGGGCTTTCGGAAGGTGCCGTTAAATAATTAGATGGAGGTGTTATGTTAATGTTTAAAGTCGGAACATTTAAAATAATGATTATCGTATTATTTTTCGTTTTTAGTACTTTAGGAAGTGCTCCAGTATATGCGAAAGATAGTTCAAATCCTGCTAAATTAGTTTATCAGACAGATAATTTGGAATATGAGAAATATGATTCTTGGTCGCGCAATGAGCTGCATTTAAAGAACGTTTTAAAGTTTGAAATATTAACATTGGAAGATATATATCAATAACGATTAGGAGGGAATACTCGTGGTGAATTATGCAATAGTGGGTACTGGATACTTTGGTGCGGAATTAGGAAGGTCTATTCTAAAAAACAAGGATGCTAACATTGTTGCCATTTATGATCCAGAGAATGCTAAAGAGGTAAATGTAGAGTTAAAGGCAGAGGTTTCAACCTCCTTGGATGACTTAGTAACAAGAGAAGATGTGGATTGTGTTGTTGTAGCTTCGCCAAATTATTTGCATAAGGAGCCGGTTGTGAAGGCTGCTCAAAATGGCAAACATGTATTTTGTGAAAAACCTATCGCTTTATGCTATGAAGATTGTAAAGACATGGTGGAAGCTTGTAAAAAGAATAACGTGATATTTTTTGCTGGTCATATTATGAATTTCTTCAATGGTGTGCAGTATGCAAAGAAACTAATCAATGATGGAGAAATCGGGGATATTTTGTTTTGTCATGCAGCAAGAAATGGTTGGGAAGAAAAGCAGCCTGAAGTGTCTTGGAAAAAAATAAGAGAGAAATCAGGCGGGCATTTATATCACCATATTCACGAATTAGATTGTATCCAATTTATTATGGGTGGGCTCCCTCAAAAAGCAACAATGATTGGCGGAAACGTTGCTCATAAAGGTGAGTTTTTTGGAAATGAAGATGATATGATTTTTGTCAATTTAGAATTTGAGAATAAAAAGTTTGCGCTACTAGAGTGGGGTTCAGCATTTCGATATGGCGAACATTATGTTTTAATCCAAGGAACAAAGGGATACATAAAATTGGATATGTACAATGTAAAAGGAACGTTAAAGGTGGATGGCAAAGAGAAGCATTTTCTTATCCATGAAACACAAGAAGAAGATGACGATCGGACAAGAATTTATAATAGTTCTGAAATGGACGGTGCTATCCAATATGGGAAACCAGGGAAAAGAACGCCTTTATGGCTTTCTTCTGTAATAGACAAAGAAATGAAGTACTTACATCAAGTGCTACAAGGAGCGGAAGTAAGCGAGGAGTTTCAAAAACTTTTAAACGGACAAGCCGCTTTAGAAGCCATTGCAACAGCAGATGCTTGTACACTTTCAATGTTGGAAGATCGAAAAGTAGGGCTTTCAGAAATTGTAAAGTAAACAGATAGCCTCTGTGATGTCCAGCACAGGCTTTTAGTGAAATACTTGGCAGGTGTTTTTTGAAATAGATTTAACAAGGGAAAGGATGTGGAAGTTTCCTATGACTATGAAGAAGAGAAAAATTGCTACAAAGTATTTGCTCGCATGCTTCATTATTTTTTATGTTATAAAAAGGATTATAAAGTAGAGATACTATGACAAGAGAAAAAATATTTAAAGAAATAGAATCACTTTCATTTACAGAATCAGAGTTTGGAGGGCTTTTCGATATTCAAATCGATTATAATCGTTTAGTTTTTGAGGGCAAGGTTTTTAAAGATTTAATTGCTACAGAAAATAAGCTGAAATGGGAAGATGAAAGTTAATTGTCTATAGGAAGATGCAATTGCACGCTGTAGTGTAGAAAGCGCACTAGCAGGGTACCTTCATTAAACTAATTAAAAAATTTTTAAACTCTCAAGGCAATTGCTTGGGAGTTTTTTGTTTACTTTCTAGCATAGTTCCAACACGAACTTCGTACACTATAACTAAAGGGTGGTGGATATGGGTGAAGCGCTGGCTTGCACTAGGAGTAATTATGCTAATGAGTATAGTGGTCGTGGCATATGAAACGAATGCTTCGGACCGCAACTTCTTCTTACCTGACCCACTTGGTGGCACGAAAATTGTCATTGATGCGGGACATGGTGGTCAGGATGGGGGTGCTTCAAAGGGCGAAGTAATTGAAAAGGACATTACACTTGCAATTGCTCAGCACGTGGAGAAGCAATTAAAGAAGAAGGGCGCAACAGTCGTGATGACGCGTACACAGGATGGAGATGTTATTGATGAACACGCGCCATCAGAAAAATTTGGCACACTAAGGGAACGCAAAAAGCAAGATATCTTTTTAAGGAAGGATATTGTTGCAAAAGAACAGCCGAATATTTTTATTACGATTCATGCCAATGCAATTCCAGAGACCAAATGGCGTGGAGCACAGGTGTTTTATCATAAAGACGGACATGCTGATGGGGAATTGCTCGCCAATAGCATTCAGCAATCGATTCGTACGAAATTACAAAATACAGATCGTGAAGCGTTGGCAATTAAACAAATCTACTTGCTGAAAAAAGCGGAAGTACCTGCCGCATTAGTTGAGACTGGATTTATCAGTAATGATGAGGAACGTGCGCTATTAGTCGATAAAAAATATCAAGAAAAAATGGCAGATGCTATCGTTGAAGGTATTGAAGACTACTTACTTGGGAAAATTGAATAGAGCAACAGTTACTATGTAAATCAAAGCATTATGATATACTAACATTGACAGAAAATAAGGGGAGTGTTCGTCGTGATAACAGAACAACAAGTGCGAGAAATACTGGGACAACTACAAGATCCATTTTTACATAAATCATTAGCAGAAACTGACGGTATTACAAATGTGGCAATTAAAGAAGAAAAAAACCATGTCAGTGTAAAAATTGCGATTGCTAAAACTAATACGCCTGAGCAAATGCAACTTCAAATGAAGATTGTAGATGTATTAAAAGAAGCGGGTGCTAACACGGTTGGTATTCGCTTTGAAGAATTATCGGCAGAAAAATTACAAAGTTTCCGTGGTACAGCAACAGAAGCAGAAGCGCAAGATATTTTATCACCACTAAGCACAGTACAAGTGATTTCAATTGCTTCCGGGAAAGGTGGCGTAGGGAAATCTACAGTATCTGTTAACTTAGCGGTAGCGCTAGCCCGTCTAGGTAAAAAAGTAGGTTTAATTGATGCGGATATTTATGGATTCAGTGTACCGGACATGATGGGTGTTACAGATATGCCGAAGGTAGTAGACAATCGTATTTTCCCAGTTGACCGTTTTGGTGTAAAAGTAATCTCCATGGGATTCTTCGTTGAAAATAACGCACCAATCGTTTGGCGTGGACCAATGTTAGGTAAAGTATTAGATCAATTCTTCCGCGATGTAGAATGGGGCGAGCTGGACTATCTTCTATTAGACTTACCACCAGGAACAGGTGATGTAGCTTTAGACATTCATCAAATGTTACCTTCTTCAAAAGAAATTGTTGTAACTACGCCTCACCCAACAGCAGCATTTGTTGCCGCTCGTGCAGGGGCAATGGCTTTACAAACTGACCATGAAATTCTAGGTGTTATTGAAAATATGGCATGGTTTGAGTCGAAATCAGGGGAACGTGAATTTGTATTTGGTCAAGGTGGCGGTGCAAAGTTAACAGAAGAGCTACGCACAGAGCTACTTGGACAAATTCCACTTGGTCAGCCAGATTGGACGGATGAGGAATTTGCGCCTTCCGTGTATGCAGAAAAGCATCCAACAGGACAAACGTATATCAATATTGCGACGAAAATCATTCAAAAATTAAATAAATAAACAAAAAGATTTCCTCAAATTGCTGAGGAAATCTTTTTTGATTTGTGAAGCTATTGGCCGCTCTGCTTTTTTTCATTATCTGAGCTGCCGCCACCGTCAGCGCTAGCCTCTTTTTTGTTGCCGCTCTCAGATGAAGTACTCTCACCACTTTTTTTGATAAGCTCCAGCCATTTCGCCTGCATTAGTGGACTTTCAATCGTTTCCTTGACGACTTCCTCCATTTGCTTGCGAAGAGTAGAGGATTTTAAAATCGTCTCCATTTGCTTTTGCATATCAGGCTGACCAAAGAATGATTCCAAATCCTTTTGGTAAGTAGGATCTTTCATGAGTTCCTTCATAATATCCTGTTGCTGCTTTTGCATACTTTTGGCTACAGTTTCTTTAAATTTTGGATCTTCAAAAGTCTTTTTCCAAAAATCCTCAGCTTCTTTAGAAAGCAATGTTTCCTCTGTAGCCTTTTTTACTTCGTCATGTTCTAATATCAATAATTCACGAAAACTCGGCTCCTCTAAAAGCTGTCGCAACGCCTTTTTACCATCCTCTGTTTGTAGAGAGTCAATCATAATTTTTTTTATCTCATCATAAGACATGGTAGAGGTTTTATCTTGTGAACAGGCAGCAAGAAAAAGCGTTAAAATCAGTAATAAAGTCAATTTTCGCATGTAATATCAGCCCTTTCTATAGATAGACTCTTTCAATTATTGTTCACATTTATGATGACTTTATGTATTGCTTGCGAAGAGAAATAGCTTTTTTAACAATGCATTGTTAAAATGATTACAGATATATGAAGAAATTGGGGGACTTTGAGTTGTGACGATACGAAATTGGGCAAAGTTTTTCTTCTTTGCAATGCTCGTTGGTGGCGTAGTCAACGGAATTTTTAGTTTATTTATTCGATGGAGCTTCTTTCAACCATATGTAGCAAATGGTCAATGGGGTGAATTTTTCGCAGGGCTTTTATGGATGGTATTCCTAGGGTTTACAATGAGTGTTATTGCACAAGCAGGGTTTTTCGCCTATCTAACACTGCATCAAGTAGGTGTTAACATTTTTAGAACGCTAACGTTATGGAATTGGGTACAGCTATTATTGATCGCTGTTACCATCTTTGATATTGTGTTCTTCCGTTTTGTACCGGGTGTTAAAGATGGACAAAGCTGGGTATTCTATATGGGACTTTTAGTCGTTTTAATATTTGCATCAGTAGCAACGGCCATGCAAAAAGTGAAAATGACAGGAAAAAAACATGTTTTAGTGTCTGCATTATTTTTTATGATTGTTATTACAACATTAGAGTGGACAATCGCATTAATGGGACGTGATGAAAATATTAACGAATATGTTGCCTTATTATTATTCCCATTACTAGCTGTAAATGCATATCAATTATTAGTATTACCAAAATACAATGCAAAATCTGACGAAGATCGCCGAAAATTAGAAGAGCGTCGAAAAGCGCGCCTTAATCAAGCCAAAAATGCATAATGAATGAAAAATTGAGTAGCCTCAAAGAAAGTTGAGGCTACTTTTTTATGGGGTTTTTTTAGATTGAACAGAGTAACCGAATATATTTTCTTCTATAGACATAAATTTATTTTGTTGCAATAAAGTATTTAATGCTTTAAAAGAAACATTACTGTCTTGATGCAATGAAGTAAATATAAAATCACCTTTTTGTAATTGAGGCGTTTTTTCTCCTTGCCAAATGAGGGACGGCGACAGAATGTTTACTTGTTTTTGAAATAAACTCTTTTGCAATTCCTGAGAATATTGATGATTTCTTGTGGCAAACCAAAGCGGAGTTGCCTTTAAATATTTTTCATAAGTGTCAACGCCTTTTTGTATTAACGCAATATCTATTGGTTTTTCTACTGAATCTTCAGGACCTAATAATCCTGTAGGTAGTTTCCTCTCTTGTATCACTTTAATATGCTCTGGTGAGCGCTCAATCCATGCAGCATCTAAAAGTAGAAGCGGATAAGGTGCTTTTACGTTTTTTAACCAATCTAACAACGCGTCATCAGAAAAAGAAATTTCGACAATAAGAGAAGTACCATAATGCCCTTTTGTTACAACAGTTGGTGCATTAGCGATATTAAATACAGAAATCATCGTAGAATTTAGCGGTTTGATAAAGACAAATAATATTACTATTAAACCCAGTGATATCAACGTTTTACGAATCATAATAAAGACCCCATTTCTATATTTTTAAAACGACAAAATAACCTCTTTAAAAAAACTTATGATTTTATGTTGACTTTCATGATTAATCGATGTTATTATGTATAAGTCGTCAAGAGATGACGCGACAAACGAAACAAGATGAACCTTGAAAACTGAACAAGTAAAACGTAATCAATATAGTTTTTATTAGCTATCTTATGTTAGTGAACGAAACAAAATTTTGGACATCAAAATTGATGCCAGCAAAACAATTTGAGCTAATCAAATTTCTTTTATGGAGAGTTTGATCCTGGCTCAGGACGAACGCTGGCGGCGTGCCTAATACATGCAAGTCGAGCGAACAGAGAAGGAGCTTGCTCCTTTGACGTTAGCGGCGGACGGGTGAGTAACACGTGGGCAACCTACCTTATAGTTTGGGATAACTCCGGGAAACCGGGGCTAATACCGAATAATCTATTGTTCCTCATGGGACAATACTGAAAGACGGTTTCGGCTGTCGCTATAGGATGGGCCCGCGGCGCATTAGCTAGTTGGTGAGGTAACGGCTCACCAAGGCGACGATGCGTAGCCGACCTGAGAGGGTGATCGGCCACACTGGGACTGAGACACGGCCCAGACTCCTACGGGAGGCAGCAGTAGGGAATCTTCCACAATGGGCGAAAGCCTGATGGAGCAACGCCGCGTGAGTGAAGAAGGATTTCGGTTCGTAAAACTCTGTTGTAAGGGAAGAACAAGTACAGTAGTAACTGGCTGTACCTTGACGGTACCTTATTAGAAAGCCACGGCTAACTACGTGCCAGCAGCCGCGGTAATACGTAGGTGGCAAGCGTTGTCCGGAATTATTGGGCGTAAAGCGCGCGCAGGTGGTTTCTTAAGTCTGATGTGAAAGCCCACGGCTCAACCGTGGAGGGTCATTGGAAACTGGGAGACTTGAGTGCAGAAGAGGATAGTGGAATTCCAAGTGTAGCGGTGAAATGCGTAGAGATTTGGAGGAACACCAGTGGCGAAGGCGACTATCTGGTCTGTAACTGACACTGAGGCGCGAAAGCGTGGGGAGCAAACAGGATTAGATACCCTGGTAGTCCACGCCGTAAACGATGAGTGCTAAGTGTTAGGGGGTTTCCGCCCCTTAGTGCTGCAGCTAACGCATTAAGCACTCCGCCTGGGGAGTACGGTCGCAAGACTGAAACTCAAAGGAATTGACGGGGGCCCGCACAAGCGGTGGAGCATGTGGTTTAATTCGAAGCAACGCGAAGAACCTTACCAGGTCTTGACATCCCGTTGACCACTGTAGAGATATGGTTTTCCCTTCGGGGACAACGGTGACAGGTGGTGCATGGTTGTCGTCAGCTCGTGTCGTGAGATGTTGGGTTAAGTCCCGCAACGAGCGCAACCCTTGATCTTAGTTGCCATCATTTAGTTGGGCACTCTAAGGTGACTGCCGGTGACAAACCGGAGGAAGGTGGGGATGACGTCAAATCATCATGCCCCTTATGACCTGGGCTACACACGTGCTACAATGGACGATACAAACGGTTGCCAACTCGCGAGAGGGAGCTAATCCGATAAAGTCGTTCTCAGTTCGGATTGTAGGCTGCAACTCGCCTACATGAAGCCGGAATCGCTAGTAATCGCGGATCAGCATGCCGCGGTGAATACGTTCCCGGGCCTTGTACACACCGCCCGTCACACCACGAGAGTTTGTAACACCCGAAGTCGGTGAGGTAACCTTTTGGAGCCAGCCGCCGAAGGTGGGATAGATGATTGGGGTGAAGTCGTAACAAGGTAGCCGTATCGGAAGGTGCGGCTGGATCACCTCCTTTCTAAGGATATTTTCGGAATACAAACCTTGGGTTTGTAAGATTACGTTTTGCGTTCAGTTTTGAAGGTTCATCATTACGATGAAATACTTCAAAACTTGTTCTTTGAAAACTGGATAAAACGACATTGAAATTGTAACAAACACATTTATTTTTTAAATTAAGTTTTTAGGCTTAATAACTAGGTTAAGTTATTAAGGGCGCACGGCGAATGCCTTGGCACTAGGAGCCGAAGAAGGACGGCACTAACACCGATATGCTTCGGGGAGCTGTAAGTGAGCTTTGATCCGGAGATTTCCGAATGGGGGAACCCACTACGTTTAATCGCGTAGTATCTTGACGTGAATACATAGCGTCTTGAAGGCAGACCCAGGGAACTGAAACATCTAAGTACCTGGAGGAAGAGAAAGAAAAATCGATTCCCTGAGTAGCGGCGAGCGAAACGGGAAGAGCCCAAACCAAGAGGCTTGCCTCTTGGGGTTGTAGGACACTCTATACGGAGTTACAAAGGAATGAGTTAGATGAAGCGACTTGGAAAGGTCCGCCAGAGCAGGTAAAAGCCCTGTAGTCGAAAGTTCATTCCCTCCAGAGTGGATCCTGAGTACGGCGGAACACGTGAAATTCCGTCGGAATCCGGGAGGACCATCTCCCAAGGCTAAATACTACCTAGTGACCGATAGTGAACCAGTACCGTGAGGGAAAGGTGAAAAGCACCCCGGGAGGGGAGTGAAAGAGATCCTGAAACCGTGTGCCTACAAGTAGTTAGAGCCCGTTAATGGGTGATAGCGTGCCTTTTGTAGAATGAACCGGCGAGTTACGATTACGTGCGAGGTTAAGCTTTAGAAGGCGGAGCCGCAGCGAAAGCGAGTCTGAATAGGGCGAATTAGTACGTGGTCGTAGACCCGAAACCAGGTGATCTACCCATGTCCAGGGTGAAGGTGAGGTAACACTTACTGGAGGCCCGAACCCACGCACGTTGAAAAGTGCGGGGATGAGGTGTGGGTAGCGGAGAAATTCCAATCGAACTTGGAGATAGCTGGTTCTCTCCGAAATAGCTTTAGGGCTAGCCTCGTGATGAGAATACTGGAGGTAGAGCACTGTTTGGACTAGGGGGCCATCCCGGTTTACCGAATTCAGACAAACTCCGAATGCCAGATATTTATACACGGGAGTCAGACTGCGAGTGATAAGATCCGTAGTCAAAAGGGAAACAGCCCAGACCACCAGCTAAGGTCCCAAAGTAATCGTTAAGTGGAAAAGGATGTGGCGTTGCACAGACAACCAGGATGTTGGCTTAGAAGCAGCCATCATTTAAAGAGTGCGTAATAGCTCACTGGTCGAGTGACGCTGCGCCGAAAATGTATCGGGGCTAAACGATTCACCGAAGCTGTGGATTGACATCTACGATGTCAGTGGTAGGAGAGCGTTCTAAGTGCGTTGAAGTCAGACCGGAAGGACTGGTGGAGCGCTTAGAAGTGAGAATGCCGGTATGAGTAGCGAAAGACGGGTGAGAATCCCGTCCACCGTATGACTAAGGTTTCCTGAGGAAGGCTCGTCCGCTCAGGGTTAGTCGGGACCTAAGCCGAGGCCGATAGGCGTAGGCGATGGACAACAGGTTGATATTCCTGTACCACCTCCTCACCGTTTGAGAAATGGGGGGACGCAGTAGGATAGGGTAAGCGCGCCGTTGGTTGTGCGCGTCCAAGCAGTAAGGCGTGTGTGTAGGCAAATCCGCACACTGTAACGTTGAGCTGTGATGGCGAGTCCGTATGGACGAAGTTCCTGATTTCACACTGCCAAGAAAAGCCTCTATCGAGGTGAGAGGTGCCCGTACCGCAAACCGACACAGGTAGTCGAGGAGAGAATCCTAAGGTGTGCGAGAGAACTCTCGTTAAGGAACTCGGCAAAATGACCCCGTAACTTCGGGAGAAGGGGTGCTCTTGAGCGTGCAAGCGCATGAGAGCCGCAGTGAATAGGCCCAGGCGACTGTTTAGCAAAAACACAGGTCTCTGCAAAACCGTAAGGTGACGTATAGGGGCTGACGCCTGCCCGGTGCTGGAAGGTTAAGAGGAGTGGTTAGCGCAAGCGAAGCTGCGAATTGAAGCCCCAGTAAACGGCGGCCGTAACTATAACGGTCCTAAGGTAGCGAAATTCCTTGTCGGGTAAGTTCCGACCCGCACGAAAGGCGTAACGATCTGGGCACTGTCTCAACGAGAGACTCGGTGAAATTATAGTACCTGTGAAGATGCAGGTTACCCGCGACAGGACGGAAAGACCCCGTGGAGCTTTACTGTAGCCTGATATTGAATTTTGGTACAACTTGTACAGGATAGGTAGGAGCCAGAGATCTCGGAGCGCCAGCTTCGAAGGAGGCGTCGGTGGGATACTACCCTGGTTGTATTGAAATTCTAACCCATGCCCCTTAGCGGGGCAGGAGACAGTGTCAGGCGGACAGTTTGACTGGGGCGGTCGCCTCCTAAAAGGTAACGGAGGCGCCCAAAGGTTCCCTCAGAATGGTTGGAAATCATTCGTAGAGTGTAAAGGCACAAGGGAGCTTGACTGCGAGACCTACAAGTCGAGCAGGGTCGAAAGACGGGCTTAGTGATCCGGTGGTTCCGCATGGAAGGGCCATCGCTCAACGGATAAAAGCTACCCCGGGGATAACAGGCTTATCTCCCCCAAGAGTCCACATCGACGGGGAGGTTTGGCACCTCGATGTCGGCTCATCGCATCCTGGGGCTGTAGTCGGTCCCAAGGGTTGGGCTGTTCGCCCATTAAAGCGGTACGCGAGCTGGGTTCAGAACGTCGTGAGACAGTTCGGTCCCTATCCGTCGTGGGCGTAGGAAATTTGAGAGGAGCTGTCCTTAGTACGAGAGGACCGGGATGGACACACCGCTGGTGTACCAGTTGTCTTGCCAAAGGCATCGCTGGGTAGCTATGTGTGGACGGGATAAGTGCTGAAAGCATCTAAGCATGAAGCCCCCCTCAAGATGAGATTTCCCATTACGCAAGTAAGTAAGATCCCTCAAAGACGATGAGGTAGATAGGTTCGAGGTGGAAGTGTGGTGACACATGGAGCTGACGAATACTAATCGATCGAGGACTTAACCAAAAAGTTTGAAACATTCAATGCACCGTTTATCCAGTTTTGAAAGAACAACCTTTCTAAAAAGAGAGCTTCAAGACACAGTAATACGCCGTGTATTGGAGGTCGAATATAGTCTAGTGATGATGGCAAAGAGGTCACACCCGTTCCCATACCGAACACGGAAGTTAAGCTCTTTAGCGCCGATGGTAGTTGGGGGCTTCCCCCTGTGAGAGTAGGACGTCGCTAGGCGCAAAAAGTCGCTGCTGATACACTCAGTAGTGGCTTTTTTTATTTCTTTAAAATATAAAACTGACTATAGAAAAAGAATTGGAGACATTTCACCATAATGCGTGAAATGTCTCCAAAATTGTTTTTTAAACAGTAGTCGCACGTAATTCAATACGACGAATTTTGCCCGATGTTGTCTTTGGAAGCTCATCTAAAAAGACAATACTACGAGGGTATTTATAAGGTGCTGTTAGTGCTTTAACGTGCTCCTGAAGCTCTTTTATTAATTCGTCCTCATCACGCCCTCTAAAGCCCTCACGTAAGATTACAAACGCTTTTACAATATGGCCTCTAATTTCATCCGGTGCTGCAACAACTGCACATTCTTGTACAGCCTCGTGTTTATTTAAAGCATCTTCCACTTCGAATGGTCCAATTGTATAGCCTGATGAGATAATAATGTCATCTCCACGTCCTTCAAACCAGAAGTATCCATCCTCATCGCATTTTGCTTGGTCACCTGTAATATACCACTCACCTCTAAAGGCAGCTTGCGTGCGTTCAGGCTCACGGTAATACTCCTTGAATAAGGCAGGTGATGATTTATGAACAGCGATGTCTCCAACTTCTCCTACAGGTGCTTCATTCCCTTCATGGTCTATAATACGTACAATATTTCCAGGTGTAGGAACACCCATCGAACCAGGTCGTAACTCTGTGTTTTCAAGCGTACCTATTAATAATGTATTTTCCGTTTGTCCATAACCATCTCGTACTTTCAGACCGAAATTGTTCATAAATGTTTCGATAACTGGACGATTTAGTGGCTCACCTGCAGAAACAGCACTTCTTAATGCAGCTAAGTTGTAATCTTTAAGATTATCAATCTTTGCCATAATACGATATTCTGTCGGCGTGCAACAAAGCACATTGACTTTTTCGTCCTGCAGAAGCTGAAGATAAGTATGAGGTTCAAAACTACCATGATAGACAAAAGCAGTTGCTCCTAACATAATTGTCGATAAAAATGGACTCCAAATCCATTTTTGCCAGCCAGGTGCTGCTGTAGCCCATACTAAGTCCCCTTCACGTACACAAAGCCATTTGGAAGCAGCTGTTCGAATATGTGCATAGCCCCAGCCATGAGAGTGAACCACCCCTTTAGGTTTACCCGTTGTGCCTGAAGTATAAGAAAGAAATGCCATATCATCCCGTTTTGTCGCAACGGCTGTAAAGCTTGTAGGTTGCTTATCAGCTAATGCATCTAAAGACACCCAATTGTGCGTAGCGTTGCCAATTACTAATTTATTATCTAAGGCTGCTACGGAAGAAGTAATTTTATCTACTTCACTAGTAAATGCTTCGTAGGCAATAACAGCGGTTGCAGAAGCGTGTTCCATACGATATTCTAAATCACTTGCGCGTAACATCTCTGAACAAGAGATCGGAACGATACCTGCTTTTAAACAGCCAAGGAAAACAAAATAAGCTTCTGGTAGGCGTGGAATAATGACTAAAACACGATCCCCTTTTTGTAATCCTCTCTCCGTAAAAGCATTCGCGTATTGATTCATTTTTTGAATAAGATCGGCATAAGAAATTGTGCGTCGGTTTTGTTGTGCATCCAACCATCTTATAGCTTGGCGATCACTATCTTGGGAGAATTTCTCTAATTCCTCCGTGATGTTGTAAAGTTCTGGTGCAATTAAATCCTTTGTTACCATATGAACATTCCTCCCCAAAACAAATTTAATAGAAAATTCGTAAAACTATTTATATTTTATCAATTACAATAATATACAGCAAGAATATTTGATACATTAAATAGAAATATTAGATTTAATAGAGAACTATCGGGGTTAGATTGACGTGAATTCGAAAATTATGCAATAAATTAAAAAATTTTGTTGAAAAAGTATTGCATAATTTAGAATGCTTGCTATAATAATAAATGTACTTAAGAGGTTGTTAAAACCAAATTAAATAGTATTGTTCCGAAGTAGCTCAGTTGGTAGTAGCACCTGACTGTTAATCAGGTTGTCGCAGGTTCGAGTCCTGCCTTCGGAGCCATTTTTTTGCACTTTTTTAACTAATTTATAATTTTGAAAAGAAATTTTTAAAAAATACTTGCATCAAAACGAAAATGATGTTAATATAAAACTTGTCTTGTTTGAGACATAGTAAATGGCCCCTTGGTCAAGCGGTTAAGACACCGCCCTTTCACGGCGGTAACACGGGTTCGAATCCCGTAGGGGTCACCATTTTTAAAGCATCGTAGTAATGCATAGGCTTAAAAAGATAAATAAACTGTGAAGAAATAACACCTGTTTCTATGGAGGATTAGCTCAGCTGGGAGAGCATCTGCCTTACAAGCAGAGGGTCGGCGGTTCGAGCCCGTCATCCTCCACCATATAGTGTTTTTTTCGGAGGGGTAGCGAAGTGGCTAAACGCGGCGGACTGTAAATCCGCTCCTTAGGGTTCGGCGGTTCGAATCCGTCCCCCTCCACCAGTTTTATTTATTCAAATGAATGGGGTATAGCCAAGCGGTAAGGCAACGGATTTTGATTCCGTCATGCCTAGGTTCGAATCCTAGTACCCCAGCCATTTTTCTTTTATGAGCCATTAGCTCAGTTGGTAGAGCATCTGACTTTTAATCAGAGGGTCGAAGGTTCGAGTCCTTCATGGCTCACTTTTCTATATATTAAATTCAAAAGTGTAACATTAACTACAGATACTAATCTCTTGCTGAAAACAGCAGGAGATTTTTTTTTTATTAAATGAATAAATATACGGTTTTTTGTTGGGTTGAGCCAAGTGTATTGTAGGCTTTACAATAGTCTTATCACCAAAAGGGGGTATAAAAACATGAATAAACAACAAGTATCAATTATTGGAGTACCAACCGATTACGGTCAAACACGAAGAGGGGTTGACATGGGACCAAGTGCAATTCGATATGCGGGCGTTGTAGAACGATTAGAGGCAATCGGACACGAAGTACATGATCAGGGAGATATACTTGTTAGCCAAAAGCATGATAGTAAAGAAATTGATAAACAGCTATTAAATTTAGAGGAAGTTATAGATATCAGTACTACATTAGCTAACCAAGTACATGAAGTGTTAGAGCAAAAAAAATTCCCGCTTGTATTTGGTGGCGATCATAGTATTGCAATCGGTACGCTGGCAGGACTGGGTGAGCACTTCCAAAACCTAGGTGTTATTTGGTTTGATGCACATGCTGATTTGAATACACCTGAAACAACACCATCTGGTAATATTCACGGCATGCCACTTGCGGTTAGTATTGGGCTGGGTCATGAACGTCTTGTGAAAATTCGTAATTATGCCCCAAAGGTTAAGCCTGAAAATGTCATTATTATCGGGGCACGTTCAGTAGATCCGGGGGAGCGTGAGTTAATTCGTCAACAAGGTATTAAAGTCTATACAATGCATGAAATTGATCGACTTGGTATGACACGTGTGATGGAAGATGCAATCGCTTACTTACAAGAACGGAAAGTAGACGGCTTACATTTATCATTAGATTTAGATGGTCTAGATCCGCTTTATACACCAGGAGTGGGAACGCCGGTGCCTGGTGGTATATCGTATCGAGAAAGTCATTTAGCAATGGAAATGCTACAAGAATCAGGGATGCTAACATCTGCTGAATTTGTTGAGGTGAATCCTATACTAGACGAGAAAAATAAAACGGCAGATGTAGCAGTGGCATTAATAGGTTCTTTGTTTGGTGAGACACTAGTTTAATGTAAATTGTGAAAAAATTGTTTATCGTCACATCGTTTAAAAAACTTTTGTTATAATTGAATATAAATTGAAACTTTTCTTATAGTCGGGTCGTATAGTATAAGACAGTTGTAAAGGTGGAGAAGTAAACACAATGGATGCGTTAGTAAATAAGAGAATAAAACAAGTGCTTAAAGGCGATCAAAACGCATTTGCCGATATTGTGAGTCTCTATCAGCACAAACTGTACCAAGTATGCTACCGAATGTTAGGAAACAAGCAAGAATCTGAGGATATTGCACAAGAAGCATTTGTTCGCGCTTATATGAACTTGCATACTTTTGATCAAAAAAGAAAATTTTCGACGTGGCTTTATCGCATTGCGACGAACCTCTGCATAGACCGTATAAGAAAGAAAAAGCCGGATTATTATTTAGATGCGGAGGTAGCTGGTACAGAAGGACTCGATATGTACTCACAGATTGCAGCAGATGACCAACTACCAGAGGAACAGTTAGAGCAGATGGAGCTACAAGATCGTATTCAATATGAGATTGGACGATTGCCGGATAAATATCGTTCAGTTATAGTATTGAAATATATCGAAGAATTATCATTACAGGAAATCAGTGAAATTTTGGATATGCCTCTTGGGACAGTGAAAACGAGAATTCACCGCGGACGCGAAGCATTACGAAAGCAATTAAACAATCTGTAGGAGGGGGAGCGTCATGAATATTTGTCCAGAGCATATTATTGACTATATGCATGATTATTTAGACGGTGACATTAGTCGTGAGCATGAGCAAGAGTTAAAACAACATTTGCAATCATGCGGTGATTGCAAGCAATTGATGCAAGAATTGAGTGAAACGATCGCCTTTGTGAAGAGTGCTTCCCATATTACAGCACCTCCGGATTTCGAAGCTGCGGTGATGGCGCGTTTACCGAAACCCAAAAGTCGTGTAGGTATGCAAAAATGGATTCGTCGTCATCCGTTCTTTGTGGCAGCAGCAGTTTTCTGTTTATTTATGAGTGCTACTTTATTAGGTAGTTTCATGGATGATCAAAACTTCTCGGTCTCTAAACAACCAAATCTCGTTGTAGAAGGACAAACGGTTATTGTTCCAGAAGGAGAGGTCGTAAAAGGCGATATCGTCGTCAAAAATGGCGACTTAATTGTTGAGGGTGAAGTAGATGGCAATGTAACGATTATTAACGGTCAGTATATGGCATCTTCAGCAGTCGTTTCAGGCAATATCGAGGAAATTGACGAAGCATTTGAATGGTTATGGTATACCATCAAAAATTCAGTTAAGGCTGCAATGACATTTGAGGAAAAAGAAACTAAATAGAACTCTATACGTCCTACATGGTAGTGCACGGTAGAGAATGAAAAGTCTACTCATATGGGTAGACTTTTCATTTGAAAAAAGTTACATTTGAAAAGAATATGCTATACTTAAATGTGTATGGATTCGCAATGAAAAGTGGGGGATGCCACGTGCAAATTATCGAACAATTCACGGATTTAACACCAGTGAATATTGCTATTAACTTCATAGATGTACTGCTCGTTTGGTACGTTGTTTATAAAATTTTAACCCTCATTAAAGGGACGAAAGCTGTCCAACTATTAAAAGGCATTTTCGTCATAATTATTGCACGTATCGCAACAGACTTTTTAGGGTTAGAAACTTTGGGGTGGATGCTAAAGCAAGTAATCGAGTTTGGTTTCTTGGCAATCATTATCATCTTCCAACCAGAAATACGACGAGGTCTAGAACAAATTGGACGAGGAAAGCTTTTCCAACGTTCGACAAGTCAAGAAGAAGAAGAGCAAACAAGACTAATTGAGGCCATGAAGAAGTCGGTTAGCTATATGGCAAAACGCCGGATTGGCGCATTAATTTCTATAGAAAAAGACACAGGCTTAAATGAATATATTGAAACGGGAATAGGTCTAAATGCAGAAGTTTCTTCTGAATTGCTTATTAACATTTTTATACCGAATACACCATTGCATGATGGTGCAGTCATTATGCAGAAAGACAAGGTTACAGCCGCAGCTTGCTATTTACCGCTTTCTGAAAGTCCGTTTATTTCAAAGGAACTTGGTACACGACATCGTGCAGCTCTTGGGCTTAGTGAAGTAACGGATGCGATTACGATTGTCGTATCAGAGGAAACGGGAGCTATAAGTATTACGTTAAATGGAAATCTACATCGCAATCTTTCTCTAGAGGAATTCGAAACACTGTTACGCAAGATGTGGTTCGGATCAGCACAAGAATCGAATGCAGCCTCTAAGTTGACTTGGAGGGGGAAAAAGAATGGATAAAATGATGGATAGCCCATGGGTATTGCGAATCATTGCGCTTTTTCTAGCTTGCTTACTATTTTTCTCTGTTCGGACTGAGTTATCCTCTTCAAATAAATCGACAACGAATGTACAAATGGAAGTGATTCGAGATGTACCCGTTGATGTTTATTATGATGATGATAGTCTGATTGTAACGGGTATACCGAAAACTGTTAATGTCACGATTAAAGGACCAATGCAAATCGTTTTACGGACAAAAGCGGTGAAAGATTTCTCTGTATTTGTAAATTTAAATGATTTATTAATTGGTGAGCATAACGTAGAATTACAATACGAAAATATTTCTGATAAGTTGCAAGTGACGCTAGACCCAGCAAAAGTGAATGTAAATATAGAGGAAAAAGTCACGCAGGAGTTCCGTGTAGATCCGGAAATGAATAATCGTTTAATAGATGAAGGATATTACTTAAAAGGAATGTCTGCTAACCCAGCAACAGTGTTTGTAACGGGAGCAAAAAGTGCTATTGAGAGCATTAGCTATGTGAAAGCGACTGTAACAGGTGAACAAGGCTTGAAACAGCCTTTCTCTCAAGAAGCAGCTGTTAAAGTATTAGATCGCGATTTAAATAAATTAGATGTGATAATAGAACCAGAACAGGTTAAGGTACGGGTAGATATTGCTGAATATAGCAAAGAACTTCCTGTTACGATAAAGGAAACGGGCAAACCAGCAGAAGGGGTTACCATTAATCAATTAACCCTTGATACTACTAGCTTAAGGCTATTTGGCAAGAAATCCATAATTGATGTTTTAACCGAAGTACCTGTTGAAGTGGATTTATCAAAAATTACGGAATCCAAAACGTATGAATTTGATGTGAAATTACCGGAGGGTGCGACTAAAGTATCTCAACAGAAAGTTAAAATTAAAGCGAATGTTACAAAGGCAGAGAAAGCCGAAAAGGTAGATCAAGTAGATCAGGTAGAAAAGGAAACTATCGCCAATCCTGAAGAGACAAATCCTGAACCTGTAACAGAAGATATTGATTCTTAAACAATAACTGACTATAATTTTAACTTGATTCATATATGAGATTTCCTGTCTCTACAAATTGTGTGATCCAGCAAAGCGAAATTGCTGACGAACATAAGAGCTCAAGTTAACATTGTTAGCGCTTGTATATTTCAGTTATAGTGAATGTACGACACTTGAGTAGCAACATCTTTTTGCCTTAGAGCCTCTGAAAGTGATTTAAAGAGGCCTAAATACTAGTAGATGAATGAAAATAGACTTTTCCAAAAGTAAGCAGACGAGCCGTCCGATTGTCCGCAGGAAATAAGCATGATGCGGTCGTCTTGCATTGAAGGAGAGAACAATTAGAATGGGTAAATATTTTGGAACAGATGGCGTCCGTGGCGTCGCGAATAGTGAATTAACACCGGAGTTTGCATTTAAACTTGGCCGTGTAGGTGGCTATGTTTTAACAAAGGATGCAACAGGGCGTCCAAAGGTATTAATTGGTCGTGACACACGTATTTCAGGCGAAATGCTTGAAGGTGCACTAGTAGCTGGGCTTTTATCAATCGGCGTAGAGGTAATGCGTCTTGGTGTAATTTCTACACCAGGTGTTGCTTATCTTTCCCGAATTATGAGTGCAGATGCAGGCGTCATGATTTCAGCTTCACATAACCCAGTAGCCGACAATGGCATTAAATTTTTTGGTCCCGATGGTTTCAAGTTAACTGATGCACAAGAAGCAGAAATTGAAGCCATTCTTGATGCACAAGAAGATACATTACCACGTCCAATCGGTGCAGACCTAGGCATTGTAAGTGACTACTTCGAAGGTGGACAAAAGTATATTCAATACTTAAAGCAAACGGTAGATGAAGAATTTGATGGTATTCATGTAGCGCTAGATTGCGCACATGGTGCAACATCATCATTAGCAACTCATTTATTTGCCGACTTAGAAGCAGACATTTCAACTATGGGTGCTTCCCCAACAGGTCTGAACATTAATGACGGTGTTGGTTCAACACATCCAGAAGGTCTTGCTGCATTTGTAACTGAAAAAGGTGCAGATGTTGGTTTAGCGTTTGATGGAGATGGCGATCGCCTTATTGCAGTAGACGAAAAAGGTAAAATTGTTGACGGTGACCAAATTATGTTTATCATTGGTAAACATTTAAATGCGGTTGGTCGTTTGAAAAAGCAAACGATTGTCTCAACAGTGATGAGTAATATGGGCTTCTACAAGGCTGTTGAAGAAAACGGTATGCACAGCGTACAAACGGCTGTAGGCGATCGTTACGTTGTAGAAGAAATGCGTGCCAATGAATACAATCTTGGCGGAGAGCAATCTGGTCATATTGTGTTCTTAGACTTTAATACAACAGGTGATGGCTTGCTAACAGGTATTCAACTTGTTAGTATTATGAAAGCTACTGGCAAAAAGTTATCAGAGCTTGCAGCAGAAATGACTATCTTCCCGCAACGATTAGTCAATGTACGTGTAACAGACAAGCATGCAGTGACGGAAAATGCTAAGGTTGCAGCTGTAATAGCAGAAGTTGAATCAGATATGGCTGGAAACGGTCGTATTTTAGTACGTCCTTCTGGCACTGAGCCGCTTGTGCGTGTAATGGTGGAAGCTGCTACAGAAACGGACTGCGAAATTTATGTAGAACGTATTGCCAATGTAGTACGTACGGAAATGGGTTTAACAGAATAATTATAAATTACGCGATCTCTCATCATTGGGAGATCGTTTTTTTATGTTTGAAATAGTGGAGGGAGGGAAGTATAAAACATCACAATAAACAAGGGGTGTTTAATTTATATGGCTAAAATTGCAACAGTAATAACAGATATGTTTGAAGACGTGGAGTATACAAGTCCAAAGGCAGCATTAGAAGCTGCTGGGCATCAGGTCATTACAATTGACATTGAAGCAGGAAAAGAAGTTGAAGGTAAACATGGTGAAAAAGTAAAAATTGATAAGGGAATCGAGGAAGTTCATGCTTCAGAGTTTGATGCACTGTTTATTCCAGGTGGCTTTTCACCGGATATTTTACGTGCAGATGATCGCATTGTAGCCTTCGTCAAAACGTTTATGGATGACATGAAGCCAACCTTTGCAATTTGTCACGGGCCACAACTACTGATTACAGCTAAAACATTAAATGGACGTGATGCAACAGGCTATAAATCCATACAAGTAGACTTGGAAAATGCAGGTGCTATTTTCCATGACGAAGAAGTATTTGTTTGCCAAAAGCAATTAGTAACAAGTCGTACACCAAAAGATTTACCAGCTTTTAACCGAGAAATTGTGAAATTACTTGCAAGCAAAGAGAGCTAGTCGCCGTTCTTTTTTAGAGGCTGGGACATAACCTTAAAATCTTAAATAGTGGTACATTGGTGTTGATAAATTATCGCTTATAAATAAAAAAGAAAAACTAGTTGTTGGTAGCAAAGGCGGTGACTCCTGCTCAGAACGCACACAGCGTAAGACGCGGGCATTCTACAAGTTAGCGATGGTTGTGGCTTACTGTGCTGAGCGGAAAGCACCGCCGAAGCGGATAACAACTGCAGAGCAAAAAAGTGTTAGATTGATGGTGGTCAATCTAACACTTTTTCTCTTTTGTCCCAGCCATTTTGCTATTGTTATACAATCATGCTGGCATTTTTCATCTTACACTTTGTAGTTTGTCACAAAAAGAGTAGCTAAGGGTTATTTTTAATAACGAAAATTTGACGAATAGCATATGATTGAGTATTATGGAGAAGCTGACGGCTTGGGTAACCTTGTCCGCTAAGCAAGTGCTAAAGGAGGAAAGGTAGCACAAAAATCGGAAAACAATTATAGCGCCTGAGCTGAAGAAATTGGACGAAGACATCTTCAGCAGACGAGGTGGAGGTTTATCGAAAATTCGGCGGATGCCTCCCGATCGACATACCCGATTGTCATTTTTCATTTTGAAAGCATTTGAGTGATTGAATGTACAGAAAATGGAGAAGGTATAAGTAGAGCAATAGATAAATAGGAAAACTTCACGTATCGAGCAAAGCACTATTTTAGATAGCTGAAATAGTCTGAGGACGTGCGCGCATAAGTATGTTTATTTTCAATTTGAAAATAAGCGGCACTGTTTACGCCCACCGAAAAAATTCGATAGGCTGAGGTCTAGTTTGTCATTGCGTTAATATGACAATATCGGAGGAAATATAATATGTGTGGAATTGTAGGATATATTGGGGAATCAGATGCTAAGGAAATTTTATTAAAAGGTTTAGAGAAGCTAGAGTACCGTGGCTATGACTCAGCAGGTATTGCTGTACGCAACGAAGAAGGCGTAACAATCTTCAAGGAAAAAGGTCGTATCGCTGATTTACGTGGAGCAGTAGACGAAGATGTAGCGGCTAAGGTTGGAATCGGTCATACACGTTGGGCAACGCACGGAGTACCTAACCGTTTAAACGCGCACCCTCATCAAAGCGCATCAGGTCGTTTTACGATTGTGCATAATGGTGTGATTGAAAACTATCATTTATTACAAAAAACATACTTAAAAGGCATCCCAATGAAATCTGACACGGATACAGAAGTAATCGTGCAATTAGTGGAGCTATTTGTGAAAGATGGACTGCAAACAGCAGAGGCATTCCGCAAAACATTATCTCTACTACACGGCTCTTATGCACTAGCATTATTAGATGCTGAAGCGGCTGATACAATTTTTGTGGCGAAAAACAAATCACCTCTTCTTGTAGGTGTAGGCGATGGTTTCAATGTAGTTGCATCGGATGCGATGGCAATGCTACAAGTAACTGATCAATTTGTGGAATTACACGATAAAGAAGTCGTTATCGTGCACAAAGGTAGTGTGCAAATTACAAAATTAGATGGCACAGTAGTTGAGCGTGCACCTTACACAGCAGAGCTTGATATGAGCGATATTGAAAAAGGTACGTACCCTCACTATATGTTAAAAGAGATGGATGAACAGCCAACCGTTATCCGTAAAATTATTCAAGCATACGAAGGCGAAAATGGCGATTTAACAATTGATGCAGCTATTTTACAAGCATTGCAAGCTGCCGATCGATTATACATTATTGCTGCCGGCACAAGTTACCATGCAGGTTTAATCGGTAAACAATATTTCGAGAAAATGGCTGGTATTCCAGTAGAAGTGCATATTTCAAGTGAGTTTGGTTATAATATGCCACTACTTTCAGAAAAACCGCTATTTATCTTTATTACCCAATCAGGTGAAACAGCGGATAGCCGCCAAGTACTTGTGAAAATTAAAGAGCTTGGGTATCCAACATTAACGATTACAAACGTACCAGGTTCAACGCTATCACGTGAAGCAGATTATACACTATTATTACATGCAGGTCCTGAAATCGCTGTAGCTTCAACAAAAGCATATGTAGCGCAGGTGGCAGTACTTGCACTAGCAGCATATGTGACAGCAAAAGCAAGCGGTAAAGGCTTAGAATTTGATTTAAAACAAGAGCTTGCAATTGCGGCCAACGGTATTCAAACAATTATTGATGCAAAAGATGTATTAGAAGACATCGCAGAGGACTACTTAAAAATTGCACGCAATGCTTTCTTCATTGGTCGTAATATCGACTTCTGTGTAAGCCTTGAAGGTGCTTTAAAACTAAAAGAAATTTCATATATTCAAGCGGAAGGTTTTGCAGGTGGCGAACTAAAACACGGTACAATTGCTTTAATTGAAGAAGGCACACCAGTATTCGCCCTTGTTACACAAGAAGCGGTAGCCTTAAATATTCGCGGCAATGTCAAAGAGGTAGCTGCACGTGGAGCATACCCATGCATTATCGCTATGGCTGGCGTAGACGAAGACGGCGACCGTCTAGTTATTCCGCATGTTAACGAATACTTAACACCACTTGTTTCAGTTGTGCCATTACAGTTAATTAGCTACTATGCGGCACTACATCGTCGTTGTGACGTTGATAAACCTCGTAACTTAGCGAAATCAGTGACGGTGGAGTAGGGCTTAGAGCTAAGGTTCTGTGAGTTTGTCCATATACAACTCAATCGTGATGTACACAACTCAATCGTGACATACACAACCTAGTAGTGATGTAAAACTGTATGGGAAAAAAGAGGACTAATAACTGTTTATTAACAGTTATTAGTCCTCTTTTTAAATAAATTAAAATGCAATGCTCACTATAATTTACTGTTTCATTCTTAAAGGTAAGTGAATGTCCAATGATAGCTGGTCTTATAATAATTTTCAAACGTTCCATTGTAAGTAAAATCTAAAGCAACTTTAGTCCACATATCTTGTTTATACTTCGTTCCATTTGAATTTTCTCTTTCAACATACTTAACCTTATCTGTTAAGTTATTATATACGTATTCAGATATAAGTATGTGATCAGGTGATTTAGCTTTATCACTTAACTTAACAGCTTTATTAACAGCGTTACCAGCCCAAAATAAGCCTTTATTTTTTGAATCCTCACCTACACCAATCTTTGTACAAAGAATTTCACCATCATGAAGTTTGAATTTAAAATAAAGTCGCGATGTTTGTAAAAAAGATGCGATGTTTAAAACAAAGTCACGACGTTTATTAAAATGTTGCGAAGCTTCGCCCCCTTTGGATGCCCCTTTATCTAAAGGGGTGTTTTTATCGTGAAAAGATTATTCCGTTAAAGAACCAGATTGTTGAACACACCTATAAAAGAAAATAGGATATTCACGTTACATTTTAAAAGAAAATGTAAAAAATGTATGGTGATTATTACTATGCATACGGAAAGTTTCACGAGTCATACTAAAGTGAATACACAAAGAAAGGAGAATTTATATGGGTTTTGGTCCTGATAGAAGTAATCCATTAATGAATAACCAAGTTGGAAAGGTAATAGTTCCACCTGGTAAGCGTGCTAATTTTACTTTTTCTGCTGATGCTAATTGGGAGAATGCTGTGTGTATATATCCAGAGGGTTCAGAAGCATTACTTATTGAAAAAGGCAATTATCGTAGATCCCTTAGCGATTTCTCTACCCCCGAAAATAATACGGGTATAAATCAGTCATTTATAGTTTCTGGGTGGCATAAAAGAGGTGAACCTTCGGGCAGTTTACCGTGGATCCAAAGTGCTTTGCAAGAACGTCCAAACAGTGGCGGACATGATCTTAACTTCGGGTTTGAAGATGCTGGTGATGGCGATTACAATGATATGCATGTAACAGTAGATATTGTAGATTAGTTACCACGCCTGATATATAGAAGTTCGTCCTTATCCTCTCAAGTTAAAACATTCGGATACCTCCAAACAGAAAAAAACTTTATTCTTTTTGTAGAATTTACAGAAAGGATGGCGTTTTTTTTATGAGTACTTCTTGCTCAAAATTGACTTAAAGTAAAGGGGCTTATCT
The DNA here is from genome assembly GCF_038593855.1 of Lysinibacillus sp. FSL M8-0337. Lineage (NCBI taxonomy): Bacteria > Bacillati > Bacillota > Bacilli > Caryophanales > Bacillaceae > Lysinibacillus > Lysinibacillus sp. FSL M8-0337. The sequence continues at coordinate 4,353,053 of NZ_CP151996.1, read as the reverse complement.
TGAATAAGATTTAAGCTATAATATTAAATAATCGTGCGCGATTATTGAACAACATAGCTGGAAAATGGTCAAACTTTTTTATAAAAATCTCATACTTATCTAAAAAGAGTAACTTCATTTTGATCAATCTTTTTTCAAAATGGAGTTTTTGAAGTTGCTATTAGATAAGGATTGAGGGATATTTTTTAATCAAACTTTATTCCAAACCAACAGTGAGTTAAACCAATACTGTCACAATTTACAAATATAGTTTTCTTAAATATATAAAATGTTGTGACATCAAAAATAAACCTTGGTACAGTGTAGTCGTTGCTGTATCAAGGTTTATATTTTATTTCAAAATGTTTTTTAATTTTATAATACGCAACAAATAAAGTTGAATATTACAGCAAATAATTATTACTAATATTGTTATTTACACAAAAAATATGGGCTTTAGAAAAGTTGTACGAACGAAATAGTTGCCCAGGAAATATCATGAAACAATTATAATAAAAAAAGAAATAATCTTCTATAGAGGATATTTTAACTAAAAAAATAGAATACAAAAATTACACGATATCTATATGAATTGAGCACTCGAACCCTCAACCCTCCTACCTTGTGATGTCGTACAGGAACTCTAATTACGCCACTTCTTCTTTTATCTATATTCTAATGAACAATCTTATTTTTAAGGTTTGAAAAGATAATACTATACAAAATAATGCTTACAGCACCAAAAGATATATAAAGGAGAGCCATAGTCCAATTGGGTACAAATGAACCTAAAGTTACGCAAAGAGATGCTATAATAAGCGCTCCTCTAGATCTAAGAGAATTTACGGCAATGTATTGGCTTCTCATAGTATCATCTATTAATTCTGCTAATAATGATTGATGAATAGGTACATACAATAATTCTCCAATAGTAAATATAAAAGTAGCTAATATTAATATACATATATTGTTGAAGATGGATAGTAATGAAAAACCTGAAGTGAATAAAACAACACCTACAAATAGAATAATTTTGTTGTTCAGTTTATCAGTTAATTTTAAAACTAACGCACCTAAAATTACTACTAATAATGTATTTTCCATTCTTAAAAATCCTAGTATTTTAACACCATCGAATTGTAAATACGGTAATTCAAATAACTTTTGAATTCCAAATTCATTACTTAATTTGATAGCTATAAAATTAACCAATTGAAATTCTAAACTTAGCGTAAGAATTCCTACTATTAAATAAATTGTAAATAAACGATCTTTTAAAATAAGTTTATAACTGGCAAATATAGACGTTAATGTTGCTTTTTTAATTTTTTGATTTATTTTTGGTGGATTTGTTTCAATAATATATAATTTAACTAAAAAATAAGTAATTAAAGAAGCAAGTGAAGTAGTTAATAGTAAATCAAAGAAATGGTTTTTATAAAAAAATGCCCCAATCATACTTCCCAAAGCAATCGAGAGATTAAGGGACCAATAATTTAAACTATAAAGCAATTTTCTATTTTTTGATGTGCTTACATCTATAAGTATTGCTTCATTAGCAGGAGTTATTAGTCCAACGATAACATTATTTATAGCAAATAATATAAAAGTAATTGTTGGGGAGAATAACCAAGGTGAATTAAAAAAAGCCATAAGTATCATGGTAAGAAATCTATATTTCTCCCCTTCTAATAGCACCCTTTTTCGACCATATAAATCTGCAAAATAACCTCCATAAAAACTAGAAAAAAATGCAGCAACTACACTTATAATCATTAAGATTCCTGCAACAGTAGAGCCAAAGTATTTAGAAAAATAAATTGCCATAAAAGGAAATACAGTCATTTGAGTAAGTTTTTGAATGAAGTTTACGAAAAGTCTGATTTTAATATTGATATGTAGGTCTTTGAACTTCAATAATATTTCACCCCTATTATATTTTATAAACATTACTTAATAATTTATATGAGGTCTGTCGTTAAGTTCGAATATAGTTAAAAGAGCGAGCTCCTCATATGAGGAGCCCGTTCCTTTAGTGGCCTTTTCCTTAAATACTTTAAATGTCGTTTCGGAAATTGCATTGTCAAAAGAATAGCCCTTTTTTCCAAGAGAAATTTGAATATGGATTATTCTAAGCACCAGAATAATCCCTCTATTCATAATTTAGGGTAGTGGTTTTCTTTATAATATTGTTCTTAATCAACAAGTGTTTTTTTGCGGAGTTTTTGAATTTTTTAAACAAACAATGAACACATGTATCACTTTTAAAATATGGTTATATTTAAAAGTAAAGTACCTACCAAAAATATTGAAACATAGCATACTAAGAAATAAAGAAAAAATAGAAATTATTACTGTTACTTTATTCAGTAATTCTTTATTCTAGGGAGTATTGTTTTTAGCTCAATCAAGTCATCTATTATCAAATCAGCCAGAGCAAGTTCTTCCTTTTTTGCAAAATCAAAGTTACATCCAATTGCAATTAAATCATTGTCCTTAGCTGCATTAATATCAGATAGACGATCCCCTACTACGGCTGCTTTTTTTATATTATATTTTTTTATTATTGTTTTAATTAAATCTCCTTTATCTAACGTTTCTATTTGTTGAATACTAAATGTCTCAATGACCCAATTATCCAATTTATAATAATTAACAATTGCTTCTAAATATTCAGTTAAACCATTACTCGCTATGTAAATAGAACAATTAACCTCTTTTAAATAATTGAAAACTTCCTTTACATTTGGATATAAAGCACCTTTTCCACTTCTTATGTTTTCAATTAATCTTTCCAAAAAATATGCATCAGTTTGCTCTCTAATTTCATTAGAATGATTAGGTAATAAGGTTTCCCATACCTTCGGTAAAGGTACACCCATGATTTCTCTGTATTTATCAATAGGGGTTACTGTATCCCATTCATTTAATGACCGTAAATAAGTAAAAGTATCATCTAGTGATAATTCCAATATTTTCTCTGTTTGGAATAAGGTTCCGTCCATATCAAAGATTAATGATTGTACCATTTTTTATCTCCTTTTTAATGTTTTTGAATAACTTCTAAAGTTTAACATAACGAGAAGGTCACTTAAAACTTTATTTTTGTAGTTGTTATTGGCCTAAGCTTTTTAACACATTCTTAAAATTTATTACAATAAAAAAATAAAGCTTAATATAAATTAAGAATAAGCAGTAAATTTTTACAATATTTAATATCTATTGAAAATTATTTACAAATTGTTATAATTAGGTTTGTTGTTTGGGTGTTAGTTGTGTGGAATAGGCATAAAGGATTCTTCTTATGAGATGAGTATGAAGTAACTGACAATCAATTAGCCTATGCTCAAACTTGTAGTTTGTAAAATTTTAAAGGGGGTGTAGTATTGCTTTCTGCAGTACAAATTTCTGATAGCTTGTTAACTAGTGTGTTGCCGTTAATACGTGATGACGAAGAAATAGTTGTTATTCACTCGGATCTCTTCGCTCTAGGATTCAATCGATGTATTGAATATGTCGATGGTGTAATGCTTTTTCTAGAATCTTTGCTTGATCGAGGGAAAACCATCGTCATACCTAGTTTCACGTTTTCATTCTCAAAAACCAAAATGTTTAACATCGAATCAAGCCCTTTTGAAACGGGTTCATTAGCATTTCTTGCAAAAACAAAATTGGGGTTTACTCGAACTCATAATCCCATGTTTTCATTTTGTGTAAAAGGACGTAAGTCGGATGACTATCTAAACTCTAGGTGGAATTCTGGGTATGGGAAGGGAACTTCAGTTGAGTTATTGTCGCGGGAAAATACATGCATAGTAATGTTGGGATGTAGTTGGAGTTATTGTACGTTAATACATAATGTCGAGGAAAAACAGTTAGTACCATATCGCGAGTATATTGAATGGACTTATCCCATAGATTTTGGAGACTATAGTATTTCGGATCAGCCATTTCAACTTTATGTACGAAAATCTTTACCTAAAACCAACCTTAGATTTGAAAAGATAAGAACAGAATTACAGCATAGCGATTTGTTACGAAAGTCTACATTGAACGGGAAAATAATTGAGAGTGCTAATGGTCAAAGTATTGCTAAGATTGCAGAACAAAAATTGAAAACAGATCCCTATTTTTTCGTTGATGTCATTAATGAGTAAGGGAGCTATATGGCCTGTATCAGAGAGAATTGCGAGTATATAGGGTCGAAAGTTTCTGTTTGTGTAGCATTATATACTCTTATGGTTAATTCCCTCTGCTTTTTAGTCAGAGAATTCAAAATAAGTAGAATTGCGAAAAAGATAGAGTAGGACTATCAGGTGCAATTTTATGATTTCTAATGCAATTTTCAATACAATAAAAACTTTAATTTAGATGGGAGGAAATTTCGTTGGATACTAGATTCCAAATATTTTCAACTTTGTCAAAAGTATTAAATATTAATATAGATGAACTACAAAAGCTTGATATAAATGATGATTTACTTGCGGTAGGTCTTAGTTCCATAAAAGCGATTTCTTTAATCACCATGATAGAGCAATCCTACAATATAGTATTAGAAGATGAAGAGTTTTTCTATGAAAATATAAATACAATTTCTAAAATTGAGAGTCTAATTCTTAAATACCTATAAATCGATGTAATCCATATGTATAGAATTCCCTTAAAGAAGGGTGAAATATTTAGTTGCATGATGGATGAGGGTTCCTAGGGTCAGTTTAGTAGTATTTTATGTTTCTTAAGGAGGGTAAAAATGACTTTATATAATAAACAATTTGGAGATATTGTGAAAGCAGTAAGGGAGATGTCTGTATCTCCACAAATGACGAATATTTCAATTATTAGTAATGTTACACTCGAACCAGTATTTGTAGAATCATTGAAATATGTAATGAATGAAGAATTATCAATACAGGCTAATATTATTTTGGAAAGTTACGATGAGTTATTTTCTTCTAATAGAGAAGTGACTTTGAATAGCGATTGGACATTACTAATTCATGATTTTTCGGAATGTCTATCCTCGTATGAATCAAGAGAAGAAATTAAAGAAAGAGATCTCGAACGAATTAATGTAACAATAAATAATATTCGTAAGAATAATGATAAACCCATACTTGTAACTTTGCCGGAAAGTACGTCGTATCCTCTGGATGACAAAATAGTTTCTGAAATTCGAAATAGTATGATGAGCATCCCGCATAATGTTTCTAAGTGTTATTTGGTTGATATGAATAAAGCAGTTATGAAAGTTGGCGAAGGACAATTTTATGATTATCGTAAGCAATTTGCATTTAATCTGCCATATAGTACTGAGGGTAGTTTAGCTCTTGCACGAATTTTTTGCGATATTATAAGAGATACTTTGGGAAAGTATAAAAAGTGTCTCGTACTTGATTGCGATAACGTATTATGGGGTGGGGTACTCGAAGAGGTTGGAATGAATGGCATAAAGCTTGACACCACTTTCCCTGGAAATCAATATTTACATTTCCAAAAGGAATTGATAAAACTTCACCAGTGCGGTGTAATTTTAACATTATGTAGTAAAAATAATGAGGATGAAGTGTTGGAAGTCATTAGAACTCATCCATTTATGGTTATAAAGGAAGAACATGTGGCCGCTTATCGTATTAATTGGAACAATAAAGTAGACAATATAAAACAAATCTCAGATGAGTTAAATATTTCTTTAAGTGATATGGTTTTCGTTGATGATTCCGAGTTTGAAATAGGAATAGTTAGTGAATCATTACCAGAGGTAACTACAATACATCTACCTGTGAAAAGACCTTACGAATACTCTGTCCACATAAAAAACTGTGGTTTTTTTAAAACTTCGAATCTAACTGGTGATGATTTGTTGCGAAATTCAACATATCAGAATGAAAGAAAAAGGAAAAAAGAAAGAGAGAAATACTTTAATTATGAAGAGTATCTTAATTCTCTTGAAATCAAACTAGCTAGTAGTGAGGTTACACAGTTCACAGCATCTCGAATTTCACAACTTTCTTATAGAACTAACAGATGTAACTTGTCTTGTAAGAAAATTTCTACAGAAGAAGTGATTTATTATTCTCAACAGCCAGATTATTGGGTCCGATGTTTTGAATTATCGGATAAATTTGGTGATTATGGCTTTGTTGGAGCTATGATAATAAATATTACGGACGATTCCTTAATAATAGAAGGATTTTATTTGTCATGCCGTGCCTTAGGAAAAAATGTTGAGAAGATGATGTTGGATTACCTTCTAAGTAATCTAGAGTTGAAAGACCGTGAGCTAACCTATATCTACAAGGATAATGGTAAGAATCATGATGTAGAGGTATTTATAAAAGAATATATAGAAGGTTTAAAGCTAGCAACTAATTGATAGCATTATGTCTTTAATTTTTACCAAGAGAAAAGTTCTTTGATATTTCGCCAATTGGTGTTGATGTAGAGCTAATGGAACATATTGATTTTACTGTTATGAATTGCTTCTATTCGGATAATGAAATTTCCCCTGTTAGTAAGCATTCAATTGATAAACAGAATCCATGGTTTTATAAAAATGGATTTTGAAAGAAAGTTATTTGAAAGCGCTAGGAATTGGGATAAGAGTACCACTTAAATCTTTTTCTTTTATATTCACTAACAGTAGTATCAACTTGCTTAGTAAATTATAAAGATAAGTGGTATTTCCAATTATATTACATCGATCTAGCATATAAATTAGCAGTTTGTAGAATTTCCACAACATGTCTCAATTTTTGATGAGAATGTTTTATTAGAATATATTAAATAATCTACTATCATTAAGTAAGTTTATTAGTCTTTTGGGCATACGCCATATAGATATAATTAAGGAGCTTTTTAATCATGAACAAGACCGATGGCCAGAATTATTTACGATTTTCGATGGATGATCTGAAACTTTTTAGTCAGGCGAGTCACGATCGGAATCCTTTACACTTATCTCAAAATTATTGTAGAAAAACTCCTTTTGGGCAGCCTGTAGTATTTGGTGTCCTATGTGGTATTGCTAGCATAAGCTATTTACCTAAAAAGTATAGTTATATTGCTAGTGATATTTCCATGGAATTCTTTGGACCAATATTTTTAGACGTAGATTACCGAGTAGAGATTCAAGAGAAGAATTCGCGCTTTGTTAGTATTAGTGTAGTTGATGGTTCCCAACAATTATTAAAATTGTCAATAGAGTATAAAGAGGCAGGCATTAATGAAATACCTTTGCGAAAGATGATTGATTCTTCTGAATATAGGGAATCAACTAGACGTGAACCAGCAATAATTGACCCATCTGAACTTGGAAATGAGATAAACATCAAAGGCAACTACACACCGTCCTTTGAAGCCTTTAAGAAACTTGAAAAGCAATATGATTTAATGGATAAAGGAATATCTGTGAGGCAATATTCGGCTTTAATGTGTTGTAGCTACCTCACCGGAATGGAAATACCTGGTAAAGAAGCTCTTTTCTCTCAACTTAAAATAGAGTTCAATGATTTGGAGCATAGCTGGGATACAGGATTTTCTTACAATGTGTATTCGGAAAATTATGATAAAAGATTTAAGTTATTGAAGGTTGGAGGGAGCATAGCGATTAAAGAAAAGCAATATGCTTCTATAAAGTTAACATCATTTGTAAGGGAGAAAGCGTCCTTATTAACAAATCATTCTGTAACAGACAATTCCTATACCACTGATTTCTTAAAAGGGAAGGTTGCCCTTGTAACAGGTGCAAGTCGAGGATTAGGAGCTGCTATTGTAAAAGCACTCGTTATGCAAGGTTGCACTGTATTAGTTAACTATCATAGGAGCCATAAGGAAGCGGAATATTTAAGAGACTCATTTAGTACTTATAAGGGATCTATTGTTCTTGTACCGGGTGATATAAGTGATATTAGCTACTGCGAAAGACTGAAAAATCAGTTAATAGAAGACTATGGGAAACTAGATTTTTTAATTCTGAATGCTACCCCGCCTTTACTACCTTTATGGATTGAACCAACTGCTTTACAACGTATTCATAACTTTTTAATTAAGAGTATATCTATGGCTAGCACTCCTATGGCAGTTTTCATGCCTCTACTTTCTCAATCTGATGGTAAGCAAGTCTTTATATCTTCTTCAGCAGTACGAGAAGCTACGGCAGTTTGGCCACATTATGTAGCGGCAAAAAGTGCAATTGAAGGACTAGTACGAACATCTGCAATTGAGTATCCTAATGTTCAATTTACTGTAGCTCGTTTTAAAAAATTATTAACTGATTTAACAAACACTCCAATGGGAAAGAAAGGAGCAATTCATCCAGAATGGGCTGCTTTTAATCTTATTAAAGAAATATCTAGTGGACCCGGGAAACGTGGCGAAGTCTCTATTCTAGAAATGGTCAAAGACAATTAATTTATTTATAAGGATTGAACCCCAATAATTCGTCTTAACTTACCTTCCGCAAATTGCATATTGGATTATTTTCTATGCTCTGTGTTTTACTATCGTTAATTAGATTGACTTTTAATGCCCATAGGAATACTACCTTAGTAATAAATGAACGCCAACTTTTGTACTTTTAACTAACTTAACTTGTACTAATGAACATTTAAGGAGGGGTTACCATGACGAAGATTGGACCATCTATCATGTGTGCTAATTTTTTCAACCTGAAAGAGCAAATCAAACAATTGGATAAATACGGGGCTGATTACTATCATGTTGATATTATGGATGGACATTTTGTTCCTGGATTCACCCTAGGGACGGAGTTTGTTGAACAGTTAGTAAATAATACTAAAACAGCGGTAGATATTCATTTAATGAGTGACAACCCATTTGATCATATGGATAGCTTCTTAGATTTGGGGATACACTCACTTACTGTACACATCGAATCAACGCCAGATATATTGAAATGCATCAAGAAGATAAAGGCTAAGGGTGTTCGGGCAGGAGTGGCTTTGAATCCAGGAACTCCGTTATCTTTATTGGATGAATTATGGGACGACATCGATCAAATTTTAATAATGACTATTAACCCTGGACTCGCCGCGCAACCCATAATCAACTCTTGTTTACAAAAGGCAGCGAGATTGGTTCAAAATCTCAACTGCCGACAGATGCATAATATAGAAGTTATGGTTGATGGCGGCATAAAGGAACATAACATACGAGAAGTGTTTAATTGTGGAATTCACGCTGCTGTTATCGGTACGGGGATATTTAACACAGAGAATCCTGGTCTTACTTTAAAGAGGATTAAAAGTTCTTTAGTACCAGATATTGGGAAATAGTGAACTATGAAACGAGATAAGTAATTCGTTTATCAAATTATCATATATAAAGGTATTTAGACTGGAATAGTGTTTTTAACACTAATATATGAGGAGTAGAATTATGGATTTATATAATATTTTTAATCAAACTTATAGAAAAATTTGTAAAAGTGACTTTGGGATAGAACTTGCTCTAATCGATATTGATAAGCTTATTCCACATGAAAAAATAGAACCAATGAGAATAAAGAAATTATCGGCAAGTATTGAAAAGAGTAAGCATATCAAACATCCAATCCCTTGTATTGAGGTCGATAATTACTATTTAGTATTGGATGGGCACCATAGACTTGAAACTTTAAAAGCACTGGGACTTAAATATGCTCCTATCCAGATTGTGAACAAAAATAACTTTGTTTTAGATTACTGGTATCACGATATTAAAAAAAGCACATGGAATCCAAGAAATATACTTAATTCTAATGACAAAGAAGAACATGGTTATATGGGAACGTATAAGATTAAAAATCAGAAGATTATGGATTTAGAAGCATGCAAAAATTGTAACGCCCTTGATATGTATAAATATATTTTGGAGATATACAATTCCTATGGAACTGATAATTTTTCAAGAAAACGGACTATGCCATCAAAAAATAATTGGATCAAATATGATGGTATCTCATTAGATGTAATTGTAGAAAATGCATTTAAAGGAAACTTGATGCCACCTGGAATCTCAAAATTTAACTTCCCTTTTAGAGTGCTAAATTTAGATGTTCCATTAAAAATATTAGAAGAATTTGATGAAGAGGAATGGAGAAAAGTCACAAATAAAGTCTTAACGGCTCAATTATATGATTTCCCTGTGATATCTATTTCTTAAAACGGAAGAGGGAGTTTAGATGAAAGCTGCAGTGTTAATTGAAACACCAAGAACAGGAGCAGGGATGGATTTTGTTAAAGCCTGTAAGAAACATGGTATACATCCTGTTATATTTATAGCAAACATAGATCTACAACCAGATTGGGTACTAGAAGATTTTTATAGAGAGAATGTTGATATTAGACAGGTAAATTCTTATGATATCGAAGAAGTAATAAAGCAATGTAAAATCATTAAAAATGATTATGATTTACAGGCTGTATTATCCCTATATGAATACTCTACCGAATATGCTGCCAAAGCTGCAAAATTATTAGGGTTAAATACTCCGAATAATGAAATAATTTCAATATTACGTCGTAAATCTGATTTTAGAAGATATTTAAGTGAGCATAATTTAAATAATGTTGAATATCAGATTTTTAATTATGGGGACGAGCCTTTTTTAAAGGACACTTTAGATTATCCTGTCGTTGTTAAACCAGTTAACTTAACTGGTAGTGCATTTGTTAGAAAATGTACAGATAAAAATATGTTACTGAAAGCAATAGATGAAATTTTATCTATTGGGGAATATACAGGTCAAAAGGTTCATGATGAAATTTTAATTGAAGAATATATAGAAGGAATTGAATATTCAGTTGAAGTTTTAAATGGAAAAATTATTTCTATTGTTCAAAAATATACTGAGAATTTTATCGAAATAGGTCACGATCTTCCAGCTAATCTGACAGATAAAAAGAAAATGTTGATTGAAAACAAAGTTAACCAATTTCTAAAAATTTCTAACTATACCTTTGGTGTGCTACATATTGAACTAAAAGTTAATGACACTGGAGTTCATTTCATTGAGGCAAATCCTCGTGTTGCTGGAGGAAGAATTCCAGAATTAATTAGACAAGTATATGGAATAGATATTGTTGAAGAATATTTATTATCATTACTAGGTTATAAAAGAGAAATATATCTTCCTTCTACAGATTTATTTGCTTCAATTCGTTTTAAAGTAGCCAAAAAAGATGGGGTAGTTACTGATTATAAAAAACTAGAAATAAACAATTATCCATCAATTATTGAATATAAGTTTTATAAAAATTTGGATGAAAAATTTGAGATAAATATCTCAAATAAGGATAGAGTTGTGCATGCAATATCAATTGCAAATTCCGTCAAGACAAACGAAGAAAATATAGAACAGTTTTTCTCTGAATTGGATATAAGAGGGTGTGAATTTTGAGGAATATCGTAATATTAAATAGATTCCCATTAGAGCATATAACATATTATAAATGGGTTAATGATGATTGTAACCTTTATGTGTTTTCTAATTATCAATTATATAAAAATGTATCTTATTATAAAGAACTGAATTTTTATAATGATTATGATAATAATGAAAAAATTATTTTGGATGTTATTGAATTGAGTAAGCATATACAAATTGATGAAATTGTTGCTCTTTCAGAAAAGGATGTACTAAGAGCTGGAAAGCTTAGAAGCTTTATTGGAGTAAAAGGTTTAAATGAAATTCAAACTTGGGAATTTCGTGATAAGGTAGCAATGAAAAATAAATTAATACAATCAAAAGTCCCAGTTGCTAATTATAAACCGGTTTATGGCATAACTGATATTATGCAGTTTGCAGATGAAAATGATTATAAAATTGTAATTAAGCCACGAAGAGATGCAGGATCAAGAGGTGTTACTGTTATAACCAATGAATCAGAATTAAACCGATTTTTAGAGAAATCTAATGATTTTTTATCTAATTTAGGTTCTAATTTTTTAGTGGAATCATTAATCGAAGGCGAATTATATCATGTTGATGGTATATATCATCAACATCAGCTAATTTCAACTTTTGTATCAAAATATCTAACTTCTTGTTTAGGATTTAAAGAAAATAAACCCCTAGTAAGTACTTTAGTAGATGAAAAAGATATTTATAGAGAATCTATAAATGAAATTGTACTGAAAAGTCTACAAACCTTGGGTGAAAACGAAACATGTATTTTCCATGCAGAAATTTTTGTAGACGTTAACGGTAGTATTTTGGTAAATGAAATAGCTTGCAGAATTGGTGGAGCTAAAATTTATCCTACGATTAAAAAAGTTTGTCATTATGACATTATTAGTGAATATTTTAGAATTCTATGTGGAAGTGAAAATAGATGTAAACACACCAACACGAAAATGGGAGGATGGGTTTTAATACCCCCTAGACAAGGTGTAGTGAAAAATATTAAAAATCTTCCAAAACTTAATTGGGTTGTAGATTACAATTTGCATTATAAAAATAACCAAATCCTTGAAAATGCTTCTTCAGCAATGGATAGACTTTTTGACGCCATTGTTACTGGACAGAACACAATTGAAGTAGAGAAGCATTTGGAAGAAATAATCGATTATTTTAACTCAAGCATTGAAATAGTGGAGGGTAAATAAATGATACCAGAATATCATCTAGCAATCTGTGGAACAGGACCTGCAAATATTTCTCCGTTAGTCTATTTAGAAGAGGAAAATAAATTAGATTCTTTATTAAATAAAGGTGTTATTGCAATTGATAAAAGTTTAAATGTAGGGTTAGGAGCTTTAGGTGAGTATAAAATAACCGCTAACTCAATAGGAAGTGTGTTTTTTGAAATTTTCAAAAATTGCGATAGTGATTTATTTAAGTTTATAAATAAAAAAAGTTCATATTCTAAACTAAAAGAATATGAATTAACTGCTCCCCCTTTGCCATTAGTAGGTGATTTTCTTTCTGATATAGGGAGATTTATTAGCAATAAGATTATTAATAATTCCAATAGTGAATTATGTCTTTCTTCCCAAGTTACAGAAATAAAGTTAAGAACAGATAATAAATTCGAGGTAACTTATCAAAATTTGTTATCGCCAGGGGCTCCTAAAAAAATTCTTGCTAAAAACATCTTTTTTAATATTGGTGGAATACAAACTTCACTTTTTAAAAATTATAAGTTTCCTGACGGTAAAATTGTATGCAATTCAAATGAGTTTTTACAAGGGAAAGAAGATGAAAAAATTCATGAACTAATTGCAGATAGAACAGAACCAATAGAGATTTCTATTATTGGTTCTTCACATAGTGCATTTTCTTGCCTCTATCGGTTTAAAAATCATTTTTCTTTGTTAAATCCAGAAAAATCTAACATTACACTGATTCATCGGTCTCCTATTAAATTGTTTTATAACAGTTTAGATGAAGCAACAAGTGATCATTACCCTGTTGATTTAACAGAGGATATTTGTAAATTGAGTGGGAGGATAAATAGATATTCAGGGCTTCGATATGATTCTTTTTCCCTTGGAAGAGAAGTTTTGAATAATATCTATCCGAATATTTGTCTGAAATCTGTTGAGAAACTGGATAATAATATTATTAATTCAAGCCAAATTGTAATAAATGCTACAGGTTATAAAAGTAATATTATTGAAATAATAGATAATTTTGGTCGAGCTATTCCGTTTGCTAAAGAAAATGGGAGTATTATTACTAATCACAATTGTAACCCTATCCTTACTAATGGTGAATATTTAGATAATTTCTTCACCTTCGGTTTGGGATCTGGTTTGAGAACAAGCTCAGAGAATGGGGGAGAGTTGAATTATAAAGGGAGAATAGATGGAGTATGGGTTTATCAGCATGAGGTAGGCCCAAGGATTGAATGTTTAGTAGATTAGAATAAGTGGTTCAATAACTTTTAATGTAGAAAGAGGGAAATTATGAAAAAAGCAATTATGTTATGCGCTGGAAGAGGAAGCCGACTTGGAACATTATCTGAAGAAATTCCTAAACCGTTATTAAAAGTTAATAAAATTAGTATAATTGAGAATACTATTAATAATTTGATTGATTATCACTATGATGAAGTAGTTATAATAATCGGCTATAAGGGATATAAAATAATGCAAGAGTTAGAGAAATATAGAGAAAAAATTAAAATTAAATATATAACAAATGATATCTGGGATAAAACCAATAATATTTACTCTCTGTGGTTAGCACGCCATGAATTGAATTCATCAGTTACTTTAATTGAAGGGGACATTTTCTTTACAAAAGAGTTAATGAATCATCTGGTACAGTTAGAAAACAGTAAAAATTATATATTAGTTTCTCCATTAACTAATTTATTGGAAGGAACTTATATTGAAAAGGATTTAGAAAATAAAATCGTCCAGTTTCATTCCACAAAGAATAAAACATGCTCAACTATCGAAAAACCCTATAAGACGGTTAATATTTATAAATTTTCCGAAGAATTTAACGGATATTTAGTAGAACAATTAGAAAATGAAATTCAGAATGGTAATATCAATAGTTACTATGAAGATATATTTGTTAAAGATGCTAAAAATAATTTGAATCTCTTAGCGTGCGAAGTACCTGCAACATGTTGGTTTGAAATTGATAATGCATATGATTTAGGTATTGGAGAATATCAATTTGCAAATATGTCAAAACAGCACCAGATACTTAAACAGCAACATGGAGGATATTGGAGATATCCAATAAAAGATGCAGCATTAATATATAATTTCCATTTTCCTCCTGAAGAATTAAAGGAAAAAATGAAGAGTAGATTCGATGATTTATTATTAAATTATCCTTCTAATTCAAAGACCATAGAAAAATATTTATCCTTATTTTTAGGCGTAAACGCTGAGTATCTGCTCATGGCTAATGGTGTTTCGGAATTAATAAAGATACTACCGCAGCTTTTTTCAGGTAACGTACTTTTACTAGATCCATCTTTTAATGAGTATTCTAATGCATTCAAAGAAGGGAATATATGTTCGTATAAATTACTTGAAGAAAAAGAATTTAAACCGGATGTACATAAAATTATTGATATAGCAAAGGAAAAAAATATACAAGCGCTAGTTTTAATTACACCTGATAATCCTACAGGAAAGAGTATATCAAAACAAGATATATTAAAAGTTTATAGTGAAACAGAAGCACAGGGAACAATAATTATAGTAGACGAGTCTTTTATTGATTTTTCTAATGAGAGTGAATCTAAGACATTATTAAATGATTTAAATAACTATCCAAGAATTTTAATATTAAAAAGTATGAGTAAAACTTTTGGTATTGGTGGTTTAAGACTAGGGTTTGCAGCTTCATCAAATGAAGAACTATTGAATAATATCAGAAAAAAAATGCCTATATGGAATATTAATAGCTTTGCCGAGGAATTTTTAATGAATTTACCACAGTATAAAAAATTCTATTTTGAGAGCTGTCAAATAGTTCGTAAAGAAACAGATGAATTAGTGGATTCACTTAAAGATATCCAAGAGTTGAAAGTATTTGATACAGATTCTAATTTTGTATTGTGTAAAATCAAAAATAAACAAATTACTGCTAATGACCTTGCTGCAAAATTATTGATAAATCATAATATTTATATTAAAGAATGTTCAGGAAAATCAATAATGGATGCAATATATTTCTTTAGAGTCAGTTCAAGGAATCAAAAGGACAATGAAATCCTTGTTAATTCCTTAAAAAAAGTGCTCCAAGATGAACAAGTTTTAACAACAGTTTAAGGAGTTACAGAATGATAAAATTGTTATTTGATAAGGCTAATATAGTTACTACTCTTGGTCTACTGGCTGGGTTATTTAGTATCATATTTACAGTGTTAAATGATTGGGAACTTTCGATATTAATGATGCTACTAGCAATTACTTGTGATATATTTGATGGGATAGTGGCTAGGCGCTTTAGAAAAAAACAAGATAGACTTATATCGGAAATAGGCGGTCAATTTGATTCACTTGCAGATTTAGTTCATAGTGGGATAGCACCTGGGATATTCATCTATTATTACACAGGTGAAACAATTTTATCGGCGATTTTATTGGCGATCATTGTAATTAGTTGTTTCTTACGATTAGCATATTACAATTGTGTAGGTCTAACTGATAAGGGATATTTTTATGGGCTACCTGTATTTTATTCACCTCTGATATTAGCGGTTGTATATATAATCGTTTCATTTATTAATCATAATATTCTTTTATATTTTTATGCTATTATTGTGCCGGTATTACATATAAGTTCTAGTCTTCGAATTAAAAAATCGAACAGTGGACCGGTCTTCTATATATTCTTAACATGTCTGTTTATAGAAATTTTATATTATTTGTTTTACATTATCTAAGCAAGAATTCAGTAAGATTAATTCATATTATGTCTGAAAGATAGAAAAAGCACACTTTTTCCAAATGTGAGTGCTCTAAATCAAAACACAAGTCAAAATGGGGTCTACTTCCTACTTTACTTGTGTTTTTTGATTGTGAAACTCAGGAAATAACATTCAGCGAAAGTATGACTAGGTGAAGAAATCAAGGTAGCTACAACAGAACGATTGGAAAATATTAAAAAAACTACACATAGACGGTTAGGGCACATGCCGCCGTGTCATGTGTAGTTTTTTATTGGCATTATCCTCTTCTTTGTAGATATATCTCCAAGACATCACACTTATATAAATTCAATTTTTTAGTAGGGGTTTTGTAAGTGGATACATCCTTTTGCTGTGCAATCTTCATTTGACTTTCTCTATTTTAATGATAGACTTTCGACACAAGAGAGGTGATGCTTTTGAATATTTGGATATGCGATGACGAGAAAGCTATAACGAACGCGATTGCATCTAAAATTAAAGTGCGTTACCCTAACGTACAAATTAAGCAATTTCAAAATGGATATGACTTACTAAAGCAAGACGGCTCTTTTGATGTATTATTTTTAGATATTGAAATGCCCGATATAAAAGGTATAGCCGTAGCTGAAAAATTAAGAGCACGCCAACATGTAAATCCGATTATTTTTGTAACAGCCTTCGAACAGTATGTTTTCCAGGCATTTGACGTGCAAGCATTTCATTATTTATTAAAACCTTTTGATACGAAAAAATTGTATGAGGTATTACATACAGCGCTTAAAAATCGTTCTAGTCAGTCGATTGACGCGCCTTATCTTGTTATTAAATCTGGCTTTGACCTGCACAAAGTTTTTTACCACGAAATTCATTACATTGAAGTTTTGGGTCGTAAACTAACAGTACATATAGAAAACGGCTTATACACATTTATAGGGCGACTTAAACAGTACGAAGAAAATCTCGGCAACAGCTTTTACCGAATCAATCGCTCTTATTTAGTCAACCTCAACTATATTGCCAGCTATACTAAGCAACAAATCATACTAGATAATGGAACGATATTAACACTTTCGCAAAAGAAATATACACAATTCCTTCAAGCTTATATGCATTACATCCAGCATAAAGGATACCTACATACATGAGTAATGATAGCTTTGACATAACGAACACAATTTTTAATTGGTTAATGCAAGTTTGTACAGCTTATTTTTTCTATCGTTTTTGTCGTATTTTTATTCAGCATTCGTATTTATTAATTATAGCAATGGGCTATTTTATTGCGGTTATAGTACTAGAATGGTTGATAGGTGATATATCAAATTTTGGTGTCTATTTATTTGCGTCATTAACAGCCTTTTTACTATTACTACCAATAAAAAATATTTCTAGCTATTTAAAGTTTTTTATAGTCATTACTTATTTTTCAATACGTTGGATGGCGCCAACAATTGTTATTATTTTATATCGGCCAATTAGTGACCTATCGTTTTATCTAGTAGAAAAATGGATTATTCCTCATCTGGTTGATGTAACAATCGGTTACCTCGGCTATTCTATTTGGTTGATGTTCTTGTTACTTGCTTTATATACAATTGGCTTATGGTGTGTCATCCATTTTTACGAAAAATATATACGCATGCATCCACGAACGTTTGCAAATCGGGAAATTTTACTACTAATTTTACCGCCCCTTATTGGGATGTCGAGCTATTTTATGATGAATCAATATCACCAAGTCATTGACGAACAGATTGGTCTAGGCGTTATAGATTCGTTTTTAAAATATTGGGGGATTCATAATTGCATCATCATCGCAGCGATGTTTGGCGTGCTTATTTTAGTGCAAAAACTTGATTTACAGCGTGTACAGCAGCAAAAGCAGCTAATGCTTGTCAATCAAACGCATCAGCTACAAGCGCATCTTCAAAGTATTGATAATCTATACAAAGACATGCAACGGTTAAAGCATGATGTGAAAAATCACTCTGCCACGGTTGAGAGGCTTATTGAAACGAAACAATTAACAGAAGCTAGCATGTATTTAAACAGCATGCAACAGCAAATGGATTCAAAAGTGACCTCTTCTATTACAGGACATGCGATTGTAGACATATTAATTCAAGAAAAAATAAAAAAAGCGCATGCACAAAGTGTTGTTATTGAGTCAACATTCTCCTATCCTAGCTATGTACATTGCGATGTATATGATTTTTGTATTATCCTGCATAATGCAATTGATAATGCGCTGACTGCTACCAAGAATCTACCTAATGCTTCGATAAGTATTCAATCGACACAGCATAAATGTGCGTATATCTTAATGATGACAAATCCCATCGCAGCTTTTGTGAATGAACAAGGTTGCGGAACTGGACTTGGACTTCAAATTATACAAGACATTGCCAATAAATATAACGGGGCTATTCAAATCAACACAAATCATGAAGTGTTTGAATTACATATCTTGCTCCAATTTCAAGCGCAATCATAATCTTGTATACTCTCGATGCATAGCATCGAGAGTATTTTTCGTTCATGACATAAAAAACGTTTTTCATGACATAATGAAACATTTCATATAAGTTGCGTCGAAATGAAAAGTAAGATTTTAATTCGAGGTGATTATATGTCCATCTATACTAATAGTTATTTACCTATTCAAAGTTATTTAGCGAATGTCGTAAGCAATCCAAAATTAAATTTGTCTGCACAACAACAAAAGACCTTTCAAGAGGTTCTAAATGAGACAACACAACAATTTACAAAGGAAGCTGCTAAATCAAATACTCAAGCTATGCAAAATAATCAGATGTGGAAATTAATTGGTGCGGCGGGTATGAATAGTGTGGGCTTTAGCGATTTATTAATGTCAGGTATCTACACTAATTTAGGAACTTCCTCTAACCCTTTCGCAACTTTAACAAATGGGTTCAATGCTAGTGCATTTAATGCGTCAAATTTTCTTAGTAACTTTTATTACCCTAAAAGTATGTCTAGTAATAATGCTAATCTCTACAGTTTTTATAACAATTTAAATCAAATAAGAAACAAATTTTAAACTTACTACATCCGAAAGGAATGATTTTTTGTATATAATATCTAACAATCGTGCAACTGCTGCTAATTATGCACAATCTGTATTATCCAATCCCAAAATCCAATTAACAGAACAACAAAAGTCTGATGTGGATGCAATCGCAAAAAAGCACAATGCGCAAAAATCAGAAACTTATACTAAAGCAGCCTCGCTTACTTCATTTACTGCTAATCCTTATAATCCATTTTATGGTGTGAAGGAGCCAGCAAATCCGTATAACTACTCAGCAGAAGAAATGCTTCAATCTAATCCTAGAAGCAACTTACGTTCAGTTAATTTCACAAAAATTAATGCGCAATTAGACAATAAACAAAATGTGGCGATGCGAAAATTTCACTTTCTTCGTTCTCAATTATAGGAATGCTTATAGTAAATAAGCCCAGAAAACTTTACAATTCGTAAAATTTTCTGGGTTTGCTAGCTCTTCATAGTTTATTTATCGCTCACTAGTTGTGTGGCTGGTTTTAAAAAGAACCAAACAATTAATAACGTTATGAGTGCTAGTATAAAAGTACCCATATAAATAAAATGTACACTGGAAGCCAATGCCTCTTGTGAATTGGTTACTGTGTTTGCAGTCGTTCCAGTATGACCGCCAGAAGATACAAGATCTAGGTTTTGAATACCTTGTGCATGGATCATCGTGTTGAACAGCGCCCCGAAAACTGCAGCTCCTAACGTTTGGCTAAATGTATTGATAAATGTATTTAAACCAATGGCTGTTCCGCGCGTTTGATTTGAAACCGCTGTTTGAATCGTTACCATGTAAATCGGCGTCACAAGCCCCATTCCTAATCCAAATAATCCAACCCCAACATAAATAAGGAAAGCGGGTGACTCTGTCGATAATGTAAATAATGAGAAGGCGGCAACGGATAGCACGCTAACCCCAAGTAGAATGATTTGTTTCGTATTGAAGCGACCTACTAGTTTACTAGAGAATAATGTACCAACTGTCCACATAACAGGTAGGGGCATTAAAATAAGCCCGGCATCTGTTGCGTTTTTCCCTAAGACTCCTTGGCTCCAAATAGGGAGATACATGGTAATGCTTATAAGCATAGCACCAGAGATAAGGGTTAATAGATTGATAGTTGATAATGTACGGTTAGAGAATAAGGCTAACGGAATTAATGGTTCCGGCGATTTTTTCTCTATCAATAAGAAAATAATAAATGAAACAACGGCAAAGATTAAGAGACTTATAATGGACATGTCTCCCCAGTTGTTTTGGCTACTCCCTGTTAATAATGCATAAAGTAGAGCGATTGCACTTAATGAGAACACCGTTGCACCAAGATAGTCAATATGATGTTTGGCAGGTCTAATAGATTCTTTGTAATAAATGACAATCATTAAGCAAGCGATAATGCCAAAAGGAACGTTTAAGAAAAAGATGTAGCGCCAAGAAAGAGAGTCAACTAAAAAACCGCCAACTAATGGTCCGATAACACCTGAGACACCCCAAACGGCACTAATCCATCCTTGCGCTTTTGCACGGTCTTTCACTTCGCTATATAGGTCACCAATAATTGTCATTGTAATAGGCATAATAGCGCCAGCTCCTAGACCTTGAAGGGCACGAAAGATGATAAGCTGTTCCATTGAGGTCACAACACCACAAAGCGCCGAACCGATTAAAAAAATGGCAGCGCCAATAAGTAATACTTTTTTACGACCAAATAAATCTGCTAGTTTCCCGTAAATTGGGGTCGAAACAGCGGTGGCAAGCATATAAATGGCATATACCCAACTCACAAGTTCAACACCTGACAAATCACTTGTAATACGGGGGATGGCTGTACTAATAATGGTTCCTTCTACAGCAGAAAGGAATGTCATTAACATTAATGACACAATAACTTTTTTTCTCATAGTTTCCCTCTATACTTCCATACAGTTAAATTTATTCAATATATATTACCTTTAAATCTTCCAAATAACAAACCTAGTTTCCCTTTGATAAAAGCCATAGTCTACGATTTTAATTTCCTTTGCGGATACCATCTTTGTTGTTCGTATAGGTTTTGATAAAAAATCCATCTGTCTGTGACCATTCCGCATACAAGATATCCTGAATTGTAGGGAAGCCTTCCTTGCGCAGTTCATCATATAACCATTCTTTGGATTTGCCAGTATACTTTAATATTTCTTCGTTAATTTCTCCTTCATCCACAAATAGGAAGTTAATCGTGTCATTTTTCGTTTTTACATTGAGCATAGCTGGTGTAACAGTATCAAATTCAGCATATTTTTTTAAGCTAACTGTACCACCAGGCTCTAAGTATAAATCACAAACTTCCCGAAGAGAGAAGACACCTTGCTGTCGTAGCATAATCCGTAATTGCTCCATTTCTAGGTGATTCGCTTCGAGTTCTTTTAGATTAAATTCACCATTTCTAATTAAAATTGATGTTTCGCCCTTTAGAAGAACTCTAAATTTATTGGAACGTTTCGATAGATTTTCGATGATGAACAGTAGCATTCCCCAAACGGCAACCGCGAACCATACATGAAGAGCTGAAATTTTGTTATCATAGATGCTTTCTTCCAATATACCGCCAAGAACAATGGAATATACAAAGTCAAAGGGGGTAAGCTGTGATATTTCTTTTTTGCCCAACAAACGTGTCACAAGTAATAAAGCAATTAACCCGAAAAATAACTTTAATCCAATATTCATATATGTCATGACATCTACTCCTCTGTTGATTTTCAATTTCATTCCTCGCCGCTTGTAGTATCCTTTACCCATTCTAAAAGAAATTTCAACCTCCATTTCGCTGTCCTTTCACAACCCGTGGTAGGATGATCATTGTGACCCAATTTAGATTAATCTATAATGAAGTTTAATAATTAACTAACTAGCAAAGGAATGAAACGATGAAGATAGAAAAGGGAACGAATTGTCATATAGAAGAAATAGAGTCTTTATATAATGAGTTAAACGACTACCTTGATGCCCATATTAATTATCCTGGATGGAAAAAAGGAATATATCCTATAAAAGAAACGGCAATTAAGGGCATACAGGAAGGTAATTTATATGTGATGAAAGATGGAAATCATATTGCAGGGACGGTTATTTTAAGACGTGAACAGGAAATGGCTTATTCGAAAGTGGATTGGAAAATACATTTAGATGCTGAAGACATCTTGGTTATACATACTTTTGCCGTACATCCGGCTTATCTAAAAAAGGGCATTGGCAAAAAAATAATGGATTTTATTATTGAGCATAGTAAAGCCATGAATATAAAGGCAATTCGCTTGGATGTATATGAAAAAAATCAACCTGCTATCAGCCTCTATAGAAAATATGATTTTGCGTATATTGATACAGTTGATTTAGGTTATAGTGAATATGGTTTAGAGAATTTTGAACTGTATCAAAAGCTACTATAAAGTTTTAACTAGGGGCTGGGACATAACTAAAAAAATTTAAGAAATAGACGAAAGGTGTTCATGATTTTTTGCTATATGGAGAACTTAGCTATTCTTGCTTTTGCAAAAAAAATTAGAAGTGTAATTAATCTTGCTATGCCGTTGTTGTCCGCTACGGCGGTGCTTTCCGCTCAGCACAGTAAGCCACAACCCTCGCTAACGCGCGGAATGCCCGCGTCTTACATTGTGTGCTGTTCTGAGCAGGAGTCACCGCCTTCGCTACCAACAACTAGTGAGTCAATCTAACACTTTTTCTCTTTTGTCTCAGCCACTTCTTGGGTGCTATCTCCATTAGGTATTCCTTTTATTAGAAAATAATGAATTGACAAAATTATTCATTTAGTTTAAAGTTACGAATAATTGAATGGAGGAGATTATATGTCGGTTTTACAACGTCTAATTTCAGCAACTCAACATCATCATATCCACTAGTCTTGCTATCTTTATTAATTTTTTAATAATGAATAGGAAGACTATTTCTCATGAAATCGTATAACTAAGCCGAAGTTGGAGCTTATGTTAGTACGGTTTTTTTATTTTCTAAAAAAAGGAGCAATGAAGATGAAGAAAATGGATTATCAAAATGTTAGAGGAACCCAAGACTATTTACCAGAGCAAGAACGTATTCGTCGTAAAATTCGGCGTACGTTAGAAGATACTTTTATCACATATGGGTGTAAACCACTTGAAACACCGATTTTAAACTATACAAGCTTAATGGCATCAAAATACGCAGGAGGTGCTGAAATTCTACAAGAGATGTATGTGCTATCGGATCGAGGAGAACGTGAACTAGCATTACGTTATGATTTAACGATTCCATTCGCAAAGGTCATTGCAATGAACCCTACATTACCGATGCCATTTAAACGTTATGAAATTGGCAAAGTGTTTCGAGATGGCCCGATTAAAGCGGGGAGATTCCGCGAGTTTACACAATGTGATGTAGATATTGTTGGGGTTGATTCACAAGCAGCTGAGGCCGAATTGATGATGATGGCATTAGATGCTTTTGAAAAGTTAGAGCAAGATGTTGTCATTCAATATAACAATCGTAAGCTATTAGTTGGCTTACTTGGTGTTTTTGGTGTAGATGCTGATGTGCAAAGTCGGGTAATTTTAATACTCGATAAAATTGAAAAAGTAGGTCATGATGCAGTTTTAGCAGAGTTAACAGAGGTAGGTTTGCAACTTGCTGTTGTAAAGCGAATCGCATATTTTTTACAAGACGATAGAAAAAATACACTTGCTTATTTCGGCCAATATGATGAGCCTCTGATTCAAGAAGGTGTAGCCGAAATGGAAGAATTAGAACACTATTTAAATAAGCTTGGCATTACAGAAAATTGTCTATTTAATCCTTTGCTTGCGCGTGGGCTAGAAATTTATACGGGTACAATTTATGAAATGTTCGTACGGGATGGTCGCATAACATCCAGTATAGGAAGCGGGGGTCGTTATGATAATGCGATTGGCGGGCTATTAGGGGGAACAGAAAAGTTCGCTACGGTCGGTATTTCATTCGGGTTAGATGTTATTTTTACAGCTATGATGTTAGATGAACAAAAAAAGCAGGAGACATTAATTGATATTTATATCATTCCTATTAATACAACAGTAGAGTCTCTTGTATTAGCAAAAGCATTGCGGAAAGACTATCGCGTTGAAGTAGAGCTTAGTGGTAAAAAATTAAGAAAAGCGATGGATAAAGCAAATCGTGAAAACATTCCTTTTGTTATTGTGTTGGGGCTAGAGGAAGTAACGCAAAATCACTATATGCTAAAAAATATGCAGACAGGGGAGACCGCTACTAAAACTTTTATTTTCAATGTATGAATGGAACGATAACGAACGGTAAGGGGATAGATTATGGAGATTCGTATTTTAAGTAAATCAGATGCACAAGTATATCAAGAAGTGCGTTTAAGTGCATTAAAAAATAATCCGGAAGCATTTGGTTCCACATATGAGCGTGAAGTAAACGTTTCATTACAAACTGTTGCAGAGCGAATAGAAGCAACAACCGATAAGTTTGTGCTCGGTGCTTTTCATAATAACGGTTCGTTGGTTGGCATCGTAACTTTTGTGCGTGAAGACAGTCCGAAAACGAGTCATAAAGGGAATGTTTTTGGCATGTATGTTGCACCTGAAGGAAGAGGGCGTGGATTAGGGAAATTACTGATGAGCAAACTAATAAAGAGGGCGAAATGTTGTGAAGGTTTGGAGCAAATAAACTTAACAGTTGTTTCTGATAATAGTTCAGCCCAAAAGTTATATAAGTCATTAGGCTTTGAGGTTTACGGCTTAGAACGCAAAGCTCTTCAATTTAATGGGCACTATTATGACGAGGAATTGATGGTGTTATATTTCTAATTTAAAGAACTTATGATTTCACTTCCGTCTTTGACTCAAGCTTAAAACCACCCGTCTCATCGCGGGTGGTTTTAATGCATTAGATGCCCATTTTATTTTTCCTTGATAAGCTGTAACGTTTTATCTTTAATTTCCCAAATTTGGTCAGCTACTCTTTCCACAATAAGCTGATCATGAGTAGTAAAGAGCACTGTTCCTTTATAGCCTAGTAAAAATTTTTCCAATGCTTCAATAGTAGCTAAGTCTATAAAATTTGTTGGTTCATCTAAAATAAGGACATTAGAAGGTTTGGCAAAAAGGGCTGCCAAAGAAATTCGAGTTACTTCTCCACCACTTAACGCATGTAAAGGTTTTCTAATAGTGGCTTCTTCAAAGCCAAGGTTACTGAGAATCGCCCGAATAAAACTTTCTTTATACTCACTCATCTTCATAAGATACTCTAATATACTTATGTCCCCACTCATTTTATAATCCATTTGCTTGTAAGTGCAAAATACAATTTTTGAGGAAAGCGTGATACCATCTTGATTATTCATTATATAGTGTAAGAAAGTTGATTTACCTACGCCATTGTCTCCTACTATAGCTATCTTCTTGCCAAGTGGGAATTGGAAATCCTGTTCTGCAAGAAGGATATTGTCTCCAGCAGTAACGGTGATATTATGTCCCATTATCGGAAAACGATTATTTATTTCAAGTTCTTTCACTATTGGAAAAGAAATTGGTTTAGGTTCTTTTTCAATATGAACCTCCTCCAACATATCCATTCTTTTCTCTATTGATTTCACGGTTTTCAACATACTCTTTTGAACCGTGTCTTTTTGTTTGGTAGAAGCTAAGCGATTCGGTTTAATATTTCGTTGTTTGTTTTTTTCGCTAACAATAGAAATTTTCTTTGCCTGACTCTTTTTCACTTCTACGGCTTCTTGTAATCGTTCTTTTTCTTTTGTGACCTTTTGATATTTTCTTTGTAACTCCAACTTCTCTTGTTGTTTCTGTTCCAGATATTGATCGTAATTGCCGTTAAATTCTTTGATTTTCCCATT
The DNA here is from genome assembly GCF_038593855.1 of Lysinibacillus sp. FSL M8-0337. NCBI lineage: Bacteria > Bacillati > Bacillota > Bacilli > Caryophanales > Bacillaceae > Lysinibacillus > Lysinibacillus sp. FSL M8-0337. Next base: position 4,326,747 of record NZ_CP151996.1, on the reverse strand, counting down.
ATCTATTTCCCATATTTTAGTGGCGATTGCATTAATAAAATAGCGATCATGGCTGACAAATATTAAAGTACCGTAGTAATAATTTAATTCTTCGATCATTATGTCGATCCCATTTTTATCTACGTGCGTTGTCGGTTCGTCTAACAGCAGACCCATTTTATATTGAGATAGTAACTGAACTAAACGAAATTTGGATTGTTCTCCACCACTAAGTGTTTCAACGCTGTTAGTAGGAACGTTCAAGCGGCTAAGTAATTGGGAATCTAGATAGTCAGCATTCGTTTCTTCCTTTAGCTCACCGATTTGTTGAAAATAATTGAAATCGACAAATCGTTCAATCTTTCCATTATCAGGTGTAATGGTACCTGCAATTATATTCAATAAAGTCGTTTTGCCTTGACCATTTTTCCCTACAATACCAATGCGATCATTTTGATAAACGGTTAATTCCTTAGTATCAAAAATTTCCTTGTCCCCAAAACTAATTTGAACATTGTTTAATTTTAAAGCAAGCTCTTCCATTTTTATCCCCCCAGTCTCAAAAATGAAGATGGCATGTTCCTCTTCTTTGAATAAAACGTTTATATCATGCAAACAAAAGAGAAAATTATTTCCATGGAAATATAAATTGTAGAATGATGCTTGTTTTAGTTTGAGTTTAAAATAAGGGTAGCGTTAGTGGCTTTCTTCTTTATAGCAATTTGTTGTTTTAAAACTCTCCAAACCATATTTCCAACTAATTCTTCCTCTTCTGATTTAATACCAAACAGTCTGATACATGTCATATGTATTAAACTTCGAATAATATTAAAATCAAAACGGTTTTCATTTATTAATTTTTTAAAATAGTTAGACAATTGTAGCTCCCAGTCGGTCAGTTGTTCTTTGTTGAAAGCAAAATGATGTGCAGTTAAATCAGTATTTGAAGATGCAGCAATATCACTAAATGCCAAATATTTATGTCTGTTTTCACGGAAATCTTTTGAAAAGTCCTTATTTGAATAACCATCATCCATAATACGGAACTGTTGATGTAGATCTTTGGTATGAAGAGATAGTAGTTTAAACACAAGATAGATAGCGTGATCCACTTTATCTATTTTTTCGTTACCTAAACAGGAAGCTAATAAACTAAGAATAAGAGAACTATCAGCACAGAAAAAATCCTCTGCCTCCGACATGGTAGTCAATCCTCCATATCTTTCGTATTCTGGGTCATACTTTCCTATACTATAATCAATGATATCCCCAGCTATAATGCCTTTTGCTAGATATTCATCTATTCCATTAAAGTGAGAAGTAGGAGAAATTCTTAATCTTATATGATGTCTATCATCAAAATAACGAATGTAAAAAGACTTAGTAATTGCACCGTTGGATTTTAGCTCTTTAATAAGCTCATTTAAATAAGTGCCTAAAAAGTCGTCTTGGAGTTCGTGCGGTAAATAAATATTAAAATGTTGCCAGTTAACTTTTCTTTCTAAATTTAATTCTTCCTTTGTTTGAAACAAAGGTAGTTGGACAAGTTTCTTCGGCTTAATCTTTTGTGCTACAAAGTTAAAAACAAACTCAGACATATAATGGTTGCCTTCTGAGTCAAGCGTAATGAAGTTAGCTAAGTTCAATGAATTTTCTTCAAGGTAAATAGTAAAAGAATTATCCGTTTTATAAATATCCCATAAAATATCTAAATCCTCTTTACGATTAGTATCGATTAATATTCTTAGGTCATTACATCTAACAAAAAGTGAATCCGGTATTTCATAAATCGTTTTCATTTCGGTAAACTTGCTGAAAAATTGATCTTGTGAGCGTATATCTCCCATATAATTTTTAATTAGCCAAGATTGAGGGATTAATTCAATGTCTTTAAAAAGAACCTTTGGAAAATGAATAAAGTCTTTTCGTATTTTTTGAATATCGAATAGAAGCGACATAATATTTGCATAGTAATTGCTACTCCAAAATAGTAAGTCATTTAAAATATGTGGGGAAAAATGTTCAATATTAGATACATTATATTGTTCAAACTTTACAATTTTTTCAGTACCGTCATCTAATAATGCAGAAAGTGTTAATTTATTATCTTGTATGCTAATAAAGAGGTGCTCTAATGGAACGGATTGATGATTTTCAGCAGTTCCATATTGAAGATTTAAATTGCCTTCATAGCAATCATTCATAATATTATAGTAGTGTTGATTTTTAGGCATATATTTAACGGTAATGACCTCTGTATTAGCTTCTGCAATTTTTCTTCTTTCAATATTTTTCATTGTTGTAAAATATGCTGGATTTATATATGAAAATCGTCCTTCTAAACGTCCAAGTCCCGCATTTCCAGCATACGGGGTTAGCGAAAAGTTGAGTTGTCCATTATTACTCTCTAAATAAAAACAACTTTGTATTGCTGGAGAAATTTCGCTTTCTATTTTTAGGTCTTCAAAATGCAAATTTGCTATGTCGATTTCTTTTAAATGTCTGTTTGCTGCCGTAGATGTTAGTGCTAATAATTGCATTTTTATTTTTTTCTCTAAATCTGACGTTTTGCGTTCTAGCGAACAATTTTTCTCTCGAATCAATTGATAGTTTTTGTAAAAATCTAAAAACTTTACTTTTGAATTTCCGTACTTTTCTTTAAAAAAAAGGATATCAGCTTGATATCTATCACTTACAGGTACCCGTATTGCATAAGTCGATAGGAAATTAACGAAAGGTAAGAGTGTTTTTTCTATAAGACCTTTATCTAAATCAAGATTAATAACGTTAGTTTCACTATCAAAGCGAAGGTAATATTCACAATTATGAATTGAAGCTAATAGTTTTTCCAACTTGTTTACAGTATCTATATTGAACTTGCTTATAGAATTATTTTGATTTTTTATCAAAGTTCTTATTTGCTTGATCGCATCTTTTGGGAAAGAATAATTTTTCTCTTCAACATAGCGAATTAGAAGTTCGAAGTCTTGAATAAATGCTAAATTGTCTAAATCCGTAATCAAATAGCCACCGTGGACCAATTGTTTCACTACATTTAATACAATTTTAAATGGTAAAAGAACACCATTTTGTTCTTCTAGTTTTTTGGCTAACTCTTCAATAGTAACAGCTTTTTTTGCATGGACTTGAATCGCTTCTAATAGAGTATTTAATTGAATTTTATTTGTATTAAACTTCTTTTTATCATCTAATGTCCAGTTATTGTATAAAAAATTCGAATTTTGGTAGACCACATTCGAATTCCACGTAACCTGTAAGCTTGCTAAATTTTCATTTTTTAAGGTTGAAATAAATTTACTAATCCATTCCGAATCAATACTTGTATATACTTTAAAGTCATGATGAATAATCATTTGATTTGTTGAATGATTTACTTCATCTATAGTATTGAAGTAGACAGATGAAAATAAGCCGAAGGGTGTTGCTCTATATCTAGATCTATTTAAATATTTTCTTTTAGCTAGTGTGGCTTTGTTAAAATTCTCGTTCCTTTGCAATTGATGATATAAGCTACGGGAACTAGTAAAAAGTTTTTTATCAAACCAACGATCTTGATTTTCCTCATTAGTTGAGTGATTTGCTGTTCTTACATTGATATAGGGCATCATTTCATACATGTGATTCACCTCAAAATTATTTAATTAAGAGAGGTAATCAATTGAGTTATGTTTTTGAAGAATGGACTTTCTCTAATCCGCTATGCTCAAGTATGAAATCCAGCATTCGATTAAACATAACTTCATGTTCGCGGGCTTCTATATGCCCAACAAACTCAATTGTTTTTATTACTTCTGAAATGGAATTTTGATCTTTGTGTATTGTGATGTTATAAAACCCTTTAAATATTTTGAACAGTGCTTTTTCAAAGAAATCACTATCATTTAGTTGTATGGTGTTTAATAAATCAATCCATTTAGTAGTGTAAAATGAATCTTTTTGTTCAAAGGCTAAAATTAATGCATTGACTACAAGTCGAAAGCCTTCATTTCCATAAGGTCGAGTCTGACTGTATTTATTAAACCTTTGAATACAACGTATAAGAATAGCATCGATTAATTCTAATGAAAAAACATACATACTATTTGTAAATAGTACTAATTCATAATGAGTCCAAAATTCAGTGCTGATTAAATACTTAAATAAACTGCTTTTTTTGCCATCAATATCTTGCCCCAACAACCTACAAATCCTGAAATTCAGAAGATCGGTCATATGTTCATGTTTTAAACCAGTAAAATCTGCCTCTAGTTTCTTCCTTAAAGAGCGCAATTCTTGAATATCCTGCACCCTATATGCTCTAGATAATTCTTTTAAAAAGCAAACTACTTTATCACTCGCATAGTTGCTATGAATTAAGAAAAACTCATTAGGAGAAATATGCAATCTATCCATAAATAAGGATAGATTATGGATACTAGTATCCGTTTGACCGCTGGCAAAACGATGATAAGCAGCTCGGGTCACTATGCCATCACAAAGATCCTTTATTTTAATCTTTTTACCTTCTCTTATCATTTCAATTGTAGGACCAAACATAGTAAAACCTCCTAAAATGTATATATTTGTATACATTTTACCATTCAATCAATTTATTTCTCTATTATCAGACATATAAACAACAGCGTTTATTCGATTTGAGAATACAGTTTAAGTTGAAGGGAGGTTTTGTAAAATGGGTGGATGGATTGATATTTTCTACGTAATTACTCTATTTATTTTTTAATGAGTAGGCTAGGAGGGACTTGGGGTTGAAAAAATCTATTATTTTTGGAATAAAAAATAGAAATACTTTCCTTTTGATTTCTATTTTAATTGTTTCAACATTAATGGGGACAATTATCCAATTTATTAAAGGAGATTTATTTCAAGGAGCACTTGATCAAAATTTAGATAAAGTCTCTACGTATATTTTGATTTTCGGGGTTTTAATTTTAATAGAGGTGCTATTTTACTTTTTAGAATGGAAGTACGAAAATCATTTAATTAGAAACACTTTTGCAAAACTTAAAAATTCAATTATTAACAACGTATTAAAGACAAGAGACTTTTCAAATATAAAGGTGAAAAATGAAAGTAACTTAAATGCGTTAACGAATGTTGTGGATAGTTTAGAGTATCAATATTATAGAAGTTCTTTTGATGCTATTTACTTAACGCTAAGGATCGTTTTCGTTACAACGTCTTTACTTATTATTAATATCTATATTGGCTTGGTTGTAATTGCTTTTATGTTTTTGCCTTTATTGGTAACTAAATTATTCAAAGATAAACTGGCGAATCTTGAAAAAAGCTTTTTAAACCAAAAAGGGGATAACCTCAGCTTTTTTAAAAATCTATTAGATAATCTAAAGTACGTAAGAATTTTAAATGCTGATGCCCTTTTTCGAAATAGGTCTAGAAATGAAATTAATAAAGAAAGAGATGCGGGGTTAAAAACGGAGAATTATAGAATTACATTAAATACGATGTATTCCTTGCTATCATATTCTTCTCATTTCTTAATTCTAGCGATATCGGTTTTATTAATTATTAAAGGTCATATTACTCCTGGTGTTACGATTACCCTTTTAGGTTTAGTAGAGCAATTAAGTATGCCGATTTTATCGCTATCAAGGAGTATAAATAATATAAACAGCACGAAAAAACTAAGAGAAGATATTAACTCCATTATCTGTGTAGAAACAGATAATCTTGAAACAGCGATTAGCTATAATAACGCAATTACTACTAAAAAATTATCCTTTAAATTTGATAATACGGTTTTCAACTATAATGATGTAACTTTCCAAAAAAACAACACACATATTATTACAGGGCAAAGTGGTTTAGGCAAATCTATATTTTTAGAATCCATACTGGGATTATTAAAGAGCAACCATACTGGGGAAATTTGTTATGACAACAATAGTCTTAAGGTTGATAGTAATCCATTTAAAGATATTATGTACGTCATGACGGACAACAATCTTTTTGATGGTTCACCTATATTTAATATTTTATTGAGAGATGAGTATAGTGAAGAAGAACTTAATTATATGAAGAAGTTCTTGTCAGAAGAGAAACTTTTAAGTGAAGACGTAACAAAACTCTCTAGTGGTGAAAAGAGAAGATTGCTTATTTTAAGAGGATTAATGTCAGATAAATCGACTTTAATTTTTGATGAACCTACTTCTAATCTTGATAGTTTTAATAGTCAAATATTTTGGGATGAGCTGTTAAATATAAAAGATAAAACAATCATTGTTGTTTCGCACAACACACCCGAGGATATCTACGACAAATTTGATATAAAATACGATTTTACAAGTTATGTCGATAAGGAGTCTGTGGCATATGTCTAAAGTAATCACGATAGAGGAAGAAACTTTGGAAAAAATTTTCGAAAAATTCGGAATTATAATCCAAAAAAGTGATTCTAAAATATCCATAATAGATATTTATCCGCCATTACCGAAAGAGATCCAATCCAATACGATTGTAAAAGCTAACGGTAAAGCACCAGATGTTAGTAGTAATTGGGCAATTGGGGAAAACATAGTGGAGTTTGATAATGGTAGTCAGTGGATTTTAACTTTAGAAGACTTCGATTGGAGCCAGATTGTGTACGAAAATTTTACTAGTAATAATCACTTGTTTTTACAATGTATTAGTTTTGATGTCATTCCAAAATTAGATGAACAAATCTTTAAGAAAAATATAGTGGTCGATTTAAGAGTTAATTTCGGCGGGGAATTGCAGAAGATGATTAATTACTATAATTGGTTTGTTCACACATGTAAGAAATATTCAATTGCTCATATCTATATACTCGTCTCAAATTCAACATGTAGCTCTGCAGAGTTATTTGCGGATAAATTCAAGGATGACAAAAATACCACAATTATTGGTAGTAAGACTTATGGAAAAGAGTATATCTATAAACAAATTACCGCGCCCAATAAAAAAGTTCTTATACCTATATCGAAAATAGAAACTGATTTTAATATCGATATTCCTTTTGATTTCAATTATTACTATGCCATTAAAAGCATGGCTAACACCCGCAGCTACAAGCCCCCTGAAATAATGATGCTTTAGTTATCAATGAGAACAATTAAAGGAGGTGAACATAGATGAAAAAATGGATTAGCCCAAAAATGGACGCATTACAAATTACAAAGTTTGATAATAAAATTTTATCAATCGAATCAGCATTATACGCAAGCAGTGGACATCGTGGGGAGCTTACACGTAACTAATAGCCCGCAAAATTATAAGGAGGTGAAGGCAGATGAAAAAATGGATTAGCCCAAAAATGGACGCACTACAAATTACGAAATTCGATAATAAAATTTTATCAATCGAATCAGCACTATATGCAAGCAGTGGACACCGTGGAGAGCTTACACGTAACTAATAGCCAGCAAAAATATAAGGAGGTGAAGACAGATGAAAAAATGGATTAGCCCAAAAATGGACGCATTACAAATCACGAAATTCGATAATAAAATTTTATCAATCGAATCAGCATTATACGCAAGCAGTGGTCACCGTGGAGAGCTTACACGTAACTAATAGCTCGCAAAATGATAAGGAGGTGAACATAGATGAAAAAATGGATTAGCCCAAAAATGGACGCATTACAAATCACAAAGTTTGATAATAAAATTTTATCAATCGAATCAGCATTATACGCAAGCAGTGGACACCGTGGGGAGCTTACACGTAACTAATAGTTCGCAAAAATACAAGGAGGTGGAGACAGATGAAAAAATGGATTAGCCCAAAAATGGACGCATTACAAATCACAAAATTCGATAATAAAATTTTATCAATCGAATCAGCATTATACGCAAGCAGTGGACACCGTGGGGAACTGACACGTAACTAATTTTTATAATTTAGCTGATTTGAAGAGGTGATCAGATGAAGAAATGGATTTGTCCTAAAATAAAGGCTTTATCAGTCAAAAAGTTTGATAATAGGATGTCGTCAATTGAATCTTCTCTATACGCAAGCAATAGTAGTGGTCACCATGGGGAGCTTACAAGAAATTAATGTTATTAAGAAGTGGCTGTGTTAAAGGTTATTGATGATTTTAGTCTGGAGAATAAGTATTCAACCAACCTAAATACATACGTTTAACACAGCCTAATATCAAAAAAGTGAGGGATTAAGATGAAAAACTATGAGTATATTGAAACTGGCAATACAGCGGTAGTAGATATTGATGGGAAAGATCCAGTATTTTTAAATGAAACGGCATCATCAATCATTAAAATGCATATTAACGGAACATCACTTGCAGACATAAAAAATAAGCTAATGAAAGAATACTCTATTCCTGAAGGCGATTTAAGTGAGTTTGAACAGCAAGTTGAGGTAACAATTAAGGACTTTGAAAATATGTTAGAAAGTGATGCGTGAGTCGATTGATGTTGGAGCGTTTAAAGATTAATTTTAACTTTTTCGGTGATGTAATAAATATAGAGAGTAATGATTCGTATTTATTGAAACAATTAGCATATATTTATAGAGAGTACGTAAATAATGATACGACAACATCAATTGCTTATTATATTAAAATTGAGAATCGTTCCTCTTATAACATTATGGTCAGTGATATGTTATCAAATGATAAACTAGTCATTCTTCACGGACCAGATGAAAATTCACTTGAAAAGTGGGTTGAAGAGGCTACATTTCTCCCGCCTATTACAGTACCCTTCTTTAGAAATAAGTATTCATTTTTTCATGGTTGTGCAATTAGGGTTAATAATAAAACAATTGCCATTTTTGGCCCTAGTCGCTCTGGTAAGACGACATTAATAATGGAATTATTGGAATATGGTCACAGTTTAATTAGTGATGATTTATTAGTTATTGATAATGAAACAGGAGAGATTCTGCCTTTTAAAAAACCGATAGGCCTTAGAAATACAACAAAAGAGTATTATGAAGATAAGTTTAAACAGATAGTTGAAAAAATTCCTAGTGAAATGCCAACGTTTCATATCGAGGAAACAGGTTTAACGACAGAGTTAATTCATATTAGCGATGTTCCTGGTTGGAAGTATTATGATAATGTCAGTAAAATTGATTCAATATTTTTTGTAGACAAGCATACGCAATTAATAGATAAGCCATATGATTTTTTTGAGTTAATTAGTAATCAGGCTTGTTTAGCTGATAACCCTTTTAAAACAGTATTAAAGATCTTTAAGAACTTAAATACTACCTCTATGAGATTGAATATTCGCGACCTTAATGTGAGCGCTCAAATTTTACGAAGCATTGAGGATAAATGCTTAAGTTAATAGGTTAAATATATAAAGCATTGGATAATAAAATTCCCAATGCTCTTTTTTTATCTAAAATTATAGATGATTCTTTTTTTAGCTATGTAGTCATTAAATAAAATAGAGAGCCTTTTGTAAAACGAAGGGAGAAGAAGAGATGCATCTCTTTATAGAGAATATAAAAGATATCACTTTTTTAATAATCTTACTTTCTAGTTTTATTTACCGACGACAACTTAAATTAACGAAGTGGAAACGAAAGCTTACTAAAGGTGAAATGGTGATGTATTTTCTTTTATCTATCGCACTTCCTATTTATGGGGTTATCTATTGTGTGCAGCTTTTTGCAACATAGCAATGATGTATAGGAAAAGGACAATAAAAGTAGCTGGAGAGAAACATGTCTGTTTTTCTTCGGCTACTTATTTTTCTGCCTTTTTTTCATTACGGTTTTTCAATAATACATACTAAAGGAAAAAATAAACATCCTAAATATTCTAAAAAATATATTGAAATTCATGCTTTACAAATTTATAATGATAATGATTATCATTATCGGTCGTTTAATTATTTGATTGGAGGAAATTATAGTGAACTCTATTAAATTTATAAGCTTTAGAAAGATGGTCATGTTTTTAGTGTTGTTATTTGCATTGGTGTTAGTCGGATGTGGAAATAAGGAATCTGAAGATGCTTCGAATGCGGATGACAATAATACAACGCAAGAAAGTAGTACTGACAATAATAGTACTGAAAATAGCAGTCGAGAAGTGACACATTCCTTAGGTACAACAACAATCGAAGGGACACCTACGAAAATCGTTACGCTTTATCAAGGTGCTACGGATGTTGCTGTAGCGATGGGCATCAAACCTGTAGGAGTTGTAGAATCTTGGGCAGATACACCATATTATGAGTATTTACAAAAGGACTTAGAAGGTATTCCTCTTTTAGGGGAAGAAACACAGCCTAACTTAGAGGAAATTGCAAAACTTCAGCCGGATTTAATTATTGCTTCGAAAAATCGTCATGAGGAAATTTATGAACAATTATCACAAATCGCACCGACAGTTGTGCACCAAGATGTATTTGATTTTAAAGGGACAATCAATTTAATCGGAGAGTCGACTGGTAAAGAAGATAAAGCAAAAGAACTACTTGGAGCATGGGAAAGTCGTGTAGCTGATTTCCAAACAAAAATTAAAGATAAGCTAGGGGATAAATGGCCAATTAGTGCTTCGGTTGTCAATTTTAGAGCTGACCACGCACGTGTTTATCCAGCCGGTTATGCAGGTGAAATTTTAACAGAGCTTGGCTTTAAAGGACCAAAAAATATAACGGAAAATCCGCTACCTATCGTTTTAAGGTTTACAGATAAAGAAAGCATTCCACAAATGGATGCGGATGTCATTTATATGTTTTATATCGAGGATGAAGCAACGAAAAAAACATTAGAAGAATGGACAAGCCATCCATTATGGAAAGAGCTTGAAGCGGTTAAAAATGACCAAGTATATCGTGTGGAAGAGGTGTACTGGAATTTTGCAGGTGGTATTTTAAGTGCAAATATTATGTTGGATGATATTTATAACAGATTTGAGCTAGAAAAGTAAGAAAGCAGATATAGTCGATTAAAGTATTGCAAGGATTTCAATTCTTTGTATCAAAGGGGGCTCTAAAGTGATGAGCCCCTTCATTTCTAAACAATGCTTCATCTATTGTATATGGGAAGATGCAAGAGGTGGCTAGAAGAAGACATAAATAAGGTTAAGAAAGTAGGAGTTCAATGCAAAATTTGCTTACCAGTGCCTCAATGAAAAAAAGTGTTTTTATTATTTGTTGTGTGTTGCTGATAATGGCATTTATGTTAAGTGTAGCTCTTGGTCAAACATCAATACCATTTCGATTAGTGTATGATGCTTTTTTCAACTATGATGCATTAAATGCGGAGCATGTAATCATTCGAACATCTCGTTTCACTAGAGCTGTTGTTGCTACCGTAGTCGGAGCAAGTCTTGCAATAGCAGGGGCTTTAATGCGTGCTTTGACGAGAAATCCTTTAGCCGCACCAGATATTTTAGGTGTTAACGCAGGCGCATTATTTTTTATTGTTTGTGCAATTACATTTTTTTCTATGGACTCGTTAATCCATTATATGTGGGTTGCTTTTTTAGGAGCTGGTGTTGCGGGTGTTCTTGTTTTTTTCTTAGGGTCTTTAGGAAGAGACGGCTTAACGCCAATCAAAATTGTGCTAGCAGGTGCTGCTATTTCGGCATTGTTTGTCTCGTTTACACAGGGATTGTTGGTGATTGATGAGCAGGGTATACAAAGTGTGCTTTTTTGGCTTGCGGGTTCTGTTTCAGGGAGAGATTTGAATATGTTACTACCTGTATTACCATTCATTGTAATAGGTAGTAGTGTGGCCTTTTTAATGGGGCGTTCCATCAATATTTTGCAGTCAGGAGATGATATTGCGAAAGGCTTAGGGCAACGCACGATTTTAACAAAGGTTGTTATGGGTATTATTGTTATCTTGCTTGCTGGGGGATCAGTCGCAGTTGCTGGCTCCATTGGCTTTATCGGCTTAATCGTGCCTCATATGGCGATGGGCTTAGTAGGTACAGATTATCGCTGGATAATTCCGTTTAGTGCAGTTATTGGTTCAACATTGCTACTGTTGGCAGATATTGCAGCTCGCTTTGTGATTATGCCGTTAGAAATGCCCATCGGTGTTATGACAGCATTTATTGGTGCACCCTTCTTCATTTATATAGCACGAAGGGGGTTAGCGAAAAATGCATAATTATATAACGGTAAGAACGAAATCAAATAAAATATCTTTTCAACTATCAAAAAAAGTAGCAATGGTTACTATTGTTCTTTGTATATTGCTTTGTGGCATGATTTTGCTTGCGCTTTCGGTAGGGAGTGATTTTATACATCCAGTGACTGTACTAAAGGAATTGTTTGGCTACGGTACAGGTGAATATTTATTTACAATCCAAACGTTACGACTCCCTAGAGTATTGCTTGCCGTGCTAGTTGGTATGGCGCTTGCTGTATCAGGGTTAATATTACAGGGCATTATTCGAAATCCTTTAGCTGCACCGGATATTATTGGTGTAACAAGTGGTGCATCAGTAGGTGCAATGTTATTTCTTACATATGCAACGGTGAGCATACACTACTTACCATTAGCGGCCATTATAGGAGCGGGAGTAGTATCGGCTATTATCTATCTGTTGTCTTGGAATAAGGGTGTCACGCCTATACGAATGGTGTTAATCGGTATTGGGATTTCGGCACTTACGAAAGGGATAGTGACAATGCTGATTGTCATGGGTGAAGAAGTACGCACAACAAGAGCTTATATATGGCTTACAGGTAGTTTGTATGGGGCAAATATGCAGGATGTTTACTTATTACTACCGTGGGTGATTGTTTTAAGTATCTTCACTTTTGTCATGGCAAGAGTCATCAGTGTAAAAGAATTAGGTGATGATGTTGCAGTAGGTGTAGGGGTACGGGTACAAGTTTACCGATTATTGTTCTTGTTGATTAGTGTTATGTTAGCTGGCACTGCCGTTGCCTTTGTAGGAGGAATAGCATTCGTCGGATTAGTAGCACCTCATATTAGTAGAATGCTGGTGGGCCGTTCATTTGCCGCACTTATTCCGATTTCTGCAATGGTCGGAGCCATTATCGTAATTTTTGCAGACATTGTTGGTCGTACACTATTTTTGCCAAAAGATTTACCAGCAGGTGTATTTACTGCTGCAATTGGTGCGCCATTTTTTATTTATTTACTGTTCCGTACAAGAAATCAACATTCATAATACGTTTAGAAATGAACGATACATAAGGAACATTTTTATATAGATTCTTATGTAGCAGTACAATATGAGAAAGAGGTGTAACGATTTTGAATAATGTACTAGAGGCGAATGCATTAACAGTTACCTATGGGAATGCCAATATACTTGAGGATTTACATTTACAAGTACCAGAGGGGAAAATTACGGTTTTAGTTGGTGCAAATGGCTGTGGCAAGTCGACATTATTACGGACATTTGCACGCCTTATAAAACCGAAAGATGGACATGTATTATTAGACGGTGAAAAAATACGAGATTTATCGACAAAAGCAGTTGCAAAACGATTAGCGATATTGCCACAAGGACCAATAGCGCCTGAAGGTTTAACGGTTTTACAGTTGATTAAACAAGGTAGGTACCCGCATCAAAGCTGGATTAAGCAATGGTCTAAAGAAGATGAGCAGATTGTCAATCAAGCATTGGAAGCAACGCAGATGACACCATTTGCCAATAGCCCTGTTAATGCATTATCTGGAGGTCAACGCCAGAGGGCATGGATTGCGATGACATTGGCACAAAAGACAGACTTGATTTTATTGGATGAGCCAACAACTTATTTAGATATGGCACACCAAGTAGAAATTTTAGATTTATTGTTCGATTTAAATAGCAAAGAAAATCGTACAGTTGTTATGGTTTTGCATGACTTAAATTTAGCCTGTCGTTATGCGCATCATATCGTGGCTGTGCGCGATAAAAAAATTTATGCACAAGGAAGACCAGATGAGATTATAACAATTGATTTAGTAAAGGATGTATTTGGCATGGGTTGCACAATTATGAACGATCCTCTTTTTGGCACACCGTTATGTGTACCGCATGGAAAGGGCATCAAGTGCTGTCTTAGAGCTTAAGCAGGAGGAACTTTTATGTTACATGTACCGAATGATAACCGACTAACGCCGACAGATATTGCTATTCTGACAGAGAACTATCGTTTCACGGAGACAAATTTGCCCGCTTCGCCCTATTCAATCTCATCCAAGGATTTGCTGTGTGGAGAGCAGTGCCGTCAATATCTACAAACCATTTCGCCTATTTTTAATTCTACTTCTTTAATAATAACAGCTTCTTTATTTGGAAAGCGCTATAGCGTATTAACAATGGCGACACCTCTATTTGCCATGTCAATGCTCCAAAAGGGGATAAATATGTCGATTGACAATGTTCGTGTGGAGTCAAGCTATCAGGAAGATTTATGGCTCCCGAAAATAGCGCTGGTAGATGCACAAGTAATTCTACCAATAAGCAGAGCGGAATGGAGAGACCAAATCCTCCAATCGTTATTTGCTGATAATATGACAAAGGTATGGAAGGCGCTGTCGACTACTGCTAAAGTTTCAAAGGCGGTTTTATGGGAGCATGCGGCTATGTATGTGCACTGGTTTTATGAAACGCAATTTCGCCAAGGGGCAAGTGAAAGGGAAATCGCCTTTTTAGAAGAAGACTATCAATACATTATGACGGAAGCTCCAGGTGAAATTTTTGGCGAACGTAAAAATCCGTTTACGCGATATAATACGCCAAAAGTTATGACTAGAGGCACCGACAAGCCTATTAGACTACGTAAAACTTGCTGTTATTATTATTTAACCTCTGAAGAAGAACATGATTATTGTATATCATGCCCCAAAATGCCAACGTAAAATAAATGGTTTTCATCTCTATTGTAGAGTGAATGAAACTTTCCTTTCTTTAAAAGTCGATAATTGATGCTAAGGCACAAGAAAATGCCATGCCACCTTGTGCCCGTGCATTAATTATAGGAAGTAAGCGTTGAAATCCCCACATTGCTTGAATTTAAACCACGCATTAGTAGTAAGTGTTTCTTTTTCCTCCTAAATTGTGGATTATTTTTTAACATTAACTTGTAAATTGAAGCGTACATTGTTATTATATAATTGATAATGATAATCGTTCTCAATTATTTTTCGTGGGAGGAGTAGGTTTGACACAACAGCAAATAAGCAATTTACAAAATCAAATCATTATAAAGAAAGCACAGGAAATGGGCATAGTTTGTACACCATTACTTGCAGATTGTGAGGATTTTTTAGAACTATCTTATAAAGACAAAACAGTTATTATCAATAAATCAAGGTCTCATCAGTTGTTGTTGATAAGTGGATTGTTAGCACAAAATAAGGAAGCGACAAACAAATTATTAGCAAGGAATAAACTACCTATTACCGATACGCTTATTGTAGAGGAAGTTGGAGACCCAGCTATTCAATTTTTAACAAAGAATAAAACGGTTGTAGTGAAACCTATTAATGCTAAATGTAGTTTAGGTGTAACCATTGGCATTAAGACGCTAGAGCAATTAGAGCAAGCAGTGATAGTTGCTAAACAATATAGTCAAAAGATTATGCTTCAAAGATATGTAGTTGGACATGATTATCGCGTGTTAGTAATAGATGGTGAGATGATTGGTGTTTTAGAATACCGATCAGCTTTTATAGAAGGTGACGGCTATTCGACTATTCGTCAATTGCTAGAGGATTTAAATGATAAGCAATTGAAAAAAAACACGCTTGAGCCTGAAAATGATCAAGCAATCGAAGAAGAATCAATAGACTTGCAAAATATATTACATCGGAAGGGGCTTACGCTTGATGATGTTTTAGTAAAGGGTCAACAAGTAGAGTTATTTGTGGATGACAATATGTTAGTAACGGACTTTTATGATGTTATAACAGATCGCACAGCAGATATTTGTCCTGAAAATATTGAGATGGCGATTCGTGCAGCCAAAGCATTGCAAATTGACGTGGCAGGCATCGACATTCGATGTTTACATATTGATAAACCGTTAGATCAAACAAATGGCGTCATTTTAGAAGTAAATGCCTTGCCAGATTTGGTGGACCCCTCGAATTATTTTACAAAAAGCACGAAAAATGCAGCTGAATCATATTTAACCTATCTATTAGATATAGAAAAGGAGTAGTGACAACATGGCAACAGAGAATGTTCAAGAAGAATATTTGATGTTTCAAAAGGAGCGTGAATCCAATGCAAGAGCATATTCGCGACATTTCCCATTTATTTTACAAAAAGCGCAAGGTGTGGTTGTGACAGATGTAGAAGGCAAACAGTATTATGATTGTTTAGCTGGAGCGGGTACATTGGCCTTAGGGCATAATCATGATGTCATCATAGCAGCTATCAGGGAAGTATTGGATCAACAAATACCACTTCATACATTGGATTTAGCAACACCGTTAAAAATAGAATTTATGAAAGAAATCTTCTCTGTATTGCCAGAGGAAATGAAGCATACCGCAAAAATGCAATTTTGTGGCCCGACTGGAGCAGATGCGGTCGAAGCAGCTATTAAATTAGTGAAACATGCTACAAAAGGCAAATCTATTTTAGCTTTTCAAGGGGGATATCATGGCTCCACACAAGCGACAATGTCCATGAGCGGTAATCTATCTAAAAAACAGCATTTGCAAAGCTTACTGCCAGATGTACATTTTCTACCATTCCCTTATGAATTTAGATGCCCATTTGGTGTGGGAAATGGTATGACTGCAACGATTAGTGCACAATATATCGAGCATTTATTGGACGATTGTGAAAGTGGTGTAGCTAATCCATGCTGTGTAATTGTAGAAACGGTACAAGGAGAGGGAGGTGTTGTTCCAGCGGATGTAATATGGCTACAGCAATTGCGAAAAATAACTGCAGAACGAAATATCCCGTTAATTATTGACGAAGTACAAGCAGGGATAGGGAGGACTGGAAAGATGTTTTCATTTGAGCATGCAGGCATTATTCCTGATGTGATTATATGCTCAAAAGCGATTGGTGGTAGCTTACCAATGTCTGTCGTCATTTATCAGGAAGCTTTAGATCAATGGCAGGCAGGTGCGCATACAGGCACGTTCCGAGGAAACCAATTAGCAATGGCAACAGGATTAGCAACATTAAAATATGTGCGCGAACAGAGTGTATTGCAAAATGTTGAAGAAAGAAGTGCCCAATTTTTTGAAGGGTTGCATCAATTGCGACGACTATACAGTGAGATTGGTGATGTTCGTGGCAGAGGATTAATGATAGGTGTAGAAATTGTTAATCCTAATAAGCCGTTCGATCGTCTTGGACACTATCCTCCAGATGGCGAATTAGCCGCTATGATTCAAAAAAAATGCTTTGAAAATGGATTAATTATTGAAGTAGGTGGACGTAAGGGGGCAGTACTAAGATTTTTACCACCTCTTATCATAAATAAAACTGAAACAGAAAAAGTATTAGATATTTTTGCTGAATCTGTACAACAAGCGGTTGAGCTGTATGCATTATGTTAAACATTCAAGCTATGAAGAAACATTCAGCCTTACTTGCCGTTTTTATCGCTGCCTTTTCACTCGTACTTACAAATAGTTCCTTTAATATTTTATTACCGAGCTTTATGCAGCTATATGGCATTAGTGCAAGTTCGGCAGGTTGGGTCATTTTGGCATATCTATTATCAATGACCATTACTATGCCTCTCACACCATTAGTCGTAGACCGCTTAGGCAGAAAAAGGGCGTATATTGCTGGTGTTGCAATATACGGACTTTCTTCTATTATAGGTGGACTATTCGATCAATATGTTCAAGTGGTGTTGATTGTCCGCAGTCTTCATGGCATTGCAGGTGGCATCATGATTCCACTATCCCTCAGTTTATTGTTTGATGTTTACGAGAAAGAAGTACATGGACGAGTGGCGGGGATTTGGGGAATACAGCTAACAGTTGCGTCCATTATTGGTCCAACTGTTGGAGGGCTTATTATTCAATTTGGTCAATTACAATATCTATTTTGGCTGAATGTTCCTTTTGCAATTGTATCGTTGTGTTTATGTGCTACTCAAATTGATTCATATCAAGCTATGCGCAAAAAAGAGATGGATTTGTTCGGCATTATTTACATGGTACTAAGTATTTTACTGCTAAGTGTCAGCATTCAACTGCTTCTAAAGCAGGTTCTTCCTACTTGGCTATTAGTCATAATGCTAGTGGGTGGTTTGCTTTTATTGATGCGATTTATTCAGTTAGAAAATAAGAAAATCGAGCCGCTATTAAATTATAAGTTATTACAACGCAAAACAATCTTCGCCATCACGGTGCTAATTGCTGCAATACAAGATGTCGTGATGCTTGGGGCAGTTTTTGTATTACCACTACTATTTCAGGAAGTATATCAACTCCCATCTTCAGCAGTAGGTGCGATGTTCATTCCTACGGCCATTTTTACAAGTTTGTTTATGTGGTTGGGAGGACATTGGATGGATAAAGGGAAATCCAAAAATTTTATAGTAGTCGGCATCGTGATTGTCGCCATATCTATTATCTCCTTTTCCCTTTTACCAAAGTCTGTATCCATATTCGTATTGATTTTGTTGATGATTGGCAGGGGGATAGGCGGAGGTCTTTCGAATATGACTGTCACAACAATTGGTCTTCATACACTTTCGCAAGAGGAGTTACACGAAGGCTCAGCTTTAGCGAGTACGATTGAACGGTTTTCTTCGTCGTTTGCAGTCATGCTATTAACGATTTATTATGACTTCAGATGGAGCATGTTAATAAATGCAGGCCTTTCCGTAGCAGACGCAAAATGGATGGCAATTAAAGAGGAATGTGTGATTTTAGGGAGCATCATGTTGGTTACTGTTCCTTTTGTATTATATATAACAAGAAAGAGAGTTGACATTGGTGTTCATTAAAGAAAGTGCTTTGCAAAGTCATCATGAAAAGCAAGCAGCTATTTATAGTTGTAAGGTGTTGTTAAATTGTTATTTGCGAGAATGCTGTGAGAATCAAAGAAAGCTACTGAAGGTTAATAGACAGGATCATACATTTTCTCTACATTTTCAAGCAAGTCATGAAACGATTATTGGCAAGTTTACTTTTTATTCGCCAAATGGTGAGCATGAATATGCGTATTTTTCCTTGCAAAATGGCCAAGCTTTAAGCTTTACCTTCCTAGCTTCATTAATTGTTCAGGAATACTTGCAACACAATAAAGCCATCACATATGACCATGTACAAGATTTTATAGTTAGAGTGGAAAATAGTTATCGCAACATGGCTGTATTTTTGAAACATGCAACAAGCAACTTTATAAATGACTACTTATCTTCCGAACAATCACTTATATATGGTCATCCTTTTCATCCATATCCCAAAAATACTGTTGGCTTTACATCACGGGAAGTAGCAACCTATTGCCCTGAATTACGTACTTCCTTTCCGCTTTGTTATATTGCTGTTCGATATGATATCTTTCAAGAAACGTGGGTCACTGAAAGTGCAGCGCATGAATTTTTGCAAAAGTTTGAATACGATGTTCGCCAGCAATTAGAATTTGATGATGATAATTATCGCATATTGCCGATGCATCCTTGGCAATATGCTTATGTGCAAACGCTAGAGGCAGTGCAAGAATATGAAAGACAACAAAAAATTAGATTTTTAGGAAGTAGTGGTCCTATTTGTTATCCTACATCATCTGTTCGAACAGTCTATATTCCGCAATTTAAATGTAATTTGAAGCTGTCTCTGTCAATTCAAATTACCAATATGCTTAGGATTAATAGCCAAGAGCAAATGACAAGAACATTAGATGCGGCGCATTATTTGTCAGCACATGATTGTTTTATAGAAGAGCAATCTACAAAGGTTCTTTATGAGACAGGTGTCTGCACGTGCCGTTTTGAAGAGGAAGCCTTAACAGCTTTATTTACGATGGCGTATCGACCAATGGTGCTAGATGAAAAATCAACTTATGTTGTTGCTAGTTTAGTAGAAGCGCCCATTCAAGGGAAGCCTTGTCGACTTTATGAATGGTTGAAAGGGCAGAATGTGGAGCAATGGTTTCGACAATATATAACGATTTCTTTATTGCCCATTGTTAGACTCGCTGATAAAAAGGGCATTCACTTTGAAGCCCATTTACAAAATACGCTTATAACGCTTCGGGAAGGGAAACCACATATTTTTTGGATACGGGATTTAGAAGGCGTAAGTATCGAACAAGAAAAAGTAGATACACAGAGACAAGCACAAGGACCTTTGTTTTATGAAAAAAAACAGGCGTGGTCAAGGACAAAGTATTATTTCATGGTAAATCATCTAGGGTCATTTATACATGCGCTTGCTAGAGATTTTCAGTTAAGTGAAGCCCATTTTTGGCAAATTGTACGAGAAATGCTACTTGAAGAATGGGAACAAACACAGAATGAGCTAGTAGCCCATCTGTTAACGACATCTGTATTTTATGCTAAGAAAAATTTGTATAGCTGTTTAATTGGCAAAAGTGAAACACCAGAATATGTTGCAGTTAAAAATGCTATGTATAAGGGGAATGAAATGTATGAAATTGATGACAGCTTTCATGCCAGTAAGTGAAGCATCCTATAAGGCAGTACAGGAGCGATTGAAGTGCCAAACGTTAGAGGCATTGCTTTTTGAGGAAATTATTCCAGTAACGAAAAATGGAAAAGAGTATACCTTCCAAGGACTAAACGTTCAAGGAGAGACGATCCTTTATACATGTGAAGTAGTGGAAAAATGGTCATTCGGTCGAGTGAAAGTAAAACCATATTCCATTAAAAGAGACGGAGATGCCAGTGTCAGTATCTATACTTTTCTGGAAGAAGTCGTTCAGCAGACATTGGACGGTCAGCATACGAAGACATTTGTTCAGGAATTATTGGAGACCTTTGTGAAGGATAGTCAGGCAAAGAGCAGTCAGCCACCGTCAATACCAGTGGAAGATTTGCACTATGAGGCATTGGAAAGCCATATGATTGATGGTCATCCGTATCATCCAAGCTATAAATCCCGAGTAGGTTTTACTTTGGCAGATAATCATTTGTATGGTCCTGAATTTAATCAGGATATCGCGTTGACTTGGCTTGCTGTTCGTCGGCATTTTGTAGATATTGCCGTATTAGAACCAACTGCAATCAATGAGATGTATCAGCATCATTTACAGCCAGAGGAGTTAGCGCATTTTAAACAACAATTACGAGCGCAAATAGAGGAAGATGAACAAGCTTATGTTTTTCTCCCCGTTCATCCGTGGCAATTCGAACATATTATAGCGACAGTATTTTACCCACAAATAGCTGATAAGACGATTATTATATTAGGGAAATCGGATAGCTCATATCGAGCACAGCAATCCATTCGCTCGTTATCCAATCGCCATAGTGCACAAGCGAGTTATTTAAAATTACCTCTTAGCATTACAAATACATCTACTAGCCGTATTTTAGCGCATCATACGACACAAAATGCGCCTATTATTAGTGCTTGGCTAGATCGAGTCATTAAAAGTGATGAATACTTGAAAAATTGCCAGTTTGAAATTTTAAAAGAGACCATCGGGGTTTCTTTCCGCTATCAAAAATTATCTGTTATGCAATATGCAGTGGCTTATGGAACTTTAGGTGTAATCCATCGAGAAAATATTGCGCAATACTTGCAAGAAGATGAACAAGCTTGGCCTTTAAATGCATTGATGCATAAGCAAAAAAACGGCGAGGCGTTTATTCAGCAGGCGATTGCATTATATGGGGTAGAAAAATGGAGCCGAGCCTTAATCGAAACGGTTGTAACGCCAATTGTTCATTTACTCTATGTCCACGGAATTGCGTTAGAGTCTCATGCGCAAAATATTATTCTTGTTTTAAAAAATAATTTTCCACATCGAATTATTGTTAAGGACTTACATGATGGCGTGAGGTTTTGTTCTTCAGAGCTCCTTCATCCGGAATGGGAGCCAAAGTTAAATCCAGAGCCTGCCACACATCGGCAATTTAATCGTTATTCGTTTTTAAAAACGGCTAAAGCTTCGGAGGTAAGAGATTATACTTTTGATGCTTTCTTCTTTATCTGTATGACTGAACTTTGTTTTACGCTTGAGGAGTTTGGATTGCGGGAAGAGGATTTCTGGCGCATATGTACGGAAGTTATTTTAACTTATCAACAACAACACCCTCAATATAAAGAACGTTTTCAAACGTTTGATTTATTTGCTGCTGATGCTTTAATCGAGGAAATGACAAAAAGACGTATTTATGGAGATCAAACATTGTATTTTAGAAAGGCTCAAAATCCTTTATTACAGGCATTGGAGTTTTTGAAAAATGAAGAAAAATAAGTTGAAGGATAAAATAACACGTCAACAAACGGTGTATGGTTTATTTGTTTCGATTCCTCATCCAAGTGTAATCGAATTAATTGGTCACGCTGAATTTGATTTTGTCATTATTGATTTAGAGCATACGACGATTGATTTGGAAATATTGGAAAATATGATTCGTGCAGCAGAGCTACTCGATATAACCCCACTTGTAAGAATTGCAGAAATTGAACGCACTTCGCTATTAAAAGTATTGGATTGTGGGGCACAGGGTATTGTCATTCCACATGTAAGTTGCAAAGAGCAAGTCGAACAGGTTATTGAGTATAGTTATTATCATCCCATTGGGCACCGGAGTTTAAATAGTGGCCGCCCTGCTGCTTTTGCCAAAGAACCTTTAACTGAGTATATTGCTGCCGCCAATGAAGAAATTATGATTATTCCAATGATTGAAAGTATAGAAGGCATTCGCAATTGTAAGGATATTATATCACTACCACATGTCGGGTTTGTTTTGGAAGGAGCGGCGGATTTATCGCAATCGTTAGCCGTACCTTGGCAAATTGAACATCCCCAAGTGCAGAATGCTATTGAAGCGTTATATGACATTGTAAAAGCGTGTCATATACCGTATGCGACTGTTTCGAGAGAGAAGGATCAGCATCGACGGTGGGCTGAAAAAGGTGTCCGCATCTTTGTGCTAGGGGATGACCGAAATACAGCGTTTCGAGCATATCGACAAAAGAAGATGGACTATCAAAATATAACAGGAGGTCTATATGAGTGATTCGTTACTAGCTGTTATTCAATCATTAAATACTAATAAAACAGCGCCTGTTTGTGCTTATATTTACGACCTAGATGGTATTCAAGCACATGTAAAAAAATTGCTTCAAACTTTGCCAAAGCAAACATTTTTGTTTTATGCGATTAAAGCAAATCCAGATCAACGAATCATCAAAGCCCTTTTACCATATGTTCGTGGCTTTGAAGTCGCCTCCATCGGAGAATTAGAAAATGTTCGTGCAGTGTCCGAAGATGTACCAATCTTATTTGGCGGACCTGGAAAAAAGGATGCTGAATTGGAGATGGCTATACGTCAAAAGGTCACATATCTTCATGTCGAAAGTTTATTAGAATTGCGACGTATTCAAATGCTCGCACAAAAATTAAATAAAAAAGTCGATATTTTATTGCGTATAAATTTACGTACAAATGCACTTCCTGAAACAAAAATTACGATGGGAGGTACAGCCAGTCCATTTGGCTTGGACGAATCAGATATTCAACAAGCGGTTGCACTTGTACGACAAGACCCATTACAGCTTGTACAAATTAAAGGTTTCCATTTTCACTCATTATCCAATAATGTGCATGCGGCATTACATGTAGAAATGGTACGACTTTATGTGCAAAAAGCACTTGAATGGAAACGTTTGTATCAATTAGATGTGCAAGTACTGAATGCTGGGGGTGGATTTGGTGTTTCCTATAATGAAAATGAAGGACCATCTTTTGACTGGCAACAATTTACGTCCTTATTACAAGCTAGTAATATTTTGCAAGATTTAAATGGCATCCAACTCTTTTTTGAGCCTGGGAGATTTCTCGTTGCTGATTATGGCTTTTATGCTACAGAAATACTAGATATTAAACAGTCCCATCAACAGTTTTTTGCCGTTGTAAGAGGTGGCACACATCATAATAGATTGCCAGCCTCATGGGGACATAATCAACCATTTCGGCTTTATGCTAGTGAGACGTGGACGTATCCATTCCAACGACCTAGCTTGCACAATAAGAAGGTCCATCTTGTTGGGGAATTATGCACGCCAAAGGATCGATTGCATACAGATGCTTTTATGTCTTGCATTCGTGTAGGGGATATTGTCATCTTTGAAAAATCAGGTGCATATTGTTGGACAATTTCACATCATGATTTTCTTGGTCATCCTCATCCAGCATTTTATTATATCGAAGGAGGACATATCCAATGATTGTACAGCAAAGTGTATCAGCAAGTGACAGAGCTACACAAATTATTATGAAGGACTTAATGGATGCATTTTTAGTCGAACAGTTCTTTAACGGGGATACGTATTCAAAGCAATCCCTACAAGATGTAACGAAAGAAATAGGCGCTTTATTTGCACACTATCAATCACATGAGGTAGAGGTCTATATAGGAAACTTTTGCTTTCTTGTTGAAAAAAGCTTTAAGCAGGGTGAGCAATGGGTGCGTCATTCTCCTATTTATCGACAAGTGGCTGGGCAATGGCAGTTAATCGTTTCAATTGAAGAGCTTGCCACATCCATTTTGCAGACTAGTCTCTCTGCCAAAGCCTACCAGCATCCAGCAGTGGCAGATTTCTTAAAGGGCCTAATAGTAGCTGTTGAGCAATTAACATTGAGTATAGAACAAATGAATAATTATGATGCATCAGCTCCTCAAACAGCCTACCAATGGCATGTCAAAGGAGAGCTGATTGCTTCGTTTCGAGATCGTCCATTTCATCCACTTGCAAAGGCTAAGATAGGATTTTCAGCGCAAGATTATCAACAATATATGGCGGAATTTGATCAACCCATTTCGCTTCGTTGGGTCGCCATTCGTCATGATGTGATCGTAAAAGGTAATGAACAAACACCTATCCAATGTTTTGATTTACTTGAGGACAAGCAAAAGTATGAAATAACGCAAGAATTTGAACGACGAGGTTTACGGCAAAGTGAATACACGATGATGCCTGTGCATCCATGGCAGTTACAAAACATTATTTTAAAAGATTTTCAGCAGGAGCTAGCTGATGGAACGATGGTTATATTAACAGCAAAAGCAGGCGATTTGTGTGCCACTTCATCCTTCCGTTCTTTAGCTTTTAATCAACCGTCAAGCAGGATGCTAAAACTACCAGTAAGTGTACTCTCTTTAGGTGCATCGAGATATTTGCCTGTTGTTAAGTTGTTAAATGGTCTAGCAGGTGAAAAGTTGCTACGACAAGCCATTTCTTGCGACCCTATATTAACGGAAAAGGTTATTTTATGCGAAGAACAAAATTGGTGGGGGTATATGCCTGAAACAATGGGGCTTTTTGATGACCATCCCCGTCATCTAGCGGCGCAAATACGCATTTATCCAAAGCAGCTATTAGATGAGAACTATAAAATCATTCCTATGTCATCTTTAGCCGTAAATTTAAAAGGTCATCATTATTTAGATGAACTATTCGGCCAGCCTTTAACAAAACAGCAAGTAATTGATTTTTATACAGAAATGGTAACGATGTTTTATGAAATTGCCATGCGATTATTCAAAGTAGGGGTTTTGCCTGAAATACATGGTCAAAATTGCTGTCTGGTATTAAAAAATAATCAAATCCATCGTTTATTGTTCAGAGACCATGACTCCGTACGTCTTCATATGCCTTATTTAGAACGCCATAATATTCAAGATCCACAGTATTATATTCGACCAGGTTATTCCAACAGTTTATATAACGAAAGTGTGGAGAAGCTAATTTTTTATATCCAATCATTAGGGACACAAGTAAATTTAGCTTCCATTATGGAGGCACTTGCACAAGTATATTCTATTTCTGAGCGAACTTTATGGTATACGACGAAGCAGGCGTTAATGAAGGCTGTAACAGTTGTTGATATTCCAGCAGCAGATAAAGTAAGGTTATGGAAAGTTTTATTTGAGCAACAACAATGGCCAGTAAAACTGATTATTCGTCCGCTGTTAGAGGCGGATGGTGTGCCAGGGGCGATGCCTTCTGGAAAAGGGCAAGGGTATAATCCATTTTGGAATTTATAATGTGAATTATATTGCTCAAAATTGGTTGGGATTTTGCATATTCTCCTACGATTGGGTACATTCTGACAATAAGTTGCATAGAATAATTTTAGAATCTGTGAGAGGATTGAGAAAATGTACTATGCTCCTTATTATGCCAATATACCAATGTATAGCTATGGAAATCAGTCTGTTCACTGGCCTGCTCCATATGAAGTAGTACTACCGAATAGTGCCTATCCATATCAAGCTGTCAACGGAAATAACAGTCAAATGAGTACCGATTATGGGCAACAGCCTTTTGTTGTAAATATGGAGGAGGCAACGAAGCGGAACAATACGTACCGTACTGCTCTATGGACAGGAAGCCATTTGCAAATTACGTTAATGAGCCTCAATATTGGTGAGGATGTAGGTTTAGAAATGCATCCACATGTCGATCAGTTTGTCTATATTGAACAAGGGCATGGGACTGTACAAATGGGGTCGAGTAAAGAAAATTTAAGCTTTACACAAAATGTCCATGATGATTACGCGATCGTAATACCTGCTGGAACTTGGCATAATTTAACCAATATAGGGAATGTGCCATTAAAGCTGTTTTCAATCTATGCTCCTCCTAACCATCCATTAGGAACTGTCCATGCTACAAAGGCGGATGCAATGGCTTCGCATGGAGGCTATGGTCAACACAATTAATCACGATAATAATTTTTCATAGTAGAAGCAGAGTTGTTGATGTATAGCAGCTCTGCTTTTACTATGCCAAGCTTAAAATCAATTATTTGATGATATATTGACGAAATTAAAATTTACGTGTTATAATCATCTCGAATTCAAGATATATTAATTCGAGATAAAAATCGAATATGCAAATTATTCTTTTATTAGAAGTTTGAAGTAGCATGTAGTTAGAAAACATATACAAAGAGAATATTTATTTATGAAGGGAAGTTGTTACTATGAGCAAACAT
This sequence comes from Lysinibacillus sp. FSL M8-0337, assembly GCF_038593855.1. Taxonomy (NCBI): domain Bacteria; kingdom Bacillati; phylum Bacillota; class Bacilli; order Caryophanales; family Bacillaceae; genus Lysinibacillus; species Lysinibacillus sp. FSL M8-0337. The sequence goes on along the minus strand of NZ_CP151996.1, from coordinate 4,299,680 downwards.
ACAGAAGGAATTCACCATATAACAGCCATTGTAGGGCATCCACAAGAGAATATTGATTTTTATGCGGGGGTTTTAGGTTTAAGGTTAGTAAAACAAACAGTCAACTTTGATGACCCAGGCACGTATCATCTTTATTTTGGTAACAATGCTGGGAAGCCAGGAACAATTATTACGTTCTTTCCTTGGCCAAATGCTTATCAAGGGCGTATCGGCGACGGTCAAGTTGGTGTAACAACATACGTTGTACCAGAAGGAGCACTACCTTTCTGGATTCATCGTCTTGCAAAATTTTCTGTTCCATTTAAAAAAGCCGAACGCTTTGGAGAGCAAGTTGTTCAATTCGATGATCCACATGGGCTTCATATTGAATTAGTCGCACGTGCAGAAGGTGAACGAAATAATTGGACATTTGGTGAAGTTACACCAGAAGTTGCTATTAAAGGTTTTGGTGGTGCAACGCTTTATTCAAGCCATCCACAAGAAACAGAAAAGGTATTACGAGATGTGATGGGGCTTGAAAAAATTGCAACAGAAGGCGATTATGCTCGATTCAAAGCAAGCGCTGATATCGGAAATATTATAGACTTAAAAACGGTATCAGGCGTACGTGGTCACATGGGGGTCGGTACAGTCCATCATATTGCTTGGAGAGCAAAGGATAATGCAGATCATTTAGCGTGGCAAGAGTATGTGATGAATCATGGGCAACATGTGACAGAAATAAAGGATCGTAACTATTTTAACGCTATTTATTTCCGTGAAGCAGGTGAAATTTTATTTGAAATTGCGACAGATCCACCAGGATTCGCGCATGATGAAACATTGGAGACAATGGGTAGTCAATTAATGTTACCGTTGCAATATGAACAACATCGAGAACAGTTAGAAAGCGCGTTAATCCCGATTCAAGTACGTTCATTAGATGAATAAAAGGGGAGGGCAAGTTGTTTGATTTCAATTGATCCGAAGAAAAATACAGAACGTGAAAACTATAAATTATTAGTTGGCAGCATTATTCCTAGACCTGTTGCTTTTGTAACGACTTTGTCCGAGCAGGGCATTATAAATGGCGCACCGTTTAGTTACTTTAATATCGTGTCATCGAATCCACCGATGATTTCCCTAGCAATTCAAAGAGCAACAGGGCGCTTAAAGGATACCGCTCGTCATATTTTGTATCAAGAACAATTTGTTGTGCATATTGTAGATGAGGATAATGTTAACCAGGTAAATGAAACAGCTGCTTCTTTGCCGGTAACAGAGAGTGAAATTGAAAGAGCTAACTTTACAGTAATCGACAGTCAACGTATTAATGTGCCGGGTGTTAAAGAGGCCAAAGTCCGAATGGAATGTCGCTTAGTACAAAGTATTCCTTTAATGAATAAAGAAGAGCAGACGGGCGATTTATTTATTGGCGAAATTGTACAATTCCATTTAGATGATGTGATTTATCAGGAAGGACGAATAGATGCTAGCGCGTTAAAGGCGGTGAGCCGATTAGCTGGAGCGAGTTACGCAAAAATCGGCGATATTTTTGACATAGAACGTCCTCAATAAAGTGAATAAGGAAATTTTTCGGGAAGATATATAGCTCGTGAATGGCTTACTACAGAAAATAGTCGAACCATTCACGAGCATTTCCTGTTTCTTAAATGGATAAATCCTCTTTCACCTTTTATATCATTTCCTGACATGCCCAAGCATCAATTTCTACTTTTAATACTGGCGAAGCAAGTGCTACTACATATAGCATTGTCATACAAGGACAATGATCTCCAAAAAAGTCACGCATCACGTGCTTTCTTTGAGCTGTGTCAAATTCTCCAACTAAATAAAATACGACCTTTGTTAAATCAGCAACAGTCATGCCAGCACACTCAAGATTTTTTTTAATATTGTTAAGCGCTAGTTGCAATTGAATGATTGGATCTTCGGGCACAGTTCCGTCTAACGCCATTCCGATTTGACCTGAAAATGTGAGCCATCTGTTTGGACCAGTTATTTCAATTTGGTGTACATATGGAGCTACAGGCGGGTGAATTTCTTTTGGATTTCTTGAGATTTTCATCGAATCATTCCTTACCTATTCTAATTTGGAGATACTTCTGAAATTTCGTACTGAAATTAACATAAAACAAAAGAAGTTGCTTTGGATATGATAGTTTATAAGGGTATAATAGAATTATTAAAATTTTGGCTATAACGCTGATGTAGCTTTCAATACACATTAATCGTATTGTCTTTCATTCTAATTCGAAAAGTGTAAAAAATCTATGTACAATGGATTGAACTTCTAGAAATAGGGTTGTTGATGAAGAGAACACCAAACTGGTTTTATTCAATAGAGTAATGGAAACACGCTTCTAAACAGAGGTTTTTATCCCCCTAAACTCAAAGGACCATGAAAATGATAAATATTGATAACTAATAATTTTTTCTACTTGCTTAATATATTTCGCGTTCTGTAAGTTGGCAGTAGAGGCAGCGAAGCCGTTTTGTAGAAGGAGTGAATGCATGAGTAATTTTTTTCGAAGTAATGGATTTAAACGTTTTGTTATTCTAGCTGGGATCGCTGTTGCACTTTATTTAATGCGGAGTATGATTAACCTTATTCTTCTGACATTCATTATAACCTACTTAATGAATGAGCTTTCTACTAAGGCGACAAAAGAGTTTAAACGAATCGCACCCATTAATGAAAAAGCGATGATTGTCTCCCTTTACCTCTTACTTGTGGCAGCGATTATTGCAGTTATCTATAAGTATTTGCCGGTTGTGACCCAACAAATTACACAGCTTTTTGATTTGATTGCAGCTTTTAATCTCAATCCGAACGATAATGAGGTTGCGAGATATTTGGCTCCGACATTTGAGAAAATTGAACTCGGAAAATATTTAGAACAAGGTGTTGACCTTACGTTAAAAAATTTAACGAACATTGGGAAAGTCATTTTGCACGTGTTCATTGCACTTATTTTAAGTTTGTTCATCCTTTTGGAGAAGAAACGAATTATTGAATTTACTGCAAAATTTAAAGATAGTAAAATTGGTCCGCTTTACGACGAGTTAACATATTTCTCTAAAATATTTATTCGTTCTTTTGGAAAAGTAATTGAAGCGCAATTTATCATTGCTGCAGTAAACTGTGTTTTATCCGTAATTGCTCTTTCTATCATGGGCTTCCCACACTTAATTGCACTAGGAATAATGCTTTTTATTCTTGGTTTAATTCCTGTAGCAGGGGTAATTATTTCATTAGTCCCGCTTAGCATTATTGCTTATAGCATAGGTGGACCGATGTACATTGCTTACATTCTGATTATTGTCGTGGTGTTGCATGCGATTGAGGCTTATTTCTTAAATCCAAAGCTTATGTCTGCCAAAACAAATCTTCCTATTTTTTATACATTTATCGTCATCCTATTCTCTGAGCAATTCCTCGGGGTATGGGGATTAATTATCGGTATTCCATTGTTTATGTTCCTGCTCGATATTTTAGGTGTAACGTCTTTAGAGGAGGAAACCAAACAATCTATAGCTATCAATGAACATAAGTAAACTAAAAGGAAGCATCGCTTTATGCGCATGCTTCCTTTTTAGGTACCAGGCACGCCAACAATCTACCCACTAGTTTGAATAAAACGCGCGTGGCTTTCTTTTAATAAATAAGAGAATGAGCAATGCTGTAATGCCTTCAGCAACCGGGAAAGTCCACCAAATTGCTTGCGCGCCGAATAATTTAGGTAGCAAGAGGAGTGCTGGAATAAATAGAATGATACTGCGTAGTAACATAATCGTTGTTGCAAGACGAATTTTTTCAATGGATTGGAAAAATTCTGCAAGCACCATATTCATACCTAAGAAAACGTAGCCAATTGCAAAATGGACAAAGCCTTGCGTTGCCATTGTGCGAATTTCAATTTTACTATCCCCAAACAGTTCCATTAATTGAGAAGGAAATAGCATCGCAATAATGGCAATGCTTAAACCGAGTATAAGAGCGGTAGCTAAGCCAATCTTCAAAAGCTCGAGTAAACGTTTTTTTAATCTGGCACCGTGGTGGTAACTGACTAGAGGTTGGAGTGCCATACCAATGCCTAAGAACACAGTTAATAATACCGTATGAATATAGTTAACCATTGCATAGGCTGTCACACCGTTTGCTCCTAAATAGTGCAGAAACGATACATTATATAAAATCACGATTAACGCCATGGAAGCTTCTACAATAAAGCTAGGTAAACCGATGGCGAATATTTTTTTCAAATCGGATACGTTGAAAAAAGTAGAGACAAATTTTAATTCAGACTGCTTTCGGAAGAAATGGAGACATAGTACCGACATACCGATGATAGTAGAGATTGCTGTTGCTAACGCGCAACCCTTTACACCATAATGGAGTACGAAAATAAATACGTAGTTTAAAAGGATATTTAAAATAGATGTTGTGATTAAACCCATCATGGCAAGCTTTGGGTTTCCATCGTTTCGAATGAAAATGCTTAATAAATTTTCGATTGTGTAAAAGACACCGAATAACAAAATGACATGCAAGTATTCTTGGACATAAGGATAAGTCACATCACTTGCCCCAAAAATATAGGCAATTTCCTTTAAATTTAATAAAAGTAGTAGCACTAAAGTTAAAACTACCGCCAGCATCGTTGTAAACGAAAGTGTAAAAAGTTGATGTGCGCGTTTTTTATTACCTTCTCCAAGTGAAATGGAGTACAATGTTGCACCGCCCATACCAATCCACAGAGATATGGATAATAAGATGGAGAAAATCGGAACGGCAATATTGACGCCTGCTAGAGCAGTTGGGCCAACGCCATGACTGACAAAAATACCATCGACTAAAATATTTACTGACATCAGTAGCATACCAATCATCGCTGGGAACAAATAAGAAAGAAATAATGGTCTTAAGGGTCTTGTTTCAATGGGATTAATGGTCGTCATGAGTACGTACCTCTCTTACCATTACTTTTTCGCCCTTTTCATCGAGTTCCCCATTAAAGACGAACCCAAATAGTTGATAGAGATGAATGGCTACTTTATTGTTGTCATAAACACTTAAAAATATTTTTTCGCAATTGTATGTTGCCTGTAAAAAATCGATTAGCTGTTGCAAAAAGTATTTTCCGAGCCCTTTATGCTGATAACGTTCATCGATTAAAAAACGGTCAAGCCATACTCGTTGTGACCCATCCTCATGAGGAAACAAACCATACATTGCGAAGCCGACTAAGGTATCCTCCCTATATAATCCAACGGGTATAAAGCGTCGGTCAGATGCTGCCTCGTCTAGGCATTGCTGTGTCGTTTCAATAAAGTCCTGCTGATTAGCAGCAATGTGTAATGCTAATACGTTTTCTTTGTTTAAAGCTGTGATGTCACGTATTTCCGTGAACATAATGTCAAAACCTTTCTAAATTTATTGTGGATAGCTACAATCTAAAGTATATAGTAACTATATAGTCAAGGAAGGAAACTTAAAAATGCTTAATAAAAATGTAAAATATTTTACAACTGGTGAATTTGCCAAACTGTGTAAGGTTAATAAACAAACACTGATTTACTATGATCAAATCGATCTTTTATCACCGATTATGAAAGACCATAAAGATTATCGTTATTATACAATTGCCCAGTATGATTTTTTTAGCGTAATTGAATTATTAAAGACAGTCGGTATGTCGTTAAAAGATATCCAAAAGTATATGGCAGATAAATCGCCTGAAAATTTTTTAGAGTTAATGCATCAGCAAAAAGCGCTTGTAGCAAAGAAACGCCAAGAGCTCGAAATGATAGAGAGTATTATAGAAGTGAAAATTGAAACAACAGAGGAAGCCTTGCATACAGATTTTGATAGTATTACGATTGGTCATTTTCCAGAGGAAACATTGTATTTAAGTAAAAATATCGAAGATGCCACTGAAGAACAGTTTGTTAAGGCGGTCTCGGATTTTATTGATGAATTGGATCGCTCGCAGCTTGATACAGGTTATCCGATTGGTGGCATTACTAGAAGAGAGCAAGTTTTAGCGGGTAACTATGATAATTATTGTTACTTGTATATGGAGCAACCACAACCGCAGGAAGGGCATCCTTATTTTAAGGCGATTGAAGGGGACTTTATTATTGGCTATCATCTCGGGCTATCAACAGAACTTGGACAAACGTACGAACGATTATTTAAGGTTATGGATGAAAGAGGCTATGAGCTGGGGCAGTACGTATATGAGGAATATATTTATGATGCGGTGATTAAAAATCGAGAAGAAGAGTATGTAACAAAAATTATGATGGAAATAACAAAAAAGGCGAACTAGCATAATGGATGCTTACCTAAAAAGAATCTACGACACTGCGGCCGCTGACCCGCAAAGTGAGTAGATTCTTTTTATTTGTAAAAGCGCTTAGCAGTTGCATGCAAGTTTATTTGTAATGGTAAGCGTTAGCTCTTGGATTGTTGCGTTGAATTTTATTAAACCATGCTTCGTCTTTTTCTTCTTGTTTTAAAGTATTAACGATAGTTGAGGCACAGTTAACACAAATTTTAGCTTGTGTTATTTTACCGCAACGTTCACATGGTGCACCGAGATTAGGGAAGATAGATGTTTTTAATTTTCCTGTCTTTACCCATTTATAAAGTAAGTCAGATGAAATACCTGTTAATGCAACAATTTCATCATTTGTTAATTGACGATTATTTTTCCGTAGTAAAAAATGATGTAATTCCGAGAAAATATCCTCTTCTCGAGCGTCTATTTTTTTTTCGAAAAGTAGCATTTTATTCCTCTCCCTTATCTAGTTATTTAATGATTTCTTCTTTATTTTCAACGTCATTGTTAGGGTGTTCGTCATATTTGTAGTTTTCCCAACGATTGCGTGCTAATTTTCGATATTTATTTGAAACACTGCGATCCGCAATCAAGCGAGAGAATCCTTTTTTCGCTTCCCCTATATCACCGAGGCGAAGGCTTAATTCTGCATGTAAATATTGAATTCGCTCGCTGCCTTCTTGATTGGATGCAAAAGATTTACTGTAAAAATCTCTTGCAGCATATAAATAGTGAATTTCAGATTCGCTTTCATTTTTTAGACGGTAAAGCCAGGCTATTTTCAGTGCGATATTAGCCATTAATAGTGCCTCTTCCATAGAAGCCTTGGCAACGAGGTAGGCTAATTTATAGCTTATGATAGCATCATCTATAGTCCGTTCTTGACAGATGTTCATAGGCTTTTGTAGTTCTTTAATATACAGTTCATCGATAAGTAGCATGAAAGGTCCGTAAGTTCTCGTCATAGATTTATGGTAGGCATATCCACAATGTGGGCATACGGCAACTTCATACAGCAATGGATTTAAGCCTTCGTAAACGGGCATAAAATCCGTTTGTTCTTCGACTACTTTATAACGATTCGGACGTACTTTATATGTTGTATATTGCTTTTTGCAAAATTTGCAGTCCACATTACTTTCGTAGTAGTAAATATTAAAACCCATATGAATCAACTCCTCTGTGTCGAGTTTTTAACATTTCTTTAGTTCTACTTAAATGGAGGTAACACTCGTTCAATATATTTAATGAATTTTCGGCTATTTTAGCAATTCTATGTTTATTGATATAATCCTTTAGCATTATTAAAGTAGTGTCAAATAAATTGTTTTAATTTTATGTAAAGTGAATGTTAGTTTAAATACACTAGCAATAGTATTTATCGGTGGTATATGTGTAAAAGTTAAATAGTTACGCCTACATTGTTAAAATTACGTCAGACATACCTAGTGTGCATTTTTTTATTCATCTTTTAGTAGGTTTATTATAATACATATAGGATAATTTTACTATTCAATATTATGCTTAATATAAAGTAACTTTGTGGACATAAAAAAAGAATGCGTACGTTACGGTTATCCTATTTTGGCGTAAAATAATGGTAATCATTGATAGTTAATTTAAAAGGAGCGCATACATGTATGGACTGTAAAATCGTATTTTTTGATGTAGATGGTACTTTGATCAATTATGAGGATGGTTGTATTGAAAGTAGTACAAAGAATGCTTTACATATACTAAAAAACAAAGGGATTCGGTTAGTTGCTGCAACCGGTAGACCACTGTCTATGTGTCAGGATTTATATAAATTAGGGATTGATACATTTATTACGGCGAATGGTGCTTATGTTCGGCACGGAGACCAAATAATCTATGCCAGCCCCATCGCTCAAAACATTGTACAAAGTGTTAAGGCTTTTGCAGACGACCATCATAATAGCCTGTCATTTTTCACTGATCAATTATCGATGAATAATGTACAGCACCGTGAAACACTAAAGGCAATGAATGAGACATTGTCTTTAAGACAATATCCGCCCGTCAATGAAAATATTTTAAATGAGCAAGTTTACTTAATGTGTTTATATGTAAATGAACAGGTAGAGAAAAAGTATAGAACACAATTTCCAAATTTGAAGTTTGAAAGATGGCATCCTATGATTACGAATGTTTTACAAGAGGATGTATCAAAAGCAATTGCTGTTGAAGCTGTACTTAGCTATTTTAACTTACATCCAAAAGAGGCGATTGCTTTTGGGGATGGAGAGAATGATATGGAAATGCTAAAGCAAGTTGGATATGGTATTGCAATGGGCAATGGAAGTGTAGCCTTAAAAAATATTGCGGATGAGGTCACGATGGCATCGAATAAAGGCGGCATTGATTACACCTTGCGCAAACTACAGTTGATTTAAAAAAGAAATGTCATCTTTGCTATTGGTCATGGCGACTCTAGCGGGATAAACATGGAGAGAAAAAAGCCCCACAGGAAATGAGGGTAGTAGATATCTACATACAAGAAGGTCTGCTTTGAAGCAGACCTTTTTGTAACTAAGGCAAAATAGCAAATGAGCGTACGGGGAAACCAGATGCTTTTTCAGGCTTTGGCACAATATTGAAAATGACGGCACCCTTTGGTGGTAGTTTGTCTAAGTTTGTCATTAGCTCAATTTGGTATGTATCCTGATCCAGTACGAAGTATTCGCCATTTAACGTACCATTTTTTCGAAAATCAGCCGCTGAATCCGTATCAAACGTTTCATGACCAATGGCGCTTATATTTCTCTCTGTAAATAAAAACTTTAATGCTTCTAATCCCCATCCAGGAATATGGTTGTGACCATCCTTGTCTTTATTACTAAATAATTCTTTATCCGGCCAGCGTTTACTCCAATCAGTTCGCAGTGCCACAAATGTTCCGGATTCAATCTTTCCATATTCCGCTTCGAAGTTAAGTACATCTTGTACACTTAAAGTGAAATCGTGGTTCGATGCGGCTTCCTTGGACTTATCAATAACAATAAGTGGAAGGACAAGTTCTTTTAATGCTAATTCTTCCAAGTAGCGTGTATCTGAAACAAAGTGAATGGGTGGATCAATATGTGTACCATATTGCCCGGGAAACGTAAATTGTTGTGCAAAGAAGCCATCATCATGAGAAAACAACGTTTCAAACTTCGCATCATCAAACATAAAGAAATGTGGTGAGTTAGGTCCGAAAGTATGTGTTAAGTCAACCCATTGCTTTGATTTTAATAGTTGCAATGTTTGTAAAAGTTCATTTGTCATTTTTATTCCCCGCTTTCTCTTACTATGTGTAGTGTAAAAATAAAAAAAGAGCCCTACTTGTAGAAGAGGACTCTCGTGTAACTGAAGTCAATCTTCTCATCTTTTTGCGAATCTCGCCAATTGGAATTAGCACCATGCCTTAGACTGGTTGCTGAGACTTCATAGGGCCAATCCCTCCATCTCTCTTGATAAGAAAAATATATGAATTTTCAGAATTAGTAATACCAATTACTTTAGCATAATCAACTATAGTTTACAAGTTCTATAGGAGTACATAGGTATAAAAAATAGCAATACGGATAAGGATTGTCATACAGCGGATTTCCTCCCATCCACTTGCTAATCTCTTAGTGTATCTTATGTAGTATGATAATGTTTTGTGTTGTAGGCTTTCGTTCTTTCAAAACAGGGCATGAAGCTTATTTAAAATGATTACGTATAAAATGGGATTAAAGAAAAAATAGAATAAGTAATAGATACTTGACTCTAACTTTAGAGGTGCAGGACCACGCGGGGGTGCTTTTTTAGTTGGAACTATATAGTGAATACTTGTATGCCTTATGATAAAAAAATAATGTACTCATCAATAGTCGGTAAATATCAAATAATTTGAAATGTCAGCAAATTAATATAAATTTTATATAATAATTAATAATTCAGTAAATATATTTATTTTGAATTATTTTGAAAATTGTAGTTAAATAACCCTGATTTTTAGCTTGATTATTGAAATGTTACCTTTGATTATTTAGAATAATTTTAACTAGATTTGAGGGGGGTGTGATACGATGGCACAACAGATTCTATGTGAAGTCAATAACTGCACGTATTGGGGTTCAGGAAACAAATGTACTGCAGAGGCTATTTACGTTGTTAGTCAAAAAGGTCAGCGGGCATCCAATAGTGAAGAAACAGGATGCAAAACATTTACACCTGAAGAGCATTAAGGCCGGTAGAAGCCGGAGCGCAAGAGAAAAAGTGTTAGATTGACGACAATCAATCTAACACTTTTTTGCTTTGCGTTAATGTATGCTACGGAGGATGTTTTCAAATGTCGTAATTGGTCATATCTATTTTGTCTTTCTTGAACAATAGGGTATGTGTATTTTTTACCTTTTTCCATATATCATCCAATGAGGGATACCAACTACTCTAGTATAGTTTACGGGTTCTATAAGAATATATAGATATGAAAATAGCAAGCCTTTCTTCGTCACCAATATAGCACTAACGCTAAACTACAACACCCACCTTCTTTCAAAACGATGCGGATATTATCTGGTGTATATTTCGCTTCAAACTTCGTTGTAATTCCAGCAGAAGAAATAAGTTTTTGGACTTCATCTTGATTGGAAAGCTGTGCAGCGTTTTTAAGATCATGTGCAAATTGATCAGAGCCCTCAATTTTCTCTGTCAGTAATTGCACTTGTTGCATAATTGTTTGCATCCCTTTTGCTGATGTCTTTAATTTTATGGTATTAATAGGCGGATAAGGGCTTGTTGTCGGGGTAGGCATGGCAAGTTGTCTAGGGACATGATGGGGTGTAGGTAGGATAGACATTCCCCAATTTGGATAATGGTTATAAACATAATACGGATAAGGATTGTAATACAGCGGATTTCCTCCCATCCATTTGCTAATATCTTATGTATCTTATGTAGTTACATAACGTTTTGTGTGAGGCTGTTCTTCTTTCAAGACGGAGCATAAGGTATAGATAATGATTTGCATAAAAGGGAATTGAAAGAAAAAATAGAATAAGTAATAGATATTGAGAAAAGGGGGTTATTGCATGAATCGTTTAAATTTAATTACATTGGGTGTAAAAAGTATGGTTGAGTCGCTTGCATTTTATCGTGAAGGGCTTGGTTTTGAGGTGGTTGTCTATGGAGATGAAACAAATCCTGATGTGATTTTTTTCAATAATGGAGGAACAAAAATTTCTCTATTTCCTATAGAACGATTAGCAAAGGATATAAATGAAGAAAACCCACCAAAAATAGGCACCGACTTTACGGGCTTTACGCTTGCCTATAATGGAAAATCTAAAGAAGAAGTCGATGATATCTTTTCACTAGCAAAAAAAGCTGGAGCAAACATTGTGAAAGAGCCTGAAACGGTGTTTTGGGGAGGGTATAGTGGTTATTTCCAAGATCCCAACGGCTATTATTGGGAAGTGGCGTATGGCGATATGTGGGAATTTGATGAAACAGATATGTTAATTATTAAATAATAAATAGCGTGCGTAAAAATTTAACTAGTTTACAGAGGAGTTGATATGGTGCAGCAACCATTTTGGGAAAACGAGTACTTAGCAGATACGCATTTTGCCTTTGGTAATCCTAGTGAGGAAGTAGTTGAATGGGCAAAAAAATTACCTGCGGATGCACGCATTTTAGATATAGGATGTGGCGATGGTAGACATGCCGTCTATTTAGCACAGCTGGGGTTTAAGGTAGAAGCCATTGATATTTCAGAGGCAGGTATTGCTAAAATAAATAGATACAAAGCGTTGCACCAATTACATAATTTGCAGGCAGACGTTCAAGATATTACTACATATCAGTTTAGCGATACTTATGATTGCATCATTTCACATGGCCTATTTCATTTTTTAGCGCGCGAAGATTGGCATCGTATTATTCAGTTAATGCAAGAGTATACAAAAATAGAGGGCATCAATATTATTACTGTATTTACAGACGAAGTTGACATTCCAGAAGATTTAGCACCGTTTGTTAAAGGCATATGTCAAGAGGGGGAGATTAGAGAATTATACGAGCAATGGTCCATTGCATTTTATCGCTCCTATCAATTTGAAGATCGGCACGAAAATAATATAAGACATTGTCACGCAGCCAATAAACTAGTCGCTATAAAAAGAGCATTGTAAATACAGTGATAGTTTTACTTTAGGTTAATTTTGGGTTTATTTCTTAGCTGAAGTATTGAATACACCAATTTTGTTAAGGATAACAAAAGAGGAGGTGTGATACGATGGCACAACAGATTTTATGTGAAGTCAATAACTGCACGTATTGGGGCTCTGGAAATAAATGTACGGCAGAAGCTATTTACGTTGTAAGTCAAAAGGGTCAGCAGGCATCCAATAGTGAAGAAACAGATTGCAAAACATTTACACCTGAAGAGCATTAAGGACGGTAGAAGCCGGGGCACAAGAGAAAAAGTGTTAGATTGATTGAGATCAATCTAACACTTTTTGCGATGGCGGAAGTTTTCTAATGTCGTAATTGGTACATATCTATTTTGTCTCTCTTGAACAATAGGGTATGTGCATTTTTTACTTTTTCCTCTACATAATCCAATGAATAATTGCCAAATGCATCCGTTAAGTCACCAATGGCGCGCGATAAATTATCAATCACAGGAATTAATGTATCAAGCTCCATCGGTTCTCTCCTAGTGTTCATCTCATCCATAATTTCGTGAGCAAGATGTTGAATTATTCGTAGGCGTTTGTTTTCAGCTTGCATCATATCCTCCTTTAAACATCAACTTTTTATCCTCAATAAATATATGAAGGTCGTTTACAGTTCATGAGTGATTACTTTCGCTCGAAGCTCACATAACGAGACAAGTAAAAAGCCAGACTTCATCAAAGTGAATGGAGTCTGGCTTTGTTTTTTAGTATTGAAATGTAACGCGAACAGCTGCACTAATCGTTAGTTGACCTTGCTCAATGGGCGTTGTCATGGATGAATCAGCCATTGCCATTGATTTATAAAGCACAGGGGCATGATCGTTTTCTTCGACGATTTCAATCGGTTGTGGCTGTACAGATAAGTGCATCGTTTGCGCGATTGTTTTCGCCTTCATTTGTGCATTATGAAGTGCTAAGCTGAGAGCTTGCTGATAGTATTCATCCGCATGGTCTATTTTAAATTGGATGGAGGAAATCCGATTTGCTCCATTTTCGACAGCTGTATCAATAACAGCTCCTACTAGATTAGTATCAGGTATTTTTACCGTGATAGCATTTACTACTTCATAGCCTTTAAACATTTGTTTACCTTCTACATAATCATAAATAGGTGTAATCGTATAGGCGGCGGTCTGAATGTTTTCTCTCGGGATAGATAACGCCAAGAGAGCATGAATAACACGATTCATAGAGCTAGTATTTTGATGTTGCGCTTGTTGTACACTTTCGTCTTGTGTTGTTACCTCTATTTGAAGCTGGACATAACTAGCGTTAGCGACTACTTTTCCATTTCCGGTAACGGTCATTATTCGCGATGTATGGGGTACTTGTGGTTGGGCATGTGTGTAATACATTTGAATTCCACCTCCCGACTGGTTTGTAGCGTGTGTTAAATCATTTTTAACAATGCTTCTACACCAGTCATTCCTGCAAATATACCTAGTTGCTCCGCTTCAAATGTAACAGATTCAAGAGGGGCGGTTAAGAGCTCATCTATCGTTTTCACACCAACCGCTCGACCTGCCACAATTTTTCGATCTAATAAGCGACTATTTAAAAGACCGACATCTAATGCACCACACATGATGTAGCCTGTATCATTAGAAATAGTTAATAACGTTGTTTTTGGTAAATGCACAATCACAGCAGTGAAAAAATGACCTTTAATCATAATAGGTTCAATTGTCACCATGAACATCACTCCTTTTCTCTCTATACATATGGCAATAGATAAAAAGGTGTTCAATATTTCTACTAAAATTCTAAAGCGAAAAAAATCCACTGTGCTTCTGCGTGCACGAAAAAAGCCACAGCCTTCACTATTGCGAGGCTTGTTGCGTTTTACGTATCGTGCATTTTTTGCAGAAAGGCTACGTGGATTTTAATTTCTCTATATATAAATTGTGTCAGTGCCAGGCACTGATTATTTTGTATATGAAAGCATAGCTGTTTGTTTTATATTTTTTAACGCTAATAACCCACATTGTAAAATCCCCTTTGTTGTCAATTTGTAGTATAACAGTTTTGTTGTTTTGAATAATTGTTATATATCAGTTATGCCCTTTATTCTACACTGATTTTCAAAAAAATAAAGGGCTATATGAAAGGTTTCACATTTCGTTCATAATTTGACGTTGCGTAAATGAAAAGTATTTAAAAATAAAGATGATCGAAATAAATTTAAGTAAAAAACTGTGAATCAATGAAGATACTGTTTGCTAATTGGTTTTTTAACATATCTTTTTAAAGGGTTTAAGTAAAAACAGGTAGCACCTCAAAAGTATAATTTAGCGGCTTTCGTAAATAGTAAGATGAGCTGAAATATGCGAATGAAACATGGGAGGTGATACTGTGATACGTAAAAATGTATTGTTTTTGACGGTTTGCTTATTAATCATGTCGTTATGTTTGACAGACATGCGTACCTCTGCAGAAAAAGGGCGTAGTGAATATGAGAAGACTGGTGAAGTTGTTTGGGATATAAATACAAAGGATAAAATCGTTGCCTTAACTTTTGACGATGGTCCACATCCAAAATACACCGCAAAAATTCTAGATACTTTAGCAAAGTATGAAGCAAAGGCTACATTTTTTATTATTGGTCAAAATGCAGAAAAGTATCCAGAGCTTGTTTCACGAACTTATAAAGAGGGGCATGAATTAGCCAATCATACGTACTCTCACCCGTATAAAGTTTCAATTCCTGATTTACAGGAAGAACTAAGGCAGACAAACCAGATGATTTATAGTATTACTGGCTTTTCTCCTGTTTTATTCCGTCCTGTAGGTGGCAATTACACTGAAAAGATGATCAATACTGCGGTAAACAACGGTTACAAGGTAGTCATGTGGTCTTGGCATCAAGATACACAGGATTGGAAAGAACCAGGGACAAATAAAATCGTCCAAAAGGTGTTAGGTGGAACAAAACCGGGAGATGTGATTTTGTTTCATGATGGAGGCGGCAACCGCACACAAACGATTAAAGCTCTAGAAGAAATCATACCAACTTTAAAAAAACAGGGCTATACATTTGTAACTGTATCCGAATTAATTGAAAAAAAGCAGCAACAAGAGAAAATTCAATAAAAAATAAGCCATTTCAAAATAATGAAATGGCTTATTTTTCTCTATAAGAAGCGGATATTCTAGGTATTTATAGATTAGAAAAATAATATAGGTGCCAACGCAATACCGGCAATTGCTCCAAATGCAAAACCAATGCCAAGTCCAGCGCCAAATCCTGGTCTAAAGCCCCAACCCCAAAAACCTAAACCATATCCTCTATATTGTCTATCAGGTAGAATCCATACCTGTTTTCTATCCACTTTCGTTATTTCTCCAACATGAACATTGCCAGATGTATCAGTAATTCTTACACGTTTACCGTGATATTTACAGCAAAGATTATAACAATCAGTTGGATTCACAAGAATCTCCTCCTTTCTACGTCTTTACAAGTTAATATATGCCGTTGCATACATTTATCACTAGCCGATTGTCTATTGGAACATAAGCTATCGCAAGGGGGTGCGTGAATGTCGGTGATATCAACAGATGATTGGCTACATGAGTTCAAAACTAGTCAAAAATTGACGCATAGTAGAGCGTTTGAAGATTTACAATGTTCAATTCTTTGTAGTAGATTACTAGACCATTTTAAAGGTGGAACGCCACAACAAATCCAATTTGAATTACAGCAACAAGGGCTGTTTCGAGCACATGAAAATATCGATATGAAAAAACTACAAGACCAAAATGCATGGCAAATTGTACGAGAAGAATTGTTCTATTTAAAGAAGAAATGGGGCGGACCTGATATACCTATCTATATTTTTCCTCTCACACAGGAGCAAAGCGTCACAAATAAAAATGGAGTTGCGTATCCAGATGCTCTGTTTTTATTTATAGGAGAATTGGAAAAGCAAGAGTTACAGGCGTTATTTGCACATGAGTATAATCATGTTTGTCGACTATGGTACTTAAACAAATCACTAGAGGAAGTAACGCTATTAGATTCATTAATTATAGAGGGCTTAGCGGAATGTGCAGTGGAGGAATTATACGGTGCCAAATGGTTAGCGCCTTGGTTGAAAGATTATTCTACGGACAAAATGTTAGCTATATGGAAGACATATTTTTTGCCTAACATGAATGTTAAGGGCTTAGATCATCATATTGAGTTTTTATATGGTGGGAAGCTTCCTTCACACATAGGTTACTGTATTGGTTATGAAATGGTCCGAACATATATACAAAAGCATGCATCAAATAAATTACATGAAAAACATTCTGAAGCAATACTTATGGGTTCTATATTTTCGTTATAACTAAAAACCAGTTGTCGATACACGAGTCGACAACTGGTCACTGCTAATTTATATGGTAATAATCCCTATCGCGATTGCAATGCCTAGTAAAACAATGCTTAACCCCCACATCCAAAAGAAAGAGTATTTTAAGTGTTTCCCCATCTCTAAACCAGATAAGCCTAAAGCTAACCAGACAGCAGGGGCAAGTGGTGAAACAAACGTACCGACAATATTACCAATAATCATCGCATATGCAGTGGAGAGAGAGTCAATACCAAAAGATAAACCAATCTGTTCAACTATAGGGAACAAGGCGAAATAATAGGCATCCGTACTTAATAATAAATCAAAGGGTACACCTAATATACCGATAATAATATGCAAATAAGATGATAGTGCTGACGGTAAAATATTGACGGCATTATTGGCAATAGCATTTAACATGCCTGTGCCATTTAGTATGCCTAAAAATAAGCCTGCTGCAATAATAATCGACGCCATCGTTAACGCATTCGGAGCGTGTGTCCGCACGCGCTCCATCTGTTCTTTAGGTGTACGATAATTAATTGGCAGAGCAATGGCTACCCCGATTAAAAAGGCTAATGCTGCCGGTACAATACCCGCGACTAAAACCCCGATTACCATGACAGCAATTACTGCATTCACCCACAATAGTTTTGGTCGCCGTAAAGATAGGTCTACTTCGGATGACACAACACCTTGTGTAATATGTTGGTCGTCATGCGTAAAATCAAGTGTGCCGTATTGCTTTAAGATACGGTGCTTTTCTCTAAAGCCAAGGTATAAGGCTAAAGCTAACATTAATAGAACACCAATGATTTGAATGGGTATTAACGGATACCATAGTTCAGTGATATCCACCTCTAACACGGAAGCCACCCGCCCTAATGGACCTCCCCAAGGAACCATGTTCACCACTGCTGCAGCTCCAGCAATTAATAAAAGTAATAAGTATGGATTCATGCGCAAGCGTAAATATAAAGGCAATAGTGCTGGAATCGTAATTAAAAATGTAGAAGCACCAGACCCGTCTAGTTGAGCCACAACAGCAATTAGTACAGTTACAATAGCAACGACAACAATACGCCCTTTTGTAAGCGCAATCATTTTGTTGATCAATGGCTCAAATAATCCAACGTCCTGCATAATACCAAAGAAGATAATAGCAAAGATAAACATTACCGCTACGTTCATCACAGAGCTTAGTCCGGAACTAAAGAATTCCCCTAATTCCTCGAAACGAAAGCCAGCGATAAAGGTAGCGATTATCGGTGGAATAACCATTGCAACAAGCGGCGAGACACGCCCACTTATTAATAAGGCAATAATAACGATAATGGTGATGAAACCAAGGATACTTAAGCTCAAAAAAACCCCTCCCTTTAATTGATTATTCTGACTACTAAAAGGTAGCATGCTGTAAATAGGGAGGGAATAATATGGTCATATGTTAGATAAGATACATACTATTCATTTTGTTCATAAGTTCCATAGTATATATATTTTCTTTCAGGTCTACCGATTGTTCCGTATATCGGTTTGATGTACAAAAACTGTTCACCAACTAAGTATTCTAAATAGCGGCGGGCAGTTGAACGACTAGAACCGATTATTTCACTCAGTTGGGAGGCTGTAAGTTCCTTGGTTGTTAATTTTTCGAAGACCTCTTTAACCGCCTGTAATGTGTGTAAATCAATGCCTTTTACAAAGGTATCTTCTGTAGCAGTTGATTCACGATAAAATATGGAATCAAGGTCAACTTGCGTGAAGTTTGATGTGTGTTGAAATAAATGGAATGCATGCAAATATTTTGTAAACGCTTGATGAAGTCGTTGTTGTTCAAAAGGTTTAATTAAGTAATCTAATATGCCTAAATCTATGATCTCTTTTATTAAATCTCTTTCTGTTGCAGCAGAAATAACGATTATTTTGATGGCAGGATAATGATGCCGTATATGGTGTACTAAAGAGCTCCCTTCAACATCAGGAATATACAAATCGGTTAAAATAATCGCTGGCAAGTTGGTGGATTGTTTGAGCTTTTCAATTGTTTCTTGCCCAGTCCGTAAATTTTCAGTAACGATAAAACCACCTATTGAATGAACATAATCTGCATGAATGTTTGCAACTCTAAAGTCATCTTCTATAATCCATACACTTGTGCAGGCTGCAGTCATAAGCGCTTACCTCCTTTAGGAACGATAATTAAAAAACACGCTCCTGATAAATCTCCAGCATCTAATAAAATATCTCCATTTATTTTTTCAAGAGCTTTTTTGCTGATTGTTAAGCCATGTCCTCGATCTAAGCCTTCCTTCGTTGAAAAACCTTTTGCAAAAATTTTATCGTACAACTTGTGGTCAATACCGGGGCCGTTATCTTGAATCTCCAATAAATAATGATTTTTATAATCGTTAATAGATAATTGAATTATTTTATCGGAGGACGCCAAGTTTTTTAAAGATTCAATAGCGTTTTGAAGAACATTGCCAAGTGCTGTAAGAATAGCATCTTCCTGAAGTTTAGATAATTTCATAGATGGGGGAATTTCCTTCAGCTCAAGTTTAATGCCCAGTTCCGTTGCTTCTGCCAGTTTTCCTTGAATTAATGCTAAGAGTAGAGGGGATGTTCCATTACTTTTTAGAAAAGCCTGCTGTTTAAGATGAATATTTCGTTGTTCTTTAATGTACTCAATTGCCTGATTATAATGTTTAGAAAACAGCAAACCTAGAATAATATGAAGCTTATTCGCAAATTCATGTGTATAGGCGCGTTGCATATTGGCATACTGTTTGACTTGTTTCAGTTCATCAATAATTTTTTGGATGTCTACTTTTTTTCTAAAGGTATATAAAGAACCTATTTTCCTTTTCTTTTCCACTAAAGGCGCTTTATTTAAGATGATAATATGTTCATTTAGTGTTAGCTCTAAGTTATGAATATGTTGTTCTGCAACGATTTTAGGTGTGAAAATCTGCTCGATTTTAGTTCCCATCCACGCTGAAATTGATTGATTGTGAGTAGAATCTAGCATTGCGTATGCACTTTTATTAATAGTGGTAATTTGATTTAAATGATCAACAGCAATAATCCCTTCTTCCGTCGTTTCTAAAATCACTTTGTTTTGTTGATATAATTTAGCAATTTGGATTGGTTCCATATTAAATAATAATTTTTTAATATAAAGAGAGATGGCAATTGCCCCAAGTATACCTATGAAGAGAATAGTAATTGTGTAGTTGAGCCACTTCATAAGATGGTCTTTGATGATTGTATCAATATGCACGGTTAAAAACCCGACAGAAACAACACCAATAATGTTGTCGTCTATCATAATAGGGGCTTTACCTCGAATAGATTCTCCTAATGAACCAACCGTTTTAGAAATATAGGCTTGTTTATCTAGTAATACGGCATCATTGTCCCCGCCGACCATGTAATGTCCTATTCGATCTTTTTCTGGATGGGAATAACGGACACCTTGTGCATTGCCAACTACGATAAATGCAGCATTTATCTCCTCTCTTAAAGGTTCGACGATAGGTTGGATCATGTCACTTGGATTTTCTTGCTCGAATGCTGTAATAATCTCCTCCATGGAAGCGATTGTTTTGGCAATATTTAATGCTTCCACGCCTATTTGCTTTTCTGTTGTATCTCGTATATGTTCTTGTAATAGATACATAAAGAGCCCGCATATCATTAAAATTAAAATCGACATTAAAAAAATCATTTTAACTGTTAGAGACTGGAATAAACTTCTCATATTTCACCTCTAGATAGTTTTTGTTTGCCATATTGTAAAAAGAGTGTATTTGGGAATAGAATAGCATACACCAAATAAAGAGTTCGAGTTATTTTATAGTGGCTAAGTTTCCTTGTAACAACTTAGTGTAACAATAAAAGCAAGGAGTGATGGCTATGTCAAATGAAGTGAAAAATGTACTGCCACCTGTTGTTGATGCTTCAACAAAGGTGCTTATTGTTGGCTCAATGCCAGGAAAGCTATCATTAGAGAAACAGCAATATTATGGCAATCCGCGCAATCACTTTTGGGCTATTATTGGGCAGATAGTAAAGAGAACAATACCGGAAGATTATAAAATGCGAATAGAGTTGTTAAAGGAAAATGGGATTGGTCTTTGGGATACTATCGAATCGTGTGAACGCAAGGGTAGCTTAGATGCCGCCATTCGCAATGAAAAACCAAATGATTTTAAAACGCTTTTTAAACAGTATCCCAATATAGAACTTGTGCTCTTTAATGGTGGGAAAGCTTTTGAAGTGTTTAAAAAGCATATTGGTGTTGAGGTTTTAGATGAACGAGCCTATCAAAAGATGCCATCGACTAGCCCAATCCCTGGGAAAAATATAAAATCCTTCGACGAAAAGTTAGCGGATTGGCGCGTGATGCAATCGTATTTAACGTAAACATCGTTATATGGTAGGCTAATTGCTCAAGCGACTTTCGCCCCCTTACATATAGTGAAGTATGTAAAAGGGGGGAGTTTGTATTGAATTTATATCCAAATAATAATTATGGGGAAAATTTCAGAGGTCCAAGTTGGAATGTTCCAGGTATTCCACCAGTTGGACCACCACCAAATATGGGCCAACCACCAAACTTTGGACCACCGTCTTCTGGGCAAATGCCAATGAGTGCTCCACCAAACTTTGCGCCACCTATGCCCGCGTGGCATGGTGGCTCAAATGGCATTCAATCGTGTTTATTTAGAAACACGTATTTATGGATGAACAACGGAAGAAGTTTTTGGTTTTTCCCTACGGTCATAGGTAGAGAATTTATTGCGGGATTCCGCTGGAGTAATAGATATGGATGGCGTTTCCGTACATTAACGAGAGATCATATTCTTTCGTTTGAATGTTTTAGATAATGGATTTCAATCGTAAGGGATTCGGGTGGAGCATGTAGAAAACTGCCGAAATTTAAGTGGGCATTGTTCCTTAGCAAATTTCTAAAAGACGCGAGATGAAAATACGAAGCGAATGTATTCTGTTTTTAAGTAATTGATGTTACAATAATTGTAACTAAACATGAAGGGACGATGGGTGGCTAATGATTAACTAATCTTATTTTTTGCACATGAAATGTATATTTCAATGAATCAAAAATAGGATTAGTCTGCCCATTTTCCATAATGTACACGATTGTAGGCTCAAACGTCTGCTATTGTTGAACGTATACTAAAAATGCAAATTACCGTACGACTGCGCTTGGTGTGGCATTTTTAGTATTGGAGCATCTCATAATAAGGCTCAAACATTGAGCTTTTTTGTGTTTGATATTTCGCGACTAATCCTTCCAAAATAATTGGAGGGATTTTTTTGTCCCTCTATATAGAGAGGAACGGATAAAATGAAAGAACTTTTAAAAATACAGAATGTACAGTATGAGGTAGGAGACATACAAATTTTTGAACAGGTGACGGCTACAGTAAAACAAGGTGAAGTCATTGGGATTATAGGAAAAAATGGAGCTGGCAAATCGACATTATTACAGCTTATTCAAGGCATACTAACTCCTACGGCAGGGCAGTTAGTGCCGTTACAGCATGTTAAAATGGCCTATGTGGAACAAGAGCAAGCAACTATAGACAGTTGGGAAGTAAGCGCAGAAGAAGCAGATTTACTTGCTAAATGGCATGTGCCAAACATCGAGTTTGCAGCATTAAGCGGTGGAGAAAAGCTAAAAAGGCGACTAGCAAGAGGTTTTTCACAACATGCGCAATTATTATTGTTGGATGAACCGACAAATCATTTAGATGAAACAAGTACAGCGATGCTTATCGCTCAAGTAAAAAAATATGATGGTACAATTATTGTTGTTTCTCATGATCGTTATTTTTTAGACGAAGTCGCTACTAAAATATGGTCTTTGGAAGATGGTAAACTACTAGAACATAATGGGCATTATACAAGTTATATAGCGGCTAGAGAGCAACAAAGGTTAGCGCAACAACGTGCCTATGATAAGCAGCAAAAGAATATTGAACGGATTGAAGCGCAGATGAATGAGCTATCCTCTTGGTCGCAAAAGGCACATGCACAATCGACCAAGCAGGAGAGCTTTAAAGAGTTTTACCGAGTAAAAGCAAAACGAATGGATGCACAAGTAAAATCAAAGAAAAAGCGCTTGGAAAAGGAGTTAGCAAAGAGCAAAGTTGAGCCGCCTAAGCAAGAAGAGGAAGTGCGGTTTTCAGTAGAGACAAACCAGCGAGTAGGCAAACGATTTTTAGAATGTAAGCATGTAACAAAATCGTTTGGTCAGCGTCTTATATTTCAAGATCTAACTATGACAATACAATTTGGTGAAAAAATTGCCATAACAGGGCCAAATGGTAGCGGCAAAACGACTTTGTTGAAGGTGCTGACAGGACAAGAAAAAGCAAATGGCGATTTGTGGATATCACCTGCAGCTACTATCGGCTATTTAACGCAGGATGTATTTGATTTGCCACTACATCTTACACCAGAGCAATATTTTTACAAGGAGACGTTCGAGGAAAGAGGGAAAGTCCGCAATGTCATGAAACATTTAGGATTTACTGCAAGTCATTGGACAGCACCTATTGGCAATATGAGTATGGGCGAGCGTGTAAAGTGTAAGCTGATGGCGTATATTTTAGAAGAAAAGAATGTGCTAATTTTAGATGAGCCAACGAATCATCTCGATTTGCCTTCAAGAGAGCAATTAGAGAAAACTTTGGAGCTCTATACAGGTACATTGCTCGTTGTATCGCATGACCGCTATTTTATTGAGAAAACAACAAATATTGTGTGGCAGCTTGAAAATAAAGGAATTGTTAAAAAATGGAGAGAGAGCATACCACAGCAACAAGATGATACAAGTGCACAACGGCTAAAGTTAGAAAATGAAAGGCAAGAAATACTTGGTAAACTCAGCTTTCTAACCGCCAAAGATAAGGAATATGCTGTGCTTGATCGGAAATTTAATGAGTTGACGAAGCAAATTAATGAACTCCGTTAGTTTGACGTTTAAGACAGCAAAAAGTGGGGAACATTAACGTAATTTCAGTAATCAATTGCTCGACTTTTAAAGTGGGGAGACTCTTATTGATGTTATAGATCTTCGGGCACACTCGAAAAAATAGGACGTAATAGATAAAAAGCAAATATTGAGGTGTCTAGATGAAAAAATTATTTTTTATAACCATACTAACGATTAGTATGATTAGCGCATGTACTGAAAGAGATACGAATAGTAAACAAGATTCACAACAAGACCATCAATGGAACGAAAATAAACTTTGTATTTCTGAAACAACATCTAAAGACACAGTCTCTTCTCTCACGCAGGCAGAAGCATTGAAAACGATAAAGGAGCAGCTTGGAACAGAACTAGCCATTGTTTTGCCAACGAATCTTCCACTAACGGAAGGAGCTTTTTTAACCGCAACAACTAAAAGTGAAGAACAACAAGCCGAAGTTCTATTTCTAGAAAGTAAAGAGTATCTTCCGGTTAATGATGTAAAGCTAAAAAATGCGACAGCGGCAACTGCGATTGCCAAGCTTACTGTAAAGCTCTATGACAGTATAGATGAGGCAAGCGAACAGATTGCTTATGAAGAATTTAGTAAAAATGGAGGACAACAAGTTCCGCTTGGGTTCAATATGACTGGTTATCAGGATGCAGGCGCGGGCTCGTTATGGACTGGTTGGAATGAGGGAAGATGGGCATTAGCAACTCATACCCGAACAGATAATCCAGAAGCTGGAGTAGAGCTGGCAAAACAAGCAGTACAATATTTAGAATCCCATACACTTCCAATCCCACATGAACACGGTATGTTACATTTAGATGTTTATAAAACAGGAAACTTAATCGTATGGCAGGATGGAAAGCTTATCTATACGCTTGATTCCATCAAGGACCCAATGAAGGCACTTGCAATTGCAACAGCTTTTAAGCAATAATAAGTAACCCCTGAGCACAAGTATGCTCAGGGGTTTTTAATGACTTTTCAGCTTTTGTAATAGCCATGTCAATTATGCATATTCAGATGGGAAAAGTTATGCGAACTTGGTGTTAAGAGCAGCCATTTCTTTTTACTTATGAAAGATTGCACGAAATAAACGCGTTATGCCTTCTTGTATTTCATCTTTCTTTAAATGTCCGAATCCTAATATAATTTGATCGTTATGTTTCCCTTTACTAATGGAATGATCTTCTACGGGATATACTTTCACACCAAATTGCTCGATTTTTTCAAGTAATGCACTTGAGAAATGGATGTTTTGCATTTCTACAACGAGGTGCAATCCAGTGGAATAGCCTAAAATCTTTATTTTATTTGAAAAAGTTGTATGTAAACATTGGATAAGAAAATCTCTATTATTCTTATAATACTTTTTCATTTTTGCAATATGTCGTTCTAAGTAACCCTCTTTAATAAAACGAGCAAGAATAAGCTGATCTATCGAAGGCGTGTGTAAATCTGAAAACCATTTAAGCTGACGGCATTTTTCAACAAGGTCTAGTGGGAGAACCAAATAACCAATTCTTAATGCGGGTGAAAGAATTTTACTAAAAGATCCAATGTAAAGCACACGATGGGGGTCTAATCCTTGCAATGAACTTACAGGAGGACCTTCATATCTAAATTCACTATCATAATCGTCCTCTACCAAATAACATTTTTTGTGCCTTGCATAGTTTATTAATTGAATTCTGCGTTGGATTGGTAAAGTACCCCCTAATGGAAACTGATGAGAAGGGGTAATAAAGACGAATTTTGGCTGTCTATCTTGCGGTAGTAAGGTTGTTCGCATACCGCATTGATCGACAGGAATGGCATAAATAGAAGCTCCAGAAGATTTAAATATCGTTTGAATATCATTTGTAATAGGGTCTTCCATAATCGCTTCATCATTTGCTGACAAAAATAATCTAGCGATAACAGTCAATGCTTGTGTAGCGCCAGAGGTGATAACAATTTGATCTGGATGACAGTCAACACCCCTTGTCCGCAGTAAGTAGTTAGCTAATACTTCTCTTAATTCATATCGACCTTCGGGTTGATCGTAACCAAAAATGGTAGGATTCGTATCGTTCCATATAGTATGAGATAATTTTGCCCATGTTTTCCGGGGAAATAAGTCTAACGCAGGTATGCCCGAACGAAAATCAATTTTTGATGCTGCTGTTTTATCTTCTATCTTTTTTTGGAAAGTTTCTTTGCTAGGTTGAGCTAAGCAGGCACCATCGGCAACAAATGTACCAGAGCCTCTATAGGAAACTAAAAATCCTTCTGCCACGAGTTGCTCATAGGCTTCTAATATGACATTTCTGGAAACATTTAATTCAGAACAAAGTTTACGTGTTGAAGCCAATCTCTCGCCGCCTTGTAATGTTCCATTTAAAATTTTTTCACGAATTTGTTGATAGACCTGTTTATTTAATGGTATATCTAACGCTCTATTTATAGGTATCCATAGCATATTTGTTTTACTCCTTTATAAAATTGGTACCGTCAAAAAGTATAATAAGTGGCTCTATTTTTACCAATATTACCATGATAGAGTAATTTTAAATAATAAACAGGAGATGAATAGATGAAAAAACCACACGAGTTAGTTATTGAAGCATTGAAGTCGGCTGCAAGAAATAATCAAATGAAAGATGCATTCCAACAATCGAAAGAGCTGTATCCATTATTGTTAAAAGCTGCAAGAAGGTATGTGGCAGGGGAAGTTAGAGCAGACGCCATTGCTGTAGCAGAAAATTTATTAGCCAAAGATTATCAAGTTTCACTGGAGTTTATAGGCGAAAATACTGTGAATCTTGAGGAATGTCAAAAGGCTATGAAGGAATTTATGTCGCTAATTGACGGAATGGGTGCGCTGTCTTTGAAGCAAACCGTATCGTTTGATTTATCGCATATAGGACTATCTATAGACAAGGAAATTGCTTATAATCACTTGCTTCAACTTGTTCAGCATGCTAATACGCATGGCATTATTTTAATGGTTAGTATGGAGGAATCTTCAAAAACGGATGCTATTCTCGACATTTATAAAAAGATAGCAGCGCAATACGACAATATCGGAATTACAGTACAAGCTCATTTATACCGCACTGAAATGGATTTACAAGAGCTTGTTCAATATCCTGGAAAGATAAGATTGGTCAAAGGGGCATTTCAAGAGCCAAGTACTATTGCAATGGAGAGGTCAGAAGCATTGAATCATCGTTATCTACAATTTATAGATCAGTTAATCAAGTGGAATCATCCTCTTTCAATAGCAACCCATGATGAAGTGCTTATACAAGAGATGGAACAACGTCACTATTTTCAACAATCAAATGTAGAAATCGAGATGCTTTATGGCATTCGTCCAGACTTAATTCAAAGTTTACAACGAAAGGGATATAACTGTAAGGTATATCTGCCATATGGGCAAGAGTGGTATTTATACTTGTGTCATCGTCTTGCTGAAAACCCAGAAAACTTATATTCTGCAGTAACAGATATGTTGAGTACATCGTTACTAGATAGCAGTGAAGGCTATTGATGAAACAAATTATTCCAGAGGGTGTTTTGAAAGTTGAAACATAGGAGAAAAGTGCATTGAATGGATGGAATTTTACAATGACGTTATAGAATAATATGTATAGTTAAACGCCCGTGCAACCGCAAGGACGCTCATATGTTCATAGAATATTATGTTTTGCAAGTATGTTTAGACTATGTAGATACTCACACACTATATGAAGAATCCGACTGTAAAGGTTTTTGGCTTGGACCCCAACGATTTGTCTGTGGCTGACTATCAAGCACTGTAAATACAAATAGTACGATTGCGCCAAAGGGGATGAAAATGATTAAAATCCATGCTCCACTGCGCCCTATATCATGAAGACGGCGGACCGTCACAGACAAACTAGGAATCATAAAGATTATTCCAAACAACGTGCTGAGTATTCCCACCTCTGGTGAAAATTTGAGATTTAGCATCTCTTCAATCATTACTATTACAAATGAAATAATAATTCCGAAAAGGTAGTACATCCAATATTCTTGTCGTCGAGCGCGACCACTAAAATTGAATGTGTTCTTCAAGGCATGTACAAACCACTTCATCAAAATGTCTCCTTACTAGAAATCTAAAATAGTTTATATTTAAGAGAGAAGGATGTATAGAGAATTTAATTGTTTCATCTAACATAGACTTTTCACTTAAGAAAGGGTTGTTGTTCCCAAAGGTTGTTAATCATTATTTTTAATGGTTGAAATTCAATAAATCAACTTCTTTCTTAATCTTAATAATGCTTGTTATGAAAAAGGTTGCATTTTTTCCTTAATATGTATTATATGTTATACTAAATACAATATAAGTCAATTAGAATAATGTTGAAGAACTACTAGAATACCATGTATCTATTACAGTAGATACATGGTTAGAAAACCGTTTCTAGTGCTCATGTTTTTCTTTGTCATATAGTAAAATGGTTATTTAGAAGTAGATGATGATAGTAAAATTGCGCTTAGACTAGTACAAGGCGAAGAGGTACATGAAAACAGAGAACGAAGAATAAAAATGAGTTTTAGTATCAACAGTAAAAAATTGGTGAATGAATAATTCTTGAACAAGTAACTA
Source organism: Lysinibacillus sp. FSL M8-0337 (assembly GCF_038593855.1). Taxonomy (NCBI): domain Bacteria; kingdom Bacillati; phylum Bacillota; class Bacilli; order Caryophanales; family Bacillaceae; genus Lysinibacillus; species Lysinibacillus sp. FSL M8-0337. The sequence goes on along the minus strand of NZ_CP151996.1, from coordinate 4,271,129 downwards.
CTTTGTCAGAAAACAACTCAATTATACCCTATACAACTTTGCAGAAGGAGGTATAAAAATGGGCTATCAACAAGCTTTATCACGTTATATTGATGCAACAAATACACATGATTTTAATAACGTCAAAGCATTATTACATCCACAGGCGGTTTATTGGTTTACGGATCGAACATGCACGTCGCTAGAAGAAATAGAAGCTTATTTCAAGCATGCATGGCATGTTATTCAAGATGAGGTATATCGTGCAACCAATGTACAATGGCTTACTGCTGATGAAAATGCCGCTACATGTATCTATACATACCATTATGAAGGCTATCATAATGGCACATTTGTATCAGGTAGCGGGAGAGCAACGAATGTTTTTACTGTTATGAATAATGAGTGGAAGCTTATTCACGAACATTTAAGTAGCTAAGGCGACCTTTACAATCACTTGAATTCGTAGCAATGGCAATTGCCAGCAACCTTTTTAATCTAGAGTTGCTGCATAAATGCGAGAGCTTTCTCCCCAAGGATGGTAGCCAGTGCCGATATAGGAAAAGCCATAGCGCTCATATAGACCGATATGATCCGTACAAATATAAAGCTGTGGAAAACCATGTTGCTTTGCATCCTTTTTAGCTTGCTCTAATAGTAATGCACCATAGGCATGACCACGATGGCTTTCCTCAATATACACCGCACAAACCCAAGGATATAAATCCATCCGACTTATAAAGTCATTGGTAATTAAACCAGCACAGCCGATGATTTCATCATTATTCATTAATACATACCACTGTGGGAGAGGTGCCTGTGCATCGATGCAATGGGCAATACAATCCTCATAGAGCATCATACTTTCCTCACTTGCCCATTTGCTTTGAATATATCGGATCGCCATTTCAGCATAGCTTGGCTCCTTGCGTATGGAAATAATCTTCATTTTCGCCACCCCTTTGAAAAGTTAATAGATACGGTTATTATTGTAATTAATGGAAACATCAATAAGCAATAATAAACTTGGGGAGGCTATAAACTTGCAGCAAGAAATCTATCAATGGGGACACGCCCAACATCCAACTTTGGTTTTTTTCACGGTCTTGGTAGTACGGGTCTAGCATTTGGCGAACTAGCAAATTATTTACCAGCATATCATATCGTATCATTTGATTTACCTGGACATGGGTATGCATCAGCCTTGACAGAAGAAGAGGCTTATCTCCCATCAAATGTCACAATATCAATCGACAAGATGCTAACCCAAAAGTTAGGTAATAAAAAATTTTATCTTATCGGACATTCTTTAGGTGCAGATTTAGCTTTACATTACGCAGCTACTTTTCCAGAGCAAATAGCTGGTCTTATTTTATTAGATGGTGGCTATTTAAGTTCACAAGATATGGGGATGACAGTAGAAATGGAATTGCAGAACATTGAAAGTTTCTGTAACGATGTTAGATTCTCCTCTTGGGATGAATTTTTTCAATCGGAAAAAGAGGAGCTTTCACGCTGGTCTGCTAAATTGGAAGCTGCTTCGCGTGCACAAGTAAAAGAATTGGATGGCGAAATAAGACTAGCTCTTTCTACGTTTACAGCACAATCGCTAATTAAAGGGCTTGATGCTGAACCCATTTGTCACATACTTCAGCATGTCAAGTGTCCAACTTTATTGGTAAGTGCTACAAAACCTGCTGAACTGGAACAAGTAAGAAATAAAAGTATAGCGGATTTCCAAGCAAAAGTAAGCAATGTTCAGGTAGAGCCTGTTCCGAATGCAGGGCATGATATTTTCCGCGATGCACCTGAGCAGGTAGCAGAAAAAATTACAGCATGGCTTGCTAAAAACAATGGCTAAAGAATCATCGTAGCTGTACATTTAAAATAGGGGTTTAAAATAAATGAAAAAGTTACAAACAGAACGAGATTTAATAACGTTGATTGAATCTGATGCGTGGATGATGGAAATTTTGCGTTGTGTGGAACAACAACAGTTACCAGACAGTTGGGTTTGTGCTGGCTTTATTCGTTCCAAGGTGTGGGATTATTTGCATGACTATCAAGATAGAACGCCTTTAGCTGATATTGATGTTATTTATTTTGATAAGCAACTAATTTCAGAAGAACAAGAGAAGCACTATGAACAGCATTTATTGGAACTCTTACCAAAAGAACCGTGGTCTGTGAAAAATCAGGCGAGAATGCATATCGTAAACGCTAGTGAACCCTATCAATCGTCTATTGATGGCATGGCACATTTTCCGGAAATCCCAACAGCTATTGGTGTAAGGCTTACAAAAGGTGTACTGGAATTGGCTGTACCTTATGGCATACAGCATTTACTGTCGGGTATTGTAGCACCGACCCCGTTCTTTTATAAACATACACAACTGCATGAGATTTATCAAAAGAGGATTGATAATAAACAGTGGCAATCTAACTGGCCAAAACTATTTATAACGACACGATAGGCTAAAGGGGCGAAAAGAGATTGCATCAAGAAAAAAAGCAAATACTTATGCATTATGAAAAATCTATATTGTGGTTAGAGCACCTGTTAGATGTTACGGAGCAACAGTGGCGCATGCCAATCCAGCAAGGGAAGTGGACAGTAGCGGAGGTTATTGGGCATCTCATTCCGTGGGATCAATTTATATTAAACGAACGTTTGCCCTTTTTATTTTCAAAAAATCAGCTACCAAAAGGACCAAATGTAGAACAGATGAATGCTCAAGCAGCAAGTAGTAGCCGCTTACAAAGCAAAGCGCAAATAGTGCAGACATTACTGAAGTGTCGGCGTTTACTGTTACAAGCGCTTCACGATTTACCGGATCAACAGTGGCAACAAAGTTTTAAGATTGGTTGCTCTGAACTTACACTTTACAGTTATTTTACTGGATTGGTAGAACATGATCAGCATCATTTTTTACAAGTACAAAGTGTGCTAAACATAGGTGAAAAGCAATGGACATAAATATAAATCAAATCATTGATTATTATGCACAAGCAACTGTCAATTTTATTGATATTTTTACAAATACAATGGAGCCAGGACGAAAGGATACAGGACGTACTACTGCGCCTGGGAAATGTGGTTTAGTATTCCCATTGGCTGGAAGTGCGTCTTTTAGTTTTAATGGGACACCTTATGCGATGGTGCCTGGAATGGTTGTCCATGCAGGACCACAAATGCCCATTGAAATTCAAGCGACTGGCGATAAGATATGGGAGTACGCAGTGGTTCATTATATACCATCAAAAGACATGGTGCCTTTCTCATTAGCCAATCAGCATTTCGCCATTCATACTGGAGATTATTCAAATATTATTAATCTTGTACAACAGTTAAAAGAAAGCTATGCCATGCCAGGTAGTATGGCGATTTTGAAATCCAAGGCAATATTTATGAATTTAGTGGAAGCTATATTAATTTCAGCAAAGATGAAGATTCTTGATTCGGCAAATGAAATGATGGAGCAAGTCGTTCAATACATACACGAGTACTATGCGAGACCACTATCGGTATCGAATATTGCGCAAGCATTCGGTGTCGAGCGTCGAAGATTAGCTTATCTATTTGAACAACATACGGGCATGAATCCCAGTAGCTATTTAACAGAATACCGTATACGACGGGCAAAAGACTTGCTAAGATATTGCAATTTTACAGTGGCTGAAATTGCTGAATGTGTAGGCTATGTTGATAGCTTTTATTTTAGCCGGGTATTTAAAAAAACCACGGGCATGTCTCCAACAGCCTTTCGAAAATTAATGATGGAAGAAGCCAAATATGTATAAAGCAGACGGGGAAAATCGCCAATAAATGTTTCTGAATCGCCAATAAAAGCCCGTGAATCGCCAGTACACCCGCGGACAACAGAAGTGTTAGATTGATTGCAGTCAATCTAACACTTTTTCTCTTTTAGTGCAGGCTTTTTGATATATATTTTCGGCAAAAGTCCATATAGAAAATGAAATTGTCCATTCACAACTATTTTTCTCTTTGGTAGGATAGAACACGTAAATGATAATGACTATCAATTAATTGGAGGATAGCTATTGACTTATTAATGAAAATGATTATCATTATCATTGTTAGATGACCATGATGAGGAGAGATTTAATGTGAATAAATATATCAAAATGTGTGCACCTGCACTTTTAGTACTGTCCCTTGCTGCCTGTAATACCGATAAATCGGCAGAGTCTACAGCAGTAAAAAATGAAGCGGCTACAAGTTCCATAGAAACACAAACAGAACAAGCAACAACACAAAACATTACATATTTAGGCGAAACATATGAACTACCAGCAAAGGTAAAAAACATTGTAGCGGCAAGTTTAGAATCTATGGAAGATGCTGTAATGCTCGGTATTAAACCAGTGGGTGTACTCGAGATTGGTGGCAAAATTCCATCTTATCTTACAAAAGAATTAGAAGGAGCCCAACTAGTAGGCAATAAAATGGAGCCAAATGCGGAGGCAATTTTAGCGCTGGATCCCGACGTAATTATCGGAACGTCCAAATTCCCTGAAGAAACGGCTGAAAAGCTCAATAAAATTCAAACAATGATTCCTTACTCGCATATTTCAACAAATTGGAAGGAAAACTTAACATTGCTCGCACAGCTTACTGGGAAAGAAGAGGATGCTAAAAAAATCATTGCAGACTATGAAGGGAAGGTTGCCGATGCTCAAGTGAAATCTAAAGAGCAACTGGCAGACAAACAGGTGTTAATTGTTCGTTTGCGTGGTGGCGTTATGTATATCTATCCTGCGGGTGTTTACTTAAATCCTGTGCTTTATGAAGACTTAGGAGCACCAGTTCCAAATGTTTTATCAACGACGAAGGCACAAGCGGAACTGTCACTTGAAACGTTAGCGGACATCAACCCAGATGCAATTTTCCTGCAATTTGAGGAATCTGAAAATACAGACGCTCCGAAAGCATTAGAAGAATTGCAAAAAAACCCAATCTTTGCAAGCTTAAAGGCAACTAAAAATGAACAAATTTTTGTTAATGCGATCGAGCCTCTAGCTCAAGGTGGTACTGCTTGGTCTAAAGTGAAATTCCTAGACGCTGCAATGGAGAAATTACTTAAATAGATGAAATAGGCTGGTAGTAGAATTGGTGGAATCACCGTGCTATTACCAGCCTTTTATAAGATAAAGAATAAATAGAAAAAGGTGTAGCAATTGAAAAAAACAAACATAGTATCGTTCTCTATATTGGTAGCTTCACCTTTCCTCATTGCGATTGTGGCTTTAATTGCTGTTATGTACGGGACCAAAGATATTAGTGTCTTAACTGTGTGGCAAGCCATCACAGTATTTGACCCTGCAAATATTGACCACCAAATTATAAGGACTAGCCGTATTCCTAGAATTTGTGCCGTATTGCTAGTAGGTGCATTTTTAGCAGTAGCGGGTGCAGTTATGCAAGGTATCACTCGAAACTATTTAGCATCGCCATCCTTAATGGGTGTTAATGATGGTTCAGCCTTTGTCATTACATTAGCTATTGTATTCTTTCCTGGACTCCCAAACTATCAAATGATATTGCTATCTATGCTCGGCTCAGCATTAGGTGCTGGCATCGTTTTCGGCTTCGGTTCCCTTATTCGAAATGGGCTGTCGCCCGTTCGATTAGCTATTATAGGGACGGTTATTGGGACATTTTTAAGTAGTATCGCGACAGCCGTTGCGATGTATTTCCAAGTATCACAAACGGTTAGCGCTTGGTATAACACAAAAGTACATACAGTCGACAATAGTATGCTCATACTATCCGTTCCTTTTGGCTTAATTGGTCTAATGTTGGCGTTATTTTCAGCAAGGGCCATTACAATTACCGCATTAGGTGATGATATTGCTATAGGTCTCGGACAAAAAACAAAAGCAGTAAAAATGGTCAGTATGCTTGCCGTCGTATGTTTAACAGGAACTGCGGTTGCCCTTGTAGGAAAAATCGCTTTCGTAGGGCTAGTTATCCCACATATTACACGCTTTCTTGTTGGCGTGGATTACCGTTTTATTATTCCGTGTGCAGCGGTAATAGGTGCATTTTTCTTAGCACTTTGCGATGTGCTTAGTCGTTATGTCAATTACCCATTTGAAACGCCCATTGGTGTATTAACTGCACTGGTCGGTGTCCCATTCTTCTTATATTTAGTTCGTAAGCACGGAGGTGAAAAGCATGCATAATAGAGCTTCCCGTGTAGTAATTACGGTCGTCACTATACTTCTTTTAGTAATGTTAGGGGCAAGCTATCTCCATATAACAAATGGTGTTTTTGATATGTCTGTAATGGATGTTCTAAAAACACTCTTGCGAATTGAACCCAACCCGAAATTTGATCTTGTTATTTTTGAATTTCGTCTCCCACGAATAGTCATCGCGGCACTTGTAGGGGTAGGGCTAGGAATGGCGGGAGTCGTGTTACAGGGCATTACACGCAATGGCTTAGCAGACCCTGGAATTTTAGGCATTAATGCTGGAGCGGGTGCAGCGGTTGTTATTTTTATGTTTTTCTTTCAGTTCCGTGTGGTCACAGCGGATATCAGTAGCTGGTTATCCATTTTAATGATGCCGATTTTTGGTTTTGTTGGTGGTACGATGGCCGCGGCTTTAATTTTCTCCTTTGCGATGAAAAATGGTCATTTAGATATGCAACGATTGATTTTAACAGGGATTGCTATTAATAGTGGTTTTGGCGCGTTATCGCTGTTTCTATCTTTGAAAATGAATGCACAAGATTATGAGTCGGCTGCCGTTTGGATGGCTGGTTCTATCTACAATGCCAATTGGATTTTTGTCATCTCTATGTTGCCTTGGCTCCTATTGCTAGGTTTTTATGTCTATCGGAAATCGTATTTACTCGATTATTTTCAATTGGAAGAAGACAGTATTACGAGCTTAGGCATAGCGTTGGAAAAGGAAAAAATGAAGTTATTATTGGCGAGTGTTGGCTTAGTGAGTGCCTGTGTATCCGTTTCGGGGAGTATTGGCTTTATTGGGCTAATGGCGCCACATATTGCCAAACAACTTGTCGGTATTCAACATCGTTATGTTATGCCGGTAAGTGCTCTTATAGGGGCTTGTTTATTAGTGATAGCAGACTTTATTGGTAAAACGGTGTTTGCACCTTCAGAGTTGGCTGTAGGTATTGTTGTATCCATTATTGGCATACCTTACTTTTTGTATTTGTTAGTAAAGTCAAAAGCTTAGGGGGAAATCGTGTGCAAATTGCATTCAGAATGGAAAATTTATCTTCTGGTTATGAGCATGTTCGTGTATTCGAAGGGTTGAATTTAACGATAGAAGAGGGCAAAGTGACAACGATTATAGGACCAAATGGTTGTGGCAAATCAACTTTATTGAAAACAATTGGACGCATTTTAAAAAAGCAACAGGGAACCGTTTATTTGCAGGAGCAAAATATGCAAAATTTATCGACCAAAGAAATTGCGAAAAAGTTAGCGATATTATCCCAGACACCGATTGCACCAGGACAGTTAAAGGTAGAGGAGCTAATTGCATACGGTCGTTATCCACATCGTCATAATGTCAATCGTTTAACGAAGAAGGATGAAAAAATGATTGAGTGGGCCTTAACAGTTACAAATACATTGGAGTATCGCAGTCGGGAATTAGCACAACTTTCAGGAGGGCAGCGACAGCGTGTTTGGTTAGCAATGGCCTTGGCGCAAGAAACGAGTATTTTGTTGCTAGACGAACCCACGACTTATTTGGATATGGCACATCAGCTAGAAGTGCTTGATATCGTAAAAGATTTAAATGAACAACATGGCTGTACGATTGTGATGGTTTTACATGATATTAACCATGCAGCGCGATATTCAGACCATTTAATCGCCATGCGTCAAGGTGCTGTAGTGGAAACGGGTACTCCACAGGAAATTTTATGCGCGGATGTGATGCGCAAAGTGTTTAATATTTCCGCGAGAATTATGGAAGATCCTGCAACAAACACCCCTGTATGCTATGGCTATGATGTGTTAAAGGAGGGAGACAAATGACTGTTGGACAAGTAGGCAATGTATCTGACTTTTTTTGCTATGAAATGACTTCGATGTTTGCAGACTATACGTACTCGATAAATGTTTATGTACCTCAAGGGGAAGCTCCGAAAGAAGGATTTCCTGTTATATATGTATTAGATGGCTCGTCATATTTCCAGTACGTAAAGGAAGCCGTACGCCTACAAAGTCGTAATGCGCTCAAAACAGGGGTATTACCTGCCATTGTTGTCGGTATTGGCCATCGTGCTGATATGCATGAACGCCGTTTCTACGACTTTACAGCACCTGCCGAAACGTATAGTTATCCTGCGAGATTTAAAGGCAAAGGCTATCATCAGCATGGAGGGGCAGAAAACTTTAGCCGCTTTTTACAGGAGGAATTAAAGCCGCAACTGTATGCACAATTCCATGTAAATAAACAGCAACAAACCATATTTGGACATTCGTTAGCAGGTTATTTTGCACTATGGCAATTATTAAATGATAAAGATCGTTTCCAACATTATATCGCTATTAGCCCTTCAATCTGGTGGAATGAACATGAATTGTTTGGTAGAGTAAAGGCTTTTATCGAAGCACACCAACATGTGAAGGAAACAATCTTTATCGGCGTGGGAGAACTAGAAACGTTTATGGTAGAAGACGCGCGACAAATGGCTGAACAGCTGGAGCAAGTAATGGACATAGTTTTTTATGAGGCATTGAGCGAAAATCATGCGTCTGTGGTCCCTACTGTCATGAGTAGAGCAATACGTTATGTGTATAAAAATTAATTTTGCAACCGCATTATCTTAGGTAATGCGGTTTACTTTTGGATAAAAATACAATAATATGTATTTAAAATCAAAAAAGGTGTGATTTAAGTGGGTGTTATTTTAGCAGATAGTCAACATGCACACATAGTGCATAAGGTCATGATGCAAGCTTTTAAAGAATATGAACATGCAACACCGCCATCTAGTGCATTAGGTGAAACAGTTGATTCAATTGAACAGGCGCTAAATAATGGCGAGCAAGCATTTATTAGTTATATGGAAAATGAACCTGTCGCTATGGTCCGATTTACGTTGAATGATGAGGGTATTTATTTCTTCCGATTATCGGTGATTCCAGAAAAGCAAGGGCTAGGATTGGCCAAGACATTGATAGCTGAAGTAGAAAATTATGCACGTGCTCAAGGCAAAAGTGTAAGCGAATGTAAAGTCCGTATGAGTGTACCACGTAATATTGAATTATATCGTTCATTGGGATATGTTATTACGAAAGAAACGATGGCAGAAAATCTTAATGGTATTTCGCTTCCTGTTGTAACAATGGAGAAGACACTATAGGGGGGCATGTATTTGAAAAAAAGAATAGGCTGTTTGCATGCACATCATTCAAATATAGACTACATAGAGCAAGCATTTAATGGTTTTCAAGAGATAGAGCTAGTGCACTTTGTTGACCCGGGACTCATTCAGCATGTGACAAAGGGTACTGATCATTTGTCCTTAAAGGTAAAAGAACAATTGGAGTGGATAGCAAGCTGTAATGTCGATGTCATTTTGATTACATGTACAAATTACATTGCATTGTTAAAGGAACAACAGCTGTCATTGTCTATACCGATTATAAAAATAGATGAACCTTTCTTTCAAACGATTTGTGAAGAGACGCAACCCCAAACAATCCTTTTTACAAACCCTGCAACGGTAGATGGAACGATGGAGAGACTTTACCAATATGCGAAGCTCCATAAGAAGACCATCAATGTACAGGTGAAGGTAATAGACAATACATTTGATCTGATTATGCAAGGAAATAAGGCAGCGTATAACAATGCTATTATCCAATATTTCCGGGAAATAATGAGTGATGAGTTGCAAATTGCTGTTGCCCAGCTTTCGATGGTGGAGGCTGCGCAACAATTTGAAGAGGAGTTCGGTGTAGCGATTACACATCCATTACTATCGTTAGTGGAATTTGGGGGAATCGTTGATAAAAAAGTGTAATCGCCGATAAAAATTAAAATGAAAATGAAATGAAACTTTTACATTGGTAGTATAATGAATTTAGAAATAGAAACGGGGGCGAGCTAAATGAACGATTTACGATATCCAATTGGACAATTTCGATTTCCGGAAGTAGTGACCGCACAGCATGTACAGAAATGGATTGATGATATCCGTTTATTGCCGAGGCAATTAGCGGAAGCATTAAGTGGAGCAAGTGAACAATCATTAGCAAAATCCTATCGAGAGAACGGTTGGACAGTCACACAATTAGTCCATCATCTAGCGGATAGTCATATGAATAGTTTTATTCGCTTTAAGTTAGCTTTAACTGAAGATACACCGACAATTAAGCCCTATAATGAAGAACATTGGGCAATGCTCCCTGATTCAGATATGCCAGTTGCGACTTCCTACAAGTTGCTAGAAAGTTTACACGAACGGTGGGTCTATTTGCTGACAAGTTTAACCGATGAACAATTACAAAGTGCATTTCACCATCCAGACAACGGGTTCATGACGCTTGAAAAAGCACTCGCTATGTACGCTTGGCATGGGAAGCATCATCTTGCTCATATACACAATGCACTTGCAAAATAGATAAAAATAGGCGACTTTTTCTCACGTTTGAGAGAAAGTCGCCTCTTAATTTATTTGTTAATGCATGCTACTAAACATGTGTCAAATTATACAATTGTAATACCTGCACTTGCAGTACCAGTAAGTACTTGAGCAACAGCTACACCAGTTGTAGTAATGGAGTACACCATTACTAGTTTGTCACCAGCAGAAACTGCTACAGGTGCAAAACTGCCTGAACCAAACGCTGTAGCACCTAGTGCTATTGCTCCTGTAAATGCTGGAGCTAAGTTAACTGTAGCATCTGTAGCAGTATAAGTCGTACTTCCAGCAGGTGCACGATAGATTGTCGCAGTAACTGTAGTAGAGCCCACTAGAGCAATGGCAACTGTAGCAGAGAATGATGCAGATAAACCTGTAATACTACCTGCACGTGGTACTGTAAATGCCTCTGTTACAACGCCTGATAAGTCAAGTGTATTACCTACAAGCGTTACACCAGGAACTGCAGTACCGAATCCGATAAGAGATGGTGTAGCGATTAGCCCAGTAGCTAAAGAAGTTAACACAACAGATGTAATCCCAGAAGAGAATGGAATAATGGAACCGCCTGTAGCTGGTTGTGATGGTGTGATACATGCAGCATCAACCGCTAAAAATGGACCTAATGCATTACATTCCATACTGCCTCTAGATGAGCAACCACATCCGCTATTAGACATAGGATCATTTAAGAACATATTTACACCTCCTTTCTTCATTATTCTATTCATAGAGGAATAGAGTAAAAGGGCTATTAACTACATACATAAAGCTATTTTTATCTTCATTAAAAACTAAAGAAAGGTTATATGGTGTAACATGAAAGTCTATCGTCTATTTGATAAATGTCACAGCTAAAAATACGCAATCATCAATGTAAATGAGGGGAATGTGGACATGAAAAAGTCCAATAGGTATTGTGAATACTTATTGGACCGTTTCATATAGGAATTGTAATGGCTATTTTCATGGTATTGAATGGTTTTTCCTCCGAGGCGTTCAAACTAATTACGTCTACGAAATAGATTGAAAAATAAAGAATTTTTTTCTTTTTTCTGGTCTACTTCTATGACTTCTTCTATTGCTTCTTCTACCATTACCTTTTCAACAATTTCTAGTTGGTTGCTAGCTTCTTCATTCTTTGCTATAAGCGGCGTATGTTCTTCTATAACTAAATCATGGTTGTCGAATGTTTCAGCTTCAGTAGTAGGCACGGTTGGAGTATCTAACGTTGCCTGAACTAATGAAGAAGATTCTGTTAGCACCAAGTCGTTAGCTATTGGCGCTGTTAAACTATTTGTTTCTAAGATGCTTACAGGGACCCCCTGTGTATCTGCTGCATTTTTAAAGTGAAACGTCGATTCTGCGGTAGTGTTTCTATATAAACCGTTATAAATATGACTTGGATGGGTATTAATTGATTGAAAATAATGCTGGTTGAAATGACGTTCTTCATGTTTCTTATCGGGATTAGGATTAGGATTAGGTGGAAGATGTATGCCGGTGTTTATATTTGTTGCTTTGCCAGCCAAACTTTGAAGAAATTGATAAGTTGGTTCGGTTGTAGGTAATGATGGTTGTACAGCTGTTTGAGCAATTTCTTCTAAAAGCTTTTTTGTAGGGTTGGCAATATTTTTTAATGAGCTTTCATCAACATTCGTAAAATGATTATCTGTTGGCGTGGGTACTACATGGTTATCAACCGTTATTATTTTATTTAATACGGCTAAAATTTCCTGATTCATTTCTTCTATTGTTTGATTAAGGGATTGTATTTGAATTGAAAGCTGCTTTACTTGTTCCTCGTATTCTTTAATTTGTAAGCTTTGTTTATCATCAATTGTTTCAGTTAAGCCCTCTATATGGGCGATTTGCGTTTTCAGCTCCTCAAACTCATTCTTCACGAATAAATAATCTTCAATTGAAGTACCCGCTTTTAAAGTAGTTAACGTTTCTCTATAGGCATCAATTTTTTCTTTCAATTTTTCAATGTCTTGAGTGGAGTACAACTTCGAATCTTCCATTGCATTTCACCCCTTTCAGTCCATTAGTATTTTATTAAAAAACTTTACTTTCTGTTACAAAACCATGTAATCAGCCGTGAAGAAAGCAAAGTACTCTATTCACTACATGACAACACATCTCTTGAATAAATATCCTGTAAATTATTTGTTAGCCCATGCACTTAACGCTAAAAAACATATGATACAAACGAAAGATAAAAAACTTATGGAGGTGTCAAAAGGATGCAAGATAATATGCCATCCCAGGCGCGCGAACTAATTTGTATAAATGTCGATAAGGTATATGACTGGATCGTAAAGGAATTATCATTTGATATTTCCCCAACAGGCGAAATTTATTTCCCAGGTGTAACACCGCAAACAAATTTACAAGGTGCAACTGTTACATGTAAAGTAACGCCAGCTGCAACAAACCCAATCGTGATTTTAAGTCGTGAGAACCGTCAATTCTCAATTGATGGATCAACAGTTTGTTTGCAACACTTAAATATTCAAAAGAACTTTGTTCTGACGATTATTGTTACTTTACCAAATGGAACAATGTTCACAAGTCGTGAGATTCCTGTATCGCGTTGTGAGCAAGTTACACTATGTGCACCTAAAGGGACAGATGTTGAAATTCTTTATACAGATTTAGATTGCTTCGTGTGCACAACAGGTACGCTTACTGCTGGTACTGGAACAATTACATTTTCTGCGTTAACAATTACAGTAGCAGTATGTCAAAGTATTCAGTCTACATTCCCAGTTACTGTAGAGTTTTTAGCAAATTTCTGCGAACCAAGAGCGGATTTACCATTCTCATGTCCAACTGCAGTTCGTCCAAAGCAATGTTCCGTTATTTTCCCAACGATGGGGTAATGGTGCTAACACATAAGAAGTTGTCATAACATAAAGAGAGGATTATCCTCTCTTTTTTATTTTGGTTACTTATTATATAGGCGAGGGGGCCATAATTATGAGTATTCATAAAGAGTCTGTGCAAGAAAAAATAAAGAAGCTGAAAGAACAAACAGCATTCTATGTCGATGAAATGAAAAGACTGGTGGAAGAGCTCGACCCAAGAAAGGAAGTAAGTATCGTTAGTTATTTTACAACGTCACTAAATATTTCATATGATGCTGACCAAGAAAGCCTATGTCTCGGCTCTTATCATATTCGCAATATCGGTAATCAACCACTAACAAACCCGTATATTTGTATAAAGCTACCTGAAGATTCCCCTTTTTTGTTCTCAGGAAGATATGTTTATGAGCATTTTAATCAAAATTTAAAAGTCTCTGGTAGCTGGGAACGAATACATGATACCTCTAACAATACAGAATTTTGGCTTAAACCATTAGGGAAAACAACAATTGAGCCAAATGAGACGATTTCATTTACTAATTTCCAAATTAAATGGTCCCATAATTTATCCTATGCTGGTACAATCACGGGATTTACATATTGTGATGAGCTACAAGAAGGAGTCTTAGTGCTAAATCCTATTAATCTTAATGGAATCGGCAGTGTAAAGGAGGGGCAAGATGAGTGAATTAGAGGAACAAAAACTAGAGGTAGGTTTTGAGCAAATCGTGCGTCAATATATGAAGGATCAGCTTATAAATGTCTCAGACTTTAAAAAGGAGGAAGATAATAGTTTTGCTTTTCTAGAAAAAAGCACATTGCAACTATTGCTTGCCTCCTTGCTATCCGGAAACAAGGGAGTACCAGCAGAGAATGGCGGTGGGCAATTTGAATTGAGTATTGTAAAACAGCTAGATGAATTGATTGAGGAAACGAAAGTACAGTTTGAGGAAATAATGAATCTTTTGAAAAAGTTATCGTGATAGGAGGTACTAACGTGGATAATCAAAGCGTTAAAAATAACGATCCTATACAGCTACAGCAAATGATTATTTTTTTAAGAGCAGAGCTTGCGAAATATAAAAATGAAATAAATCGACTTAGAGATAGCGATTATTATTCACTCGTACTAAGACTTGAGCGAGAAAATGTCCGACTGACAAGGCAAAATAAAGAACTTTCAATGGATCGTATGAAATTGAAGAGAACGTTTGAAAAGGAGTCAAAGGCCTATGAAGAAGATAGACAAAAAAGAGAGATTCAACGACAAAAACATATTGCCTCGATAGAACTACTATTAAAAGAAATAGAGCGCTTACGTACAGAAAATAAACAGTTACAGTATACAAGTAAGCAGGCCCATCAGGATATAGCAGTAGATGATAAGCGTGCTATAGAGAATCTTGAAATACAGTTAAGTACATTTACGAAAGAACTCAATGCAAAAGTGAATTCGATAATGGATACTTTACAGCAAGATGACACAAATAATGTCTATGATTATTTAGTTAAAGAACTAGCAGAGAGAAACGATGAAATCCATAAATTGTCCATAGAGTTAATGGAAATAAAAAATAGAAACACAAGTGCTGAAGCCGTATCGAATGAAAAAGCCACTGTAAGTACAATGCAACTATCAGAGTTAAACGCTAAGATTGAGAAAATAATAGCTCAATCAATTGATTTTGAAGAGCAACTAGACAAGAAAGTACGTATACTGGATGACTTAGAGCAACAATTAAACCAACTTGTTATAGAAATCAATGCCAATCAATCGATGTAAAATAGGTGCTGGCATCATTTAAGTGGTTTATATGTGGAATAAGGATGGATGAATCCTCCTATGTAAAATCAAAAAAGATAGGGCTCACTAATAGTTGATTATGGAGGACATAGAAGTGCTGCTCAAAATGCTCAAATGGAAGCCGCAACTAACGTGAACCAGCGAGTTGCGGCTTATCGTGTGCCTGCGTACAAACATCATGGCACAGCCTTAAGCTATTTTTTTCTATAAATGTTACGCAAAATTAAGCGCTGTTATTATTTTGTTTCTCGGTGTAATGTAACACGCTTCAAACGGGGTGAATATTTCTTTAACTCCAGTCTTTCAGGATTATTTCGTTTGTTTTTCGTTGTAATGTAATTTTTATCTCCTGTTTCAGTGCAGGCTAAAGTAACTTGAACACGCATCTTATCGACTCCTTTTAAATCGTAATTATTACGCTTTAGATAATATAATGTTTACATTCCATTGTCAATGTTTTGCGTTACAAAAAGTTATGCATTGCATTTTTATATTTTTTATGATTAAATTACAAACTATAAATAGTAATGATTACGATTTATATTGATGGAGGTTGTAAAATGACAAATAAAATTCCAGTGACTGTATTAAGTGGTTATTTAGGTTCGGGTAAAACGACGATAATGAATCATGTGTTACAAAATGAAAAAAACATGCGTGTAGCTGTTATTGTCAACGATATGAGTGAAATTAATATTGATGCAGAGTTGATTGCAAATGGGAGCGGTATTTCTCGAACAGAGGAAAAATTCGTAGAGCTTTCGAATGGCTGTATTTGTTGCACACTACGTGAGGATTTACTACAAGAAGTAGAGCGTCTCGCAAAGCTAGGGACTATTGATTATATTTTAATTGAGTCGACAGGTATTAGTGAACCAATACCAGTTGCACAAACCTTTAGTTATTTAGACGAGGAGCTTGGCATTGATTTAACGAAGTTCTGCAAACTCGATACAATGGTAACTGTAGTCGATGCTAATCGTTTTTGGCATGATTTTCAGTCAGGTGAAAGTCTATTGGAGCGTAAGGAAGCAGTTGGTGAATTAGATGAACGCGATGTAGCAGATTTATTAATTGACCAGATTGAATTTTGTGATGTTTTAGTGCTGAACAAGTGTGATCTCGTAACAGAAGAGGAGCTTGAAAGACTAGAACGTATTTTGCGAGCACTACAACCTGAGGCAAAGCTTATTCGTACTATTAATGGGGTAATAGAGCCAATTGAAATTTTAAATACAGGAAGATTCGATTTTGAGAGAGTATCAGAATCGGCAGGTTGGTTAAAAGAGTTAGAACTCGGTCATGAAAATCATACACCAGAGACAGAAGAGTACGGTATTACTTCATTCACTTATAAGCGTAAAATCCCTTTCCATCCAATGCGCTTTGTAGAGTGGTGTGATAACATGCCAGCATCAATTGTCCGTGCCAAGGGTATTATTTGGAGTGCGAGGCATCAAGATGTGGCATTATTGCTGTCACAAGCAGGTTCGTCTGCGAAAATTGAACCTGTTTCTTATTGGGTAGCAGCTTTACCTACAGCACAGCAACAGGATGTCTTTTTACAAAGCCCAGAGGTATTGGACGATTGGGATGAAGAGTTCGGTGACCGTATGACACAGTTAGTCATTATAGGGATAGACTTAGATCAAGAAGAAATTACAAAAGAGCTCGATGCATGCCTTTTGACAACGAATGAGTTTGCCGAGCCTTGGGAACAGCTAGAGGACCCTTTTAATTGGGAGTGGAGTTAAAGAGGCTAAATAGTGGGTTGCCTGTTCAGCTTACTTTTAATGATAGGAGTTAACGAACTATAACGTTTAATCAAAGTGAAGGGGTTGTTCGACTCCTGCGGAAAAGCATGAGGCTTAAGCCACGCCCGCAAAAAAGCGAGCAACCCGTAACGCAATTAATGAGATTCGGCGCTTGCCTTTGAAAAGCGCAGTGTTCGGGCTCGCTGGATTTAGTAATAATGCATGGAATATAGATTACTGTAGGAGACAAGCTGGATCTACCACATTACTTTTGTGGTAGATCCTTTTTAAATACATGATTATAGTTCGTCGCATCTCGCAATGCTTTTTCCTCTATTGGAATTCGTACAGACAGCATTGTAATGTTTAAGAGCGTAAAACAAAATGCTGTAAAATAAGCTTGAAACATAATAGGCAGCAGCAGAATTTCTAAACTAACAACGGCATAATTAGGGTGACGCATAAATGTATAGGGTCCCTTCCTGACAACTTCTGCACCTGGTAAAATCAAAATTTTCGTATTCCAAAAAGGCCCTAATGATCGGATACACCAAATACGTAAAGCTTGCACTAAGAGAAATAATAAGAAAAATAACGGAAATAAGGGCGATGGACCAATATTATTTGTAACAACTTCAATAATCAAAAATAGAAAAAAGCATACATGCATGGCAACCATATAGGAATAATGTGATTCACCTACTTCATAGGCACCTTTTGCAAGCATCCATTTTTCATGGCGTTTGGCTATGAAAACCTCTGTTAATCTTTGTAGAATTACAAGAATTAAAATAAAGTAAAATAGCATACTACTCCCTCCATTTAAGTAATACAACTTCCGCACAGAAGCCAGGACCAAGGGCGACAAGCAACCCAATATCATCTACATGTCCTTCGTTTAACATAAATTGTTCGAGTACATATAATACGGTAGGCGAGGACATATTACCGTGCTTGCGTAATATTTCCCGAGAAATGTCGGTTTTTTGTTCAGAAAGATATAGCGCATCCTCATAGGCTTTTAACACCTTTTTACCCCCAGGATGTGCAATAAAATGATCGAGCTGTTCGCTGAAAAGATGTTGTTCAACTAAAAATTGTTCAATGAAAGGGCCTAGCCAATTCGTAATAATCGCTGGAATACTTTTCTGGAAAACGACATGAAGCCCGTTATTTTTTATATTCCAGCCCATCACATTTTCCGAATCGGGCATCCACTTCGAGTCAGTTGTAACAATCGAAGGAACTGCTTTCTTCGTCTGTATTGTTGCATCGTCTCCGCAAACGAGTATGCAAGCTGCACCATCTGCGAATAAGGATGCACCGATTAAATTACTTTTTGAAAAATCGTTTTGTTGAAAGGTTAAGCTACAAAGTTCAACACATACAACAAGCACCTTTGCTTGAGGATGTGCTTTGCAATAATCATAGGCACGACTTATGCCAGCTGCTCCACCAGCACAACCTAACCCCCATAGAGGAATACGCTTTAACTGATCCGAAAAAGGTAGTTGATTCATAATTCTGGCATCGATGCTTGGTGTAGAGATGCCCGTACTACTTACGAAAATAATGGCATCTATTTCGTTAGGAGAAATCGGTGCTTCTAAAAATGATTCATTTTGTAAACAAGCTTGAATGACCTCAACACTATATTGCGTTGCTAACGCTATATACAGATTGTTTCGCTCTTCAAAAGTATGCTCATTGCGGTGCCATTCGGCTGGTACACAGAAATGGCGAGTATGGATGCCACCACTATCGAATACTTTTAAATAACGCTCTAATTTGGGGATTTTTTCGTAAAATAGTTCCTTTGTTAACGCCTCTGCATTCGCTTGTTGCAATGTGTAAGGTGGTTGATATGTACTGATCGAAATAATTTTTGACAATTCAACATCTCCTTCGTAAATTGGGGTCTTGTACATTATATGCAGATAGGAAGGGCATACATGCTTCGATAGAACGATTTGACAATTTTGAAAAAATTAGATATATTGGAAACATCTAAATTGGAAGTAGGTGATGTGACATGATGAATAGAGCCGTTTTTAACGAACTGCATTTCGGTTTGTTCAATTTCACACGCCTAAAATATACAATTTGACCTTGCTTTGTAGCGTGAAATACTACTATGTGGCAATGGCTATATTTGTATATTCCCTTAAACGTGCCTGTGAAACTTTGTAACTGCCGAAATGCAGTTGCAAAGTTTTTTTATGTTTGTAACGCATTAAGAGGCGTAATGGATAGACACATTTAGGAGGACTAACAATTGAATTTAACAACTTTAGGTTTTTCAACATATTTTCAAGAGCAATTCACTGCTTTTAAAGAGGAAACAAAGTTAGCAAATTGCGTACCTGCAAGGGTTGCTTTGGAGCATAAACATTCATACCGTGTATTAGCTGAAGAAGGAGAATGGTTAGCGACCATCGCTGGGCATTTTGCGTATACATCACTCGCTAGAGAAGACTATCCAGCAGTTGGGGATTGGGTACTAGTGGAGAAGATGGCAGGAGAAGAAAAGGCGATTATTCATAAATTATTTAATCGCAAGTCCGTTTTTTCTCGCAAGGTGGCAGGATTAGAAATAAAAGAACAAATAGTCGCGTCAAATGTTGATATCGTTCTTCTTGTCATGAGCTTAAATGCCGATTTTAATATTCGCCGTTTAGAGCGCTATTTAGTAGCCGCTTGGGATTCAGGGGCTAAGCCGGTAGTTGTCCTAACAAAGGCCGATTTATGTGAGGATATACCGAGCATGGTACGTGAGGTTGAGCATGTCGCATTTGGAGTAGATATTTTTGTAACTAGTGCACGTTCAGGTGAAGGGATAGAAGCTATTCAGATGCTCTTTACGGAAGGGGTGACGGGTGCACTGCTCGGTTCATCGGGTGCGGGGAAATCTACTTTAATGAATGCTTTAAATGGAGAAGAGCTGATGAAAGTTTCAGCTATACGAGAAGATGATGCTAAAGGTCGCCATACAACAACACATCGGGAATTAATTGTACTGCCGAGTGGCGGTTGCTTAATTGATACGCCAGGGATGCGTGAATTGCAATTATGGGATCAAAGTGAAAGTCTCTCTTCTAGTTTCCGTGATATTGAAGAATTTGCGACTACATGTCGTTACAGGGATTGTACCCACCATAAAGAGCCGCATTGCGCTGTACAGCAAGCCATTTTAGATGGAACGCTTGAACCATCACGCTTACAAAGCTATTTTAAATTGCAAAAAGAACTTGCTTTTATAGAGCGGAAAACGAATGTGCAAGCAAAACTGAATGAGCAACGCAAATGGAAGCAAATTGCGAAAGGGTTAAAGAAGGGAAAGAAATAGTCGAGAAACGTTAAGGAGCAACTTCGCAATGACTGCGGAGTTGCTATCTAATTGTTCGAGGAGATGTAGTATGACTATACAAACTATTAATCATTTTTTATTTTCTGTTTCAAATTTAGCGCAATCTATAGCGTTTTACCAAAATGTTTTTGATGCCAAGCTTTTAGTGAAAGGGAGAAGCACTGCCTATTTTGATGTAAATGGGCTTTGGTTTGCGTTAAATGAGGAAGCGGATATTCCACGTAACGACATTCACCAATCCTATACACATATTGCTTTCTCTATTGATGCAAAAGATTTCGATACTATCTATGAAAAGCTTGTACATTATAAAGTCAATATTTTAGAGGGTAGGCTAAGAGATGAGCTAGATAAACAATCTATCTATTTCACCGATCCTGATGGTCATAAATTTGAATTCCATACAGGTACTTTGCAGGATCGCTTAGCTTACTATAAAAAAGAAAAACCGCATATGGAGTTTTTTAATGATTAAAAAAGGAGTGGTAATATGAAAAAAGCAATTATTTTTGATATGGATGGCACATTATTTCAAACAAATCTTATTTTGGAGCCGGCTCTTTCTGCGACATTCGATGTGCTACGTACAAAGGGATTATGGCAGGGGGAAACACCCATTGCTCAATATCGTGAAATTATGGGGGTTACATTGCCTGTTGTATGGGAAACATTATGCCCTATGCACACATTAGAGGTGCGTGAAGCTAGTAATGTTTTATTTCATGAAAAGCTTATCGAGCTAATACGAAACGGCAAAGGCGCATTGTATCCAAATGCAGAACAAACACTCGCTACTTTAGCAAACGACTATCATTTATACATAGCGAGCAACGGACAAAAAGAGTACTTGCAAGCAATCGTTGAAACATATAAGCTGAACCGTTTTATAGAAGGAACATACAGTATTCAGTCTATTCCAAGTGGTCATAAATCTGATTTAGTAAGAAGTGTAATCGAAGAAAATTCCATTCAAGCTGGCGCTGTTGTCGGGGATCGTTCATCAGATATCCAAGCAGCACGAGATAATCAGCTATTTTCAATCGCTGTACGCTTTGATTTTGCTCAAGAATCCGAATTACAAAAGGCGCATATTGTGATAGATAATCTACAGGAAATACCATCTGCACTTGCGACGATTTTATAAAAATGTATTATTGTTCTTCAACCATCTATAGCAAGCTCGTGAATGTTTACGTTGCATTTCATAAGGGGAAAGAGTAAAATAGTGCCAAACTATAATAAAAGCGTTGAGAAGGAAAAGTAAATTGGACAAGCATTTAATAGAGAGCCTCTGTTGGTGGAAATGAGGTAAATGAACCCTTTTGAAAATGACCTTTGAGCTTCGTACCGAAAGCTTTTTGCGAGTAGATTACGACGAGGTGGGCACTCGTTACAACAGCGGCAGTATCTCTTATTTAAATGCAAGACGTACTGATTAAGGCAAATAGTGTGAGCTATTTGTAAATATAGGTGGTAACACGGGTATACTCGTCCTAATCAGTCATGATTAGGGCGTTTTTTTTATCTTCAAAAAGCGTTAGCTATTAAAATTTAGGAGAAAAATTCTAATAAGCGCTGAATGAAGATAAGGTTGCAGATAGTTGTAACATGTTATCCGCATAACAAGAAATTTGGAAGATTGAGGGGAGTAACTTAAGATGACAATTGTAATTGGAGGAGCGTGGCCGTATGCGAATGGTTCATTGCATTTAGGGCATATCGCTGCATTATTACCAGGTGATATTTTGGCTAGATATTACCGACAAAAAGGTGAGCAAGTATTGTATGTTTCAGGAAGTGATTGTAATGGTACGCCAATTTCGATTCGAGCTGCACAGGAAAATACGACGACAGAAGCAATCGCAAACCAATACCATAATGAATTCACACAATGTTTCCATGACTTAGGATTTACGTATGATTTGTATACAAGAACGGATGCAAAGCACCATCATGATTCGGTACAGTCTATTTTTTTACAACTGCTAGCAAATAATTATTTATACAAAAAGAAGATTGAGCAGGCATATTGTGAAACGGACAAACAGTTTTTACCTGATCGCTTTGTGGAAGGTATTTGTCCAAATTGTGGGGCAAAGGCACGTGGAGATCAATGTGATAATTGTTCACAAATTTTAGATCCACTCGAATTAATTGATAAGCGTTGCAAAATTTGTGGCAATGAGCCTGTTATCCGAGAAACAGAACATTTTTACTTTACTTTTAGTCAATTTCAAGGAAGACTTGAAACGTTTTTAGCTGAAGCAAAAGCAGATAAACGCTGGCGAGACAATGCACTAGGCTTAACTGAACGTTACTTAGCGGAAGGCGTACCAGATCGTGCTGTTACCCGTGATTTACCGAACGGAGTTGACGTACCTGTTCCGGGCTTTGAAGGGAAGAAAATTTATGTATGGATTGAAGCGGTGGCAGGCTATTTAACAGCTAGTATGGAATGGGCAAAACAACATAATATCGCCATTGAAGATTTGTGGAATGAAGAAACCATTGCTTACTATGTGCACGGCAAAGATAATATTCCATTCCATACAGTTATTTGGCCAGCGATTTTGATGGGTATTGGGGCAAAAGCATTGCCAACACATATTGTCTCAAATGAATATTTAACATTAGAGAAACGAAAATTATCAACGAGTCAAAATTGGGCGGTGTGGGTGCCATATATTTTAAGTCGCTATGATGCAGATTCGATACGATATTTTTTAACAATGAATGCGCCGGAAAACCGAGATACTGATTTTTCTTGGCGAGAATTTATTTATAGTCATAATGGAGAATTGCTAGGAGCTTACGGTAACTTTGTCAATCGCACGTTGAAGTTTATCGAGAAGTCATTTGATGGTCAAGTGCCTCAGGTGGATGTCGATGGGACTGTAAGGAAACAAACGATTCAACTGTTTAGTGATGTCGGTGTGGCGATTGAAGCGGGACATTTTAAACAAGCGTTAGAGGAGATTTTTGCATATATTCGCGCAGCCAACCGCTATTTTGACGAACAGCAACCATGGTTACAAGTAAAGGACAAGTTGGAAGATTGCCATCAAACGCTCGCAACATGCGTTTATATGATTGCAAATTTAGGTCAAGTACTACAGCCATTTTTACCGTTCTCTACAGAGAAAATTCGGAACATGTTAGGCATAACCGAATTGCTGTGGCATGAGCAAGTAGAGCTACCTAAAAGCATTACCGAAGTAACACCGTTATTTGAACGGCTTGATGTAGGGCTAATTGAAGAAGAATACCAAAAGTTAGTTAATGACAGTCAATAAAATTGTTTGAGTGACTGGCACTGTGCTTTCCGTGGGCACATGATAAGCCGCCATATCCTCGCTAATGCGCGGTTATGGCGGCTTATGTTCTGTGCGGATTCCGCTGAAGTCTCCATGGATATTCCCTTAAAACACATGTGAGTGTATGAGAATTGTATGCGAATTGTATGAGTGCCTGTCACCTAAAAAATTTAGTTTGTAACGGGTGTTAAGTTCGCTACAACAATGCTGTTGATAGCATTGATATAAGCCATTGCACTAGCTTTTAAAATATCTGTATCTGCCGCTTTTGCAATATATTTCGCGCCTTCGTGCTCAATTGTAATTTTTACTTTACCAAGCGCTTCTTTACCACGAGATACGCTGTTAATATTATATTCCACAAGTTTTACATCTATTTGTACAATATCTGCAATGGCAGAATACAAGGCGTCAATCGGTCCTGAACCGACTGCACTAGCTTTTAATACTTCGCCACCTTTGCGTATTTTTACACTAGCAGAAGGGAAGCTTGCATTGCTGACGACTTGTAAATCGACAATGTCAAAAAATTGCTCACTATAATGAGTTGCATTGGCGTGATTGGCATCATGCTTTTCATAATAACTTTCTACAATGACATATAAGTCGTGGTCGTAAACTTCTTTTTTGGCATCAGCTAATTTTAAGAAGCCGTCAAAGATACCTTCAAATTCTTCATTCGATAGATTTGAAAAGCCCAACTTCTCCAGTGCATTTTTTACTGCATGGCGCCCTGAACGAGCCGTTAAAACAAGTTCCATATCATCCAGACCTACATCTTCAGGATGGACAATTTCATAGGCATCGCGAGATTTAAGCAGACCATCTTGATGAATACCTGAAGAGTGGGCAAATGCATTGTCTCCAGTAATGGCTTTGTTCACTTGTACATCTAAGCCCATAAAGCTAGAAACAAGGCGTGATGTGTTCATAATTTCCTTTGTGTTAATGCGTGTATTTGCATTGTAGATGGAGCTGCGTGTTTTCAATGCCATAACCACTTCTTCGAGTGCGGCATTTCCGGCACGTTCCCCGATACCATTGATTGTACATTCGACTTTGTCTGCCCCGTTTTTAATCGCAGCAAGTGTGTTAGCTGTTGCCATTCCAAGGTCATTGTGACAGTGTACACTTAGTAAAACACTGTCATTTAGATTTTTCATGCGGTCATTCAGCTTATAAATCATAGCGCCAAATTCCTCAGGTTCAGCGAATCCAACAGTGTCCGGCACGTTAATCATCGTTGCGCCAGCCTTCATCACTGCCTCAATCGTTTTCCATAGATATTCAAAATCTGAACGAGAAGCATCCTCTGTTGAATACTGCACTTGCGGTAAAAGTGTTTTTGCATATTTCACAGCATCTACGCCAATTTGTAATATTTGATCTTTCGATTTACTGAATTTCTTTTCAACATGGATATCAGAAGTGCCAAGTACCATATGAATCATTGGATTTTCAGCATATTTTACAGCGTTGTATACCGAATCAATATCAGCCTGTACTGCTCGTGCTAAAGCTGTAATCATAATGTCATTCGTATTGCCGACCTTTTGTGCGACAGCTTTTACAGCGTCAAAGTCGCCTTGTGATGAAGCAGGGAAACCAGCTTCGATAATATCGACGCCTAATTTTTTGAGTTGCTGTGCAATCTCTACTTTTTCGTATAAGTTTAGTTTTGCCCCTGGCACTTGCTCGCCATCACGTAAAGTTGTATCAAACACCCAAATTTTTCTTCCCATTTTCAAACACTCCTTTTGTTGTAATTAATAAAAAAAATAAAAAAAACCCGCCTCTATATCAAAATATAGAGACGAGTTATTGCTCGCGGTACCACTCTAATTGACCTTTTCTTTCAAGAAAAAGTCCCCTTATCGACAGCTATCACTGTCTATCCCAATAACGGTGGAAACCGACATCCCTTACGTTGAAACCGGCATTTAACTTACTAAGCATCGTATGCCTTATTCGATGAGGTTCAGGGAGTAGCTCATGGATGAGTTCAAAATGTGTGTCTACCGATTTTCACCAACCACCGGCTCTCTACAAGTACACGAGCATTTCTACTACTTCCAATCTTTGCTTACAATGTGTTGTTGAGAGTTATAATACGTGGATATTTTCAGTATGTCAACAATATTCTAAAAATTATTTGTTTTCTGTTTTAAAGATGAAATGTACTAATAGGTTTTGAATCAGCGGATCTTCACACGCTATTTTTAACAAATAAAGGTATATTTTATGAGATAATATGGGGGATTTTATATACATCGAAAGTAGGTAAAACAATGAAATTTGTATTTGATTTAGATGGCACGATTTGTTTTAAAGGTCAGCCTTTGAGTGCTGGTATTATAGCTGCATTAGAGAGTTGTTTACAGAATGGACATGAAGTAATTTTTGCCTCTGCTCGTCCGATTCGAGATTTGTTACCAATATTGCCCGAGTCGATGCATCAATTTTCGATGGTTGGAGGTAATGGAGCATTTGTTGCAGTCGATGGGGCTATAAAAGAGATAGTAGCATTCGAGGGACATATTGTTGAAGACATTAAGCATATTATAACGGCTTATCAATTAGCTTACTTAGTGGACGGTGATTGGGATTATGCCTTTACAGGTAGTGAGACACATCCAATCTATCAAAATTTAGATCCACTTAAGCTGGCAAAACAAGTGACATTACAGGAGCTAAAGGACATCGTAAAAATTGTATTGTTCCCTGGTGCATATCACTTAGAAATAGTAGCGCAGCTACAAAAGCTACCGATTTCGATATATGAACATGCATCGGAAAACATAATAGATATAAGCCCAAGCGGAATTAATAAGTGGACAGGCTTGGAGAAATTAGGCGTAGAACAAAATCAATTTATCGCCTTTGGCAATGACGCAAATGATGCCTCCATGTTTGTAAAAGCATTAGACAGTGTTTGTGTTGGAGCGCATGAGGTAGGCCAGCTTGCAACATTACAAGTGCCAAGTGAAGAAACAGCAGTAATTGAAATGATCCAAAGGTTAAATTGTTTGAGTGCCAGTCACTGAATAGGACACAAAAAAGCCGCAACAAACGGCGCGACAGCGACAGTTGCGGCTTATTGTGTGGGTGCCAGTCACCCACACAATTTGGCTATTGAACTTTAAATTTGGAAACTTGTGATTGTAATTCTTCCGCCATTGTCGATAAAGTAGCGGCAGAAGCTGCAACCTCTTCGATTGTCGCGAGTTGTTCTTCTGAAGCAGACGCAACATTTTGTAGGTTCGAAGATGACGTTTGGGCAATTGTCGCAATGTCATCAAAGGATGCGTAAATTTGTTCAGCGCTTGAGGACATTTCCTCTGAAACAGTTGTTGCTTCTTGTATTTGTTTGGAAACTTGCTCAATAAGGTCAACGATTTTTGAAAAGCCTTCCTCTGCCACTTTAACAACCTTCATACCAACTTGAACTTCTTGTGTACCAGTATCCATAACAGTGACAGCACGATTTGTTTCCTGTTGAATTTCAGAAATTAAACCGGCAATTTGTTCAGCAGAGTTCTTAGATTGCTCAGCTAATTTTTTCACTTCATCGGCAACGACTGCAAAGCCGCGACCGTGATCGCCAGCTCGAGCTGCCTCGATAGCAGCATTTAACGCTAGTAAATTAGTTTGTTCAGCGATATCAGTAATAATGCTAATGATATTGCCAATCTCCACAGAATGATTTCCTAGTTTTTTGACAACAGTTGCAGACTCCAAGACAGCAGTATTAATTGTATCCATTTGTGAAATAACACGTTGAAGCGAATCATTCCCTTTGTTTGCTTCAGTATTGGTTTCAATAGCCAATTCAGAAACAGCAGCAGTTGTTGATGCTAGTTGTTGAATGCCATTCGTCATGTTTTTCATAGCTTGCGAGCTTTCAGTTGCATTTTTTCCTTGGGCTTCAGAGCCACTTGCCACTTCTTGCATAGCAGAAGTAATTTGTTCAGTCGCTTGAATAGTTTGATCTGCGCTAGCAGTTAACTCTGCTGCTGAGGCACTTACTTGCACCGTATTTTGACTGACATTGGTAATCAAGTTTTTTAAATTTTGGGCCATTTGATTAAAGGCTAATGCTAAATCACCAACTTCATCGCGATTTCTAATACGAATTTGCTCAGCCGTTAAATCACCTTCAGCAATTTTTTGTGCTGCTTTTGCCATACCTTTAATAGGGCGAGAAATAATTGTTCCCATAATCATTGCAATTATCAGACTAATGAGCACGGCAAATATACCAAGCAAAATCATTTGCATCTTAATGGCATCAATCTCTTTTGAAGTAGCAGCTATTTTTGCTTCTACGGCTTCACTTTGATAATTGGCAAGGTTTTCAACACGCTCATCGAATTGTTTTAAAATAAGACGTCCTTGTGTGCTATCTAATTTTTCATATTGTTCTGTTTCACCAGCATCTTTTAATGAAAACATTCGATCGGCGAATTGCTGAACATTTTGCTCACTTTTATTGACGGCTTCTAACAGTTCAATTGATTTTTTTGACTCTAATGTAGCCATTAAACTTTCTGATTTTGTTTTGAATTCTTCACGAGCGGATTTATTACCTTCGCGATTTTGTTTATCGCCAAGTAAAAGATAGCCACGCATACTCACTATTTCTTGTTTTGCAATGACTCTTAGTTCTTGTATACTAATAGACTTTTTTGTTTGTTCTTCGAGTAAATCTTGATAAGTGCCATTTACTGAATTAAGTTGTTTAAAATTTAAGGCAATCGTGCCTATTAAAACTAATATAACTATAAAAAAACCGAGAATTAATTTTTTATAAATCGTAAATCGCATGTTTGAAAAGTCCTTTCCTAGTAATTTTAGTAGAAATGTTACAAAAAGGTGAAATATGTATATATACCATTTATATCAGATTATTTGGATTTTAAAAAGCAATATGAGTTTATTCATAGTGAAAAATATGAAATAAAGAGGGAATTAAGTTATAGATTATACTACTTAAAGCGGAGTTTTATGTATTATTTTGTGTGAGTAGTGAATGAAAATACAGCAAATGGTATTAAGCGATAGTGTTTTTCATATAAATATATTGAAACTAAAAAGTTGAAACAATCGTATACATACCATAAACGTTAACCAAGGATGTGGGACAATGTATCGACCAATTTTAAAATTACCAAAAACCAAGTATGAAAAATCTTTGGACGTTATAGGTTGCGGGTTATTTACTGTATCCATCCTATTTATTATTTTTCAATGGGGTAATTTACCAGAAGAAATCCCAGCACATTTTAATGCTAAGGGCGAGGTTGACCGATGGGGTTCGAAAATAGAACTATTTATTTTACCAGGTATCGGAATTTTTATGTGGATATTTTTAGGGCTCCTTGAGAAAGCGCCACATATGCATAATTATCCAACGCGATTAGATGAGCACAACGTTGAGGCATTTTATTTAAATAGTCGTAAATTATGTAATGAAGTAAAAAACTTTTGCTTAATTTTATTTGCAATCATCTCTTGTGAAATAGTACTTGTTGCATTAGGTAAAATCGAAGGACTAGGTTGGTGGTTCTTGCCATTTGTGCTAATTGGTACAGGTATCCCGATTATTAAAGGTATAATTGCTTCTTCGAAGATTAAATAACTAGTGCACGTTTTCATTATACATATTGGAGGTAATAGCTTGTTACTGTTCTATTGATTTTTTGCAGCTAACTAATAGTCCAAAATATTAGGAGTTGAGAAAATGATTTATCAGAATTCACTTGAAGGTATTTCTTCAAATATGTTAAATGGTTTTTTTGTAGGCTGGCCGAGTCCACCTAATCCACAAACCCATTTACGATTGTTGGAGAATAGCAGCAAAATAGTTTTGGCGATTGATGAGCGCACAAATGAAGTGATAGGGTTTATTACAGCGATAAGTGATGGTGTCTTATCTGCCTATGTTCCATTATTGGAAGTATTACCACAATACAAAAATAAAGGTATAGGCAAGGAATTAGTAAGTCGAATGCTAAAAGAACTGGATGAGATTTATATGATTGATTTATGCTGTGATGATGACCTTGTACCTTACTATGAAAAATTCGGAATGATGAAAACGAACGGTATGGTTTATAGGAATTATGCAATGCAAGCAGGAAGATAAGAAAAAGAAAGAACAAAGCGCTTGGTGAATTGATCCAAGCGTTTTTTTGTACATATTTTGGACAATAGGAGTTAATTTTAATATTTTGTGATAAATTTAGGGTACATAATAGAAGGATGCTGACATTTTGCATAAGACGGAAGAGCAAAGAAAAAGACAGTAAGGATCCAATGTGTAAGAGACTATGAACGTATGGTCCCTTTGTTGCGCGCTATACTGATAGAAAATCCAAATGATGTAGCTTTTTATGACGCGCTAACGCCAGGATATCAAAAAGATTGGGCACGATACATTTATAGTGCGAAAAAGCAAGAGACACGGCTAGCTCGTTTAGCGGATTGCGTGAAATCACAAGGGCTGGTTTTAAGACGAAGGAACACTACCGAAAAGGCCAATGGTTGAGCAGAAGGTTTTCGGGGTAAAAGCTACATACCGTGAAACTTTTGTCGATTGTTGTAGCAATGACACTGTCACTATTGCCAACTAATAAGCTTCATACTACTATTAAGGAATATTTTTAATTCGTTCTAGAATCAAAATATTAAAAAGTGGGGGAATTTCATGCATGCATATATCGAACAAGTAGATGAAAAATGGCGAGATAGTTTTGCAAAGCTTGCGGACATAGTAGCAACGAATATTCCTGATGGCTTTGAACAAACAATGACTTACGACATGATTAGTTATGTAGTGCCGTTATCGTCATATCCTAAAGGTTATCATGTAACACCTAATACACCACTACCATTTATTAGCTTAGCAGCGCAAAAGCGACATATAGCAGTTTATCATATGGGTATTTATGCAGATAACGCTTTATTATCTTGGTTTCAAGAGGAGTATGCTAAGCGTGTACCAACTAAGCTAAATATGGGGAAAAGCTGTATTCGTTTTACGAGTACAAAAAATATTCCATATGATTTGATTGGAGAACTTGTTTCCAAAATGACCCCTGCACAATGGGTTACTAGATACGAGGGAGAGTTGAATAAATGAAAAGTGCTACTACATTTTTAATGTTCCAAGGACAGGCGCATGAGGCTATTTTGCAATATAAGCAATGGTTCCCAGAGTTAACAATTGAAAACTTAACGTATGTGGAGGACACACAACAGATTGCAATGGCTGAAATCGATTTAAAAGGTCTGAAAATTATGATGAATGACAGTTCAATTAAGCATGCCTTTTCCTTTACTCCATCAATATCCATCTTTTTGGCGTGTGAGACGATAGAAGAAATCGAGAGTTTAGTTGCACAAATAGTGGATGGTGGACAAGCGTTAATGCCGTTAAATAACTATGGGTTCTCTAAGCAGTTTGCTTGGATTCAGGATCGTTTCGGTGTATCGTGGCAACTTACGTATAATTAAATATCAGGGGGAGTATATATGAATCAATGGATGGAGCGAGCAGTGGAGCTTGCTCTTCAAAATATAGCACAGGGCGGTCAGCCATTTGGAGCTGTCTTGGTAAAGGGCGATGAAATCATTGGGGAAGGCGTCAATGAACTGCATTTGCGTCCGGATAGTACAGGTCATGCTGAGCTACTTGCCTTAAGACGTGCACAAGAAAAACTCGGTTCTATTGATTTACGAGGCACGGTTATGTATGCAAGTGGGGCACCTTGTCCGATGTGCTTCGGTGCAATGGCAATGGCGGGTGTCGACAAGGCTTATTATGCTAATTCACTAGCTGATGCTTTGGCAGTTGGTTTAAGTCGCTCAAGTGAGGTTTATGCAGATTTGCAGAAAATTAATGAAGAACGTGTGTTTCGCATGATTCATATGCCGGTAGAGGATATAGCAAAAAGTCCAATGCATGTTTGGCATAGTAAAACCTAAATACGTAAAAGGAGAAAAGAATATGGCAGTAACTTTAGTAAAGCATGACATAAAATATGCTGAAGCAATGCATGCATTGTCTTCAATGCCACAGGTTCGGGATGCGCTTGGGTTACCTGCTGGGAAAGTGGAAGATACCATTAATTTTATCAAACGTGAATGTGTAGACGAGGAAGAAGGAAAGACTGTTCCTCGTGTTGTGCTAAATGAGGAAGGTCGACTCATTGGTGTCACAGCATTGATGTTTATTGACCATATAAATAAGTGTTGTCATATAGGGTCATGGCTAGGATATGAGTTTTGGGGAAAAGGCTACAATGAGGAAGCGAAAAAGGCCATTTTGGAAATTGCTTTTTTTGATTTAGGGCTTGAACGCGTTTTCGCAGGAGCTAGAAAGATCAATATTCGCTCACAAAAGGCACAGGAAAAGTTGCCTTTTATTCGTCTAGGTGTAGAAAAAGAGTTTCCGCAGGAACATTCTTGGTTAGAAGTGAAGGAAAAGCAACCTTGCGTATTAAACGTTTTTGAACGTGTGGATTTTGTACGTTATTATACAACAATAGAAAAAGTGGAAGGTAGCCGTGAAAGCTACTTACCATATTTATTACTAGCGGATGAAAGTGAAATGACCGTTCGCCAATATATGAATGATGGTGAACTTTACACCATTAAATGCGGTGAAAAATTGGCAGGCACAGCCTTGCTTATTCCACAGTCAGACGCAACAATTGAGTTGAAAAATATAGCGGTTGTGGAAGCATTTCAGGGCAAAGGCATTGGGAAGGAAGCTTTGAACAAAATTTTTGCCCTTTGTAAAGGACAAGGATATGAAAATATTTTAGTTGGCACAGCAAATTCTAGTATTAACAATATTGCGTTTTATCAAAAATCAGGCTTCCGGATGGATACCATCGAAAAGAATTTTTTCAGTAAGTATCCTGAACCCATTTATGAAAATGGCATACGAGCATTAGATATGATTGTCTTTTCAAAAGCATTATAAAAAGCAATGTCTAGAATAAGACTGTCATAAAGAAATACCCGACCAACAATTGTTGAGCGGGTATTTTTATTTACCAAATAACAAGGCCATTAACTTCTCCTTGGAGTGTAAAAAATCGTCAAGAGAATAGCGATCAAGAACAGCCATATAGGCTTGTAATGCCTCATAGAGGACACCTTTTAACTGGCATTCAGGTGCAATTTTACACAAGTTATTTTCTTTGTCGAAACACTCAACAAGATGAAAATCTTCTTCTGTATGGCGTACAATTTCACCAATCGTAATGGACTTTGGATCGATTGCCAAACGGATACCGCCACCTCGACCGCGAATCGTTTCGATGTAACCAAGCAACCCTAATTGGTGTGTCACCTTCATTAAATGGTTTTTTGATATATTATAGGCATCTGAAATTTCTTGAATAGTTGATAGTTGACCCTCTTCCTTCGCACCTAGATAAATGAGTGTTCGAAGGGAGTAATCTGTGTATAAAGTTAATCGCATTGGAACACCCTACTTTCTGTAATTCACTTCAATAATTATAGCATTTTTACCTTAAATTATTGTAAATCATTGCTTTTTTAAAACATGTATTTCAAATACATCAAATTTGTCTATTTTGTTAAAGATGTATATTATATATTGCTTTAATGAATTGTAAGCGTTATATTGTAATCACGAAAGGATGGTATGCGATATGTTAAAACAAGAAACAGTACAAATTATTAAAGCAACAGTGCCCGTATTAGAAGTTCATGGGGTAGAAATTACTAAGACGTTTTATAAAAATATGTTTCAAGCTCATCCAGAATTACTGAATATTTTTAACCACACAAACCAAGAAAAAGGCCGTCAACAAACTGCATTAGCAAATACCGTGTATGCAGCAGCAGTTCATATTGAAAATTTAGAAGCTATTTTACCAGCAGTTATGTTAATTGCTCATAAGCATCGTAGTTTAGGAATTTTGCCAGAGCATTACCCGATTGTAGGGGAACATTTACTAAAAGCAATAAAAGAAGTGCTTGGTGACGCAGCTACTGATGATATTATTAACGCATGGGCTGAAGCATATGGCGTTATTGCGGATGTTTTCATTCAAGTAGAAGAAGATCTATATCAAAAAGCTGAAAATAATGGTGGATGGCGTATGTTTAAACCATTGAAAGTAGCTAAAAAAGAAGTTGAAAGTGACCTTGTTACTTCTATTTACTTTGTGAATGAAGATGGATCGCCACTTCCGGCATATGAACCAGGGCAATATATTAGTATTCGTGTCAAAGTACCTGGGGAAGAATATTTATTAAACCGCCAATATACACTTTCACAAGCGAGTGCTGAGGATGGCTACCGTATTTCAGTAAAACGGGAAAGCGATCATACACCAAATGGCAAAGTATCTAACTTTATTCACGATGTGTTACAAGTTGGAGATTTAGTAGATGTAAGTGTGCCAGCAGGTTTATTTGTATTAGAAGAAACTGCAGCTCCAATTACATTTGTTAGTGGAGGAATCGGCGTAACACCATTAAACAGTATGCTACAATCTTTAAAGGATGATG